>JBBSPE010000010.1:0-54235 GCA_038259155.1 Gemmatimonadales bacterium
CCGCTCGTGGTGGGCCTGCTCGCGGTGGCCAGCGCGTGGGGCAAGTGGACGGAGAATCGCGCGCTGTTTCGCGCGTGGCGGCGCGTGGGCGACGTATCGCTTGTGGGCGAGCCGCCCGACCTGGTGCCTGGCGACGTGCAGGAACTCGTGCACCGCATTGTGCCGCGACATGCCGGCACCGTGGACACCATAACCCTCACGCTCGCCTGGCGTGATTCGCGCTCCGGGCCCGCGGGCACGGCGTGGGCAGTGGACGCCGAGGTGACCGACGCCACGCTCCGACCCGGCGAAGCACGCGAGTTCATGGCCGAAGTGTGTCTGCCGCCCGGCGTTCCGCCGTCACGATTCGAGCCCGGCTGGACGCGCCAGTGGACCTGCACGGCCCAGCTGCTGCTGCAGGACGGCCGCACGTGGGAGCGCGACTATCCCGTGTTCGTGTTGCCAACGCCCTGACCGTATGCCCGAACGCAGCAAAGGGGGCCGCGACACAAGTCGCGACCCCCTTTGTGTGTGAAACGAAATCAGACTTACGGCTTGACCAGCGCGTTCACCGCCGGCGGCAGGGCAAACGCCTCGTCCGTCACCGCGTTGAACGTGATGACATTCATGGTCATCACGATATCCTGACCCGACTGCTGTTGGGCCAGACGCGTGGGCATCTTGATGCCGTTGAAGTCCTTGTAGTCGGACACCGTGGCGTTGATCTCCACTTCCCCCATGGGCGACACCACCTTGCTCTGTGAGCCAATGCGAAGGCCGCTGGCCACCGAGAAAAACTCACTGCTCTCACGGCCGTTCTTGCGCACGAGCTTCACCTTGTAGGCGTCCTCGCCAGCAAACATGGTCTTCTCCACGGTCTCCATGCTCGTGAACCCCGCCGCATCGAACACACCAAAGCTCTCCAGAAAGTCGGCCGACTCCTTGCGGTTTACCAGCTCCTCCCCCTCGGCAATGCGGGGACCCTGCATGGGATCCGCGTTCCAGCCCACTTCACCGTTGAAGCCCTGCTGAATGTCGCCCATACCCGGGATCGTCATGTGCATGGCCATCTTGTTGGGCTTGGCGGCTGACACCGTGAACTCGGCGGCGATGCCCATCGCGGCCATCTCCATGATGCCCTTCTGCTCCACGGACGTGAGCTTCATGATGGCGTCGCGGCCGCCGATTGCCTGGACGTGCTTGTCGATCAGATCCTTCGCGGCCGGCAGCGCCTGAGCGCTGGCGGTCGCGGGCAGCGTGATCATGGTGACCGCAAAGGCGGCGACCAGGGCGCGCTTGAGTTGCTGCATTCTGAGACTCCTAGAAGTAGAGGTCGCGCCACGCGCGGCCGCGGCGGCGGTTGGGTGGGACGAATGAAAGGCGTTTGTCCCCCGTATTAGTCACTACGGAGTGACACGAGTTCCGGTTACAGGGCCCGGCGGTGGGGCGTGGGCGGCCCACGTGAGCGCCGCCTCGAGTGCCGGATCACGACGGGCAAGCAATGCCTCCCGCGTGAGACGAACAGCCTCGTCCGGCATCACACCGTCGCCTTCCATGCGGCCGCCGGCTGGTGACGTGAAGTCTGCGATGGCATGGTAGAGAATGTCGCCGTTCGGCAGCCGTTCGGCTACGGCCGGCAATGCCTGACCCGCCGTCTGGCGGCCAACGATATGCGCCCGCGACAAGTCCTGCAGTCCGCCGGCAAAGATCTCGCTGGTGCTGATCGACAGCTCGTCCACCACGATCGCGAGCGGTCCGGCGAAGGGCGTCACCCGCTCGTTGGCCGTGTTCACCCGGCGTGGGTTGATAGCGAACTTGAGCTCCTGGCTGCGCGTTTTCATGATGCCCACGGGAATCACCGTGTCCACGAAATGGCCCGCGAAGCCCATGCTCATGCCCGCCACGCCGCCAAAGTTGCCACGGATGTCCAGGATGATGCCGTCGCTGTCGCGCAGCGAGTCCATGGCCACGTCGAACTGGCGACCCAAAATAGGCATCCAGATGTTGAAGCGGATCACACCGATGCGCTTGCCGTCCACCTCGCGACGTTCCCAATCAAGGAATGCGTGCTGCGGCGGCAGGTTGCCAAAGGTCACCGTGGTGCCGCGAACCGGTGCCCGGGTCAGCGTGAGCGCCCGTGCGCGATCCTGCTCGTCGGCAAAGGTCACGCGCACCGTTGAGCCCGGTGTCCCGCTCAGCGCGTTCTCGCTGAGGCTGTAGGCCGCCAGCGATACACGTCGGGGATCCAGCGAGCTGGGCAATGACCGCACCAGACCGGGAATGGTGTCCTCGGCAACCTGTGTGATGAGCCATCCCGGGCGCACCCCGGCGGCTTCGGCCGAGCTGCCCGCCTCCACCTCCGTGACCACCAGCTCCCCGTCCAGCCAGCGGGAGCGCACTCCAACCTGGCCCTCGCGCGACGCGTCGTCGTCGCCGGTCTGGCCCGTGGCCGCGCCGCTCACCTCACGCGGGATGATCGCGAAGTGCGACTGGCGCAGCGCGAGCACCATGGACTGCAGCACCTGGCGCAGTGCCTGCTGCGACGTAGCGGCCTCTGCCTTGGGGCGGAGCGAGTCGCGCAACGCCTTCCAGTCCACCCCGTTGTACGTGGAGTCCCAGTGTGAGCGCGCAATGATCGTCCACGCCGTGTCGAACGTGGCCAGCGGCAAAATGGCCGGTTGCAGCTCGGCCGCCTGTTCCGGTGCCGTTGAGGAAGCGCTCGATGGCTCGGGCCCCGACCCCGCGGGTGTGGCGGCGCGCTGGCACGCGCCAAAAAGCAGCGCGGCAGCGGTCACGCCCGCGATGCGCAAAGGGATTCGACTCGGAGAGGGCAGCAAGATCGACGAAGGCAGGGGTACGGGAGCAGACGGAAGGGGACGCCCTCGCGGACGGCGACGGCCTTACATTACCATGAACAGGACGAGGCAATACGCCCGCTGGTTCCAATTACTGGCGCCGGCAGCCCGTGCCTCCCTCAGCGCGACGCGACCGCCGCGGCGCGCCTTTCCAATTTGCACCATGGCTTGTTCATGACCACTCGACTGCACGCCTTGCGCGACGCCGGCACGGCGCCCTGGCTCGATTTCATCGATCGCACCATGCTCACGTCCGGAGCGCTTGGACAGCGCATTCGCGACGACGCCCTCATGGGCCAGACGTCCAACCCCACGATCTTCGAGAAGGCGCTCGCCGAAGGCACCGCCTACGACGAGGAGCTTGCCTCGTTGCCCCCGGAGTGGTCGGCTCGCGCGTGTTTCGAACAGTTGGCCACCTCCGACGTGCAGGCGGCCTGTGACGCGTTCGCGGGCGTCTACGCGAGCACGGACGGTGTGGACGGCTACGTGTCGCTCGAAGTGGGTCCGGATCTGGCGCATGACACAGCCGGGACGGTGGCCGAAGCCCAGCGCCTGTGGGAAGCGGTCAATCGCCCCAATCTCATGATCAAGGTGCCCGGCACGCTCGCGGGTGCGGAAGCGGTCGAAACGCTCATTGCGCACGGCCTCAACATCAACGTGACGCTGCTGTTCAGCCTCACGGCGCATGCGCGCGTGATCGAGGCGTATCTGCGTGGCCTCGAAGCGCGCGTGGCGGCCGGCCAGCCGGTGAACCGGATTGCCTCGGTGGCCAGCTTCTTCGTGAGCCGTGTGGACGCCGCCGTGGACGCGCAACTCAGCGCGCGCGTGGCCGAATCGCCGGAACTGGAAACGCTGCTCGGCAAGACGGCCATCGCCAACGCAAAACGCGCGTACCGGCTGTTCGCCGAGCAGTTCCACGGCGCTCGTTGGGATGCGCTGGCCAAGCATGGCGCGCGCGTGCAGCGGCCGCTGTGGGCGAGCACCAGCACCAAGAATCCGGCGTATCGCGACGTGCTCTATGTCGAGGCGCTCATCGGCCCGCACACCGTGAACACTTTGCCACCCGCCACGCTCGAAGCGTTCCGCGATCACGGCGAGATCGCGCGCACCGTCGATCTCGATCTGGTGGCGGCCGATCAGCAGGTACACGCCCTCGCGGCCGCGGGTATTTCGCTCGACGCTGTCACCGAGCAGTTGCTCGCCGAGGGGCTGATTTCGTTCGCCAAGTCGTTTGATACGCTGCTCGCCGGTCTCGGGCACAAGCGTGCCACGCTCACGCCCACGGGGGTACCGCATGCTGGATGACGTGATGCGCATCCCGCGCACGGGACCCGAAGAAGCCAGTCATCCGCACGCCGACACCACCACGTGGACGGTCACCACGGAACGGCGCATCTTCTCGCGCACCAAGATCGTGGCCACGCTCGGACCGGCCAGTAGCTCACCGGAAATGCTGCGCGAGCTCATGGAGGCGGGGCTCGACGTTGCCCGCATCAACTTTTCGCATGGCACGCACGAGACGCACGCGCGCACCATCGCGACGGTGCGACGCGTGGCGGCCGAGCTCGGCCGGCCGGTGGGGATTCTCGGCGACCTGCAGGGGCCGCGTATCCGCATTGGCGTGTTGCCCACGCCGCGCGAACTCATTGATGGCGAAACGGTCACGCTGGTGCCCGAAACACTGGCCACCGCAGATGAGATTCCGGTCACGTTTGACCACCTCGCCCAGGACGTGTCGGCGGGCAATCGGATTCTCATCAACGACGGTCTGTTTGAGCTCGTGGTCGAGTCGATCAGCGGCGAGCGGGTGCACTGCCGCGTCATGCACGGCGGCCTGCTCAGCAGCAACAAGGGCATGAACCTGCCCGGCGTGCACGTGTCGGCGCCGTCGCTCACGGAAAAGGATCGTGCCGACCTGATGTTCGCCGTGGAACAGGATCTTGACGCGGTGGCGCTGAGCTTTGTGCGCGTGGCTGCGGACATCACCGAACTGCGCGAATTGATTCCGGCCCACATGATCGTGGTGGCCAAGATCGAGAAGGATATCGCGCTCACGAACATCGAGGAGATCCTGCGCGCCAGTGATGCGGTGATGGTCGCACGCGGAGATCTCGGCGTGGAGCTGCCGTTCGAGGAAGTGCCCATCGCGCAGAAGCGCATCATCGCACTCGCGAATCGCATGGGCCGCCCCGTGATCACGGCCACGCAGATGCTCGAATCCATGATCACGCATCCGCGTCCAACACGCGCGGAGGCCAGCGACGTGGCCAACGCCATTCTCGACGGCACTGACGCGGTCATGTTGTCCGCCGAGACGGCAGCCGGTGCCTATCCGCGCCTCGCCGTGGAAGCGATGCGTCGCATCATCCTCGAAATCGAATCCAGCCCGCGTCCTCCGTACGCACAGCGCGTGGAGTTCCGGTCGGAAGGCGCGGTCAACACGGAAGAGGCAATTGCTGCGGCCACCACCGCTGCCGTGCGCATGCTGCACGCGCCGCTCGTGGTGGTATTCACCAAGAGCGGGTTCAGCGCGCGCATCGTGTCATCACATCGGCCCGCCGTGCCCATTCTCGCCCTCACGGACGAACCGCGCGTCTGCCGCCAGCTGTCGCTGGTGTGGGGCGTGATTCCGCGTCTCGTACCCACGGCGCGCGGCTACGATCACATGGTGGCCATGGCGCTGCGCGATGCCACCGACCTCAATCTGGCCATCACCGGTGACCGCGTGATCGTGACGGCCGGCGCGCCGTTCGATGTGCCGGGCACCACCAACTTGCTCAAGGTCGAGGTGGTGTGACGGAGAAGAGGGCGTGATTGTCACGCTCCTCGGCACCGGCACGAGCTTTGGCGTGCCGCAGATCGGTTGTGCGTGCGCCGTCTGTCACTCAGACGATCCGCGCGACCGCCGGTCGCGGTGCGCCGCATTCGTGGAAACCGGCGGCGGTACGCACCTCCTCATCGATACACCGCCGGAACTTCGGCTGCAGCTCATCGCAGCTGGCGTCGATCGTGCTGACGCGGTGCTCTACACGCACGAACACGCGGACCACATTCACGGCATCGACGACCTGCGCGCGCTCACCGTGCGCAACGGCGCAGCACTTCCCATGTACGGGTCCGCCGACACGCTGGCAACCATCGCCGCACGGTTCCCGTACGTGGTGGACGCCACCATGCGACCGCTGCCCGGCACCACAAAACCAGAAGGCGTGCTCCATCCCATTGCCGCCGGCGCGGCGTTCACGGTGGGCGACGCGCAGGTGCTGCCGCTTGCTGTGCCGCATGGACGCACCACCGTGCTCGCGTACCGCATCGGGCGCTTCGCCTACATCACGGATGCAAAAACTGTGTCCGACGAGGTGATCGCCCAGCTGCAGGGCGTCGACGTACTGGTGCTCAACGCCCTGTTCTCCAAGCCGCACCCCACGCATCTGTCGATCTCCGAAGCCGTGACGGTCGCGCAGCGGGTTGGCGCGCCCCGCACATTCTTCACGCACCTCACGCACGAGCAGTCCCACGCCGCGCTCGCCGCGCAGCTGCCGCCCGGGATTGAACCTGGCTACGATGGCCTGCGCCTGCAGATCGCGGACTGACCGTCACCCACCGTCGGGACCCGTCCCCTGTCTCCACACGCGATGCCGCTCTCGATTGACGTCACCAACATGATGGCGGACCCGCTCGCACGCGGGCCGGGCATCACGGCTGAGGAATGGCCCCGCAGCGCAAGTGTGGGGCGCACGCCGCTGCCGGCGGTCGGGGCTACCGACCAGCATACCCAGGTGCAGCTGTTCATGGAGGGGCCCCGCGACAAGACGGTGACCTTCACTGCGGTAGAAGGGTGGGCGGGAGACGGCCTCATTCCCGCGCGGCATCCCGAACCGCCGGAGCTCGGCGAGCTGGGCGGCAGAACGCTCGGTCGGCTCCTGGAGGTGGAGCGGCAGGCAACCGCCGGTGCGCTGATGGCCACCGCCTACGGTGGCGACTTCACCGAAGTGAACGCCTTTGACCAACCTGGTGTAGAACTGGGCAAGCAGTTCGCCTACGCCATGCTGGGGCGGCCGGGCAGCGAGGCGGCGCGCACCGATTGGGACGCGTTGCCGCAGCCCGATCCCCGGTGGCGCGTCTGAGTCCGCGCGCGCAACCGGGCTTCCCATCCGCTGTCTGCGCATCGAAGTTGCAAGAAGACGCACGATTGACCGCCTTTCCCACAGCTGAGCCCCGCAGGCGCTCGAGGACTCGATGACGCAACAGACTCTCCCTTCCACGCACCTCTTCGGCGGCGCCGTTTCGGTGTCTCAGGGCGTGGTGCACGTGCACAACCCCGATGCACTGGCGTCGGAGGACATGGACCGCCTCGTGCACGAGGCCGTGTTTGGCGAGCCGCTCGATCGCGAGCAGGCGCGCTGGCTCATCTGGGAGATCGGCCAGGCGGTGGGGGTGCGGCCAGCCACCATTCACGACCTCTATATCGCGCGGGGACGCGGCGAATGTCACGGTTTCACTGTGCCCGCCATCAACGTGCGCGGCGCTTCGTACGACACGGCGCGCGCCATTTTCCGGCAGGCCATGGCGCTCGACGCCGGCGCGTTCCTGCTGGAAATTGCGCGCTCCGAAATCGCCTACACCGGGCAGCGGCCCGCCGAGTACGTCTCGGTGATGTTGGCGGCCGCGATGCGCGAGGGCTTCCGCGGGCCGGTCTTCATTCAGGGCGACCACTTTCAGGTGAGCGCCAAGAAGTTTGCCACCGATCCCGAGGGAGAAGTGGATGCCGTCAAGCAGTTGGTGCGCGAAGCGGTGGCAGCGGGCTTCTACAATATTGACGTGGACACCTCCACGCTCGTGGACCTGTCGCAGGCCACGCTGCCGGAGCAGCAGCGTCGCAACTACGAGCGCTGCGTGGAGATCACGCGCGAAGTGCGCGCGGCCGAGCCGCGTGGCGTCACCATCTCGGTGGGCGGCGAAATCGGCGAGGTGGGCACGGAAAACTCCACGCCCGAAGAGTTGCAGGCGTTCATGGAGGGCTTCAACCGGACGCTCGAGGCACACGCGCCCGGCATGGCGGGGCTCAGCAAGATCAGTGTGCAGTCGGGCACGTCGCACGGTGGCATCGTGCTGTCTGACGGGTCCATCGCCGACGTGGCGCTCGACCTCGACACGCTGGCCAACTTGTCGGTGATCGCGCGTGAGCGATACGGTTTGGCCGGCGCGGTGCAGCACGGGGCCAGCACGCTGCCCGACACGGCGTTTTCCAACTTTCCGCGCACGGAAACGGCCGAGATTCACCTCGCCACCAACTTCCAGAACATGTTGTTCGACCACTTGCCGGACGCGCTGCGTGCGGAGATCTACGAGTGGCTGCGCACCAATGCGAAGGATGAGCGGAAGGACACCGATACCGACGAACAGTTCTTCTACAAGACCCGCAAGAAGGCCCTCGGGCCGTTCAAGCGGCAGTTGTGGGCGCTGCCAGCCGACGTGAAGGCAGCGGTCGGGAAGGCGTACGATGAAAAGTTCGCCTTTCTGTTTCAGCAACTCGGCATTGCAGGGACGCGCGAGATTGTATCGCGCTTCGTCACCCCGACGGCCCTGCGCCGCAAAATGCCGGTGGACGGCCAGCCATCCGTGGCCGCCGCGCCGGACGATGCGGACCTCAGTGATTGATATAACTGCGACATAGGAGGCAGCGTGGGACGATACGATGACTACGAGGACGATCGCATGGTGATCGTCGAGCGGGACAGCGGTGGAAGTGGCCTCGGTGCGCTGCTGCTCGGCATGGTGATCGGGGCAGGTGCCGCCCTGCTCCTGGCGCCGGAGTCTGGTGAGGCCATGCGGGCTCGCATTCGTCGCGAGACCAAGCGCGCCACGTCGAAGGCCAAGGAGTATGTGGATGACGTGTCCGAAGAGCTGTCAGAAACCATGGGCCGCACCCGCAAGACGGTGGGTCGCAAGGTTGAACAGGCGCGCGACGTGGTCGAGGACCGCGCGCGGGCCGTCGGTGACGCCGTGGAAGCCGGCCGCGTGGCAGCCCGGCAGGCCAAGGCCGAGCTGGGCCGCGCCGTGAACGAGACCAAAAAGGCGTACGAAGAGGCGCGATTGACCAAGCGCATCATCGATGACGTCGAGCAGAGCGACGGTGGAGACACCGACGGCGAAGAGAACGTCAGCCCAGCCTGATCGCTCCGGGTGGCGCGCGTTCATCGCGCGCCCCCGCATCGCGACCGCACTCGACTACGTGCGGCGCGTGTACAACGGGCTGGCCAATGACAACGCGTTTTTTCTCGCGGGCGGACTGGCCTTCAGCCTGTTGCTCGCGCTCGTGCCGTTCCTGTTGCTCACCGTGGTCGGGCTGTCGTTCACGCTTGGGCGCGAACCGCAGCAGGCGGCCGAGACGGTCATCGCGCTCGCCGACACGTTCCTGCCGCGAAATGCGTTTGAAGCCGGCGCGATCCTGCGCACCACCGTCGACGACATTCTCCGCACCCGCGGCGCTGTAGGCTTGGGCGCCGCACTCGGCTTTGTCTGGACCAGCACACGACTCTTTGGATCGCTGCGCACGGTGCTGGCCATCGTGCGCGAGCACAGTGACCGTGGTATCGTGGCGGGCAAGCTCTTTGACGTGGTCGCCGCAGCGGTTACCACGGTGCTGGTTGTTGTCTGGACGATGTTGTCCACCTATCTCTCGCTGGCGGGCGAGCGCGGGGCGAGTTTCCTCTCCGAGCTCGGCGTGCAGATGGACTCGCTCGGCACACTCTCGATCGTTGCCGGTCGCCTGCTGGGCATCATGGTGTTGACTGCGACATTTTTCGGACTGTATCGAGGTCTGCCGCGCAAGCGACCGTCCCGAGAAGCCGCGCTCATTGCGGCCATCTCGGCCACGGTGCTGTTTGAAGTCGCGCGTCAGGGATACACCATTGTGATCTCGCTGGTATCCCCGAGCTCGCTGTATACCGGGACGATCGCGGTTATCGTGTCCGTGGTGTTCTGGGTGTACTATGGCGCGTTGCTCTTCGTGGTGGGGGCGGAGGTGTCGCAGGCGCACGAGTTGCGGCTCGCGGAACACGAGGCGGCCGGTGCATTGAGTAGATCGCTGGAAGCCCAACCTGACCCAAATCCCTGACCCATATGCTCGACCTCCGCAGTGACACCGTCACGCGACCTTCGCCCGCCATGCGCGACGCCATGCTCAGCGCCGAGGTCGGCGATGACGTGCTCGACGGCGACCCCACCACGCGCGCGTTCGAGGCGTCACTGGCCGAGCGGTTTGGCAAGGAAGCCGCGCTGTTCTTTCCCAGCGGATGCATGGCCAATCAGTCCGCCCTCTGGGTGCATACCACGCCCGGTACCGAAGTACTGATCGATGCCGACGCGCACATCGTGCACTGGGAGCTCGCCGGGGCGGCGGCGCTCTCTGGCGTGCAAGTGCGTCCGGTGCGTGGAACGACGTCCGTCATGACAGCCAGCGATCTCGCAGCGGCCGTTCGATCACCATCCTCGTACACGCCCGATGCGTCGCTCGTGTGCCTGGAGAACACGCACAACGGAGCAGGTGGCGCTGTAAGTTCAGCGGCCGCGCTCATGGCGTGCACCGACGTCGCGCGGGCGCAGGGTTTGCCCGTACATCTCGACGGGGCGCGGCTGTGGAACGCGCACGTCGCGACCGGTACATCGCTCGCGGAGTTTGCTGCGTGCGCCGACACGGTGATGGTGTCGTTCTCAAAGGGGCTGGGTGCGCCAGTGGGCGCGGCGCTGATTGGGGAGCGCGATGCCATCCGTCGCGCCCACCGCGTACGCAAGCGACTCGGTGGCGGTATGCGGCAAACCGGCATGCTCGCCGCCGCGGCGCGTTACGGCCTGGAGCATCAACTTGCCGACCTCGCGCACGATCACGCTGCGGCCCAGCGGCTGGCCGAGGCACTCGGCGGGGCGGGTGGGGCAACCGTGGTGCCGCCCGACACGAACATCGTGATGCTCGATCTGCCGGTGCCGTGTGCTGCCGAGGTCGTGGCGCAGGCGGCGACACTTGGGGTGAGGCTGTCGCAGTGGAGCTACGCGCGGGTGCGCGCCGTCACGCATCGTGATGTGGATCGCGCGGCGCTCGATGCGGTGGCGCCCAAGCTGGCGGAGCTGATTGCACGAGTGGTGGAGGCACACCCCGCCTCCTAGGGCCGCCTTGTCCGGCGTCCCGCGCCCCGCTACTGTACTAGTGTCCCAGGTCCCGAAGGGCAGGAGCCCGCCAACTCCGCCAGGACCCCGCAGGTAGCAACGGTACGTGGTGTCTTCCGTCGCTTCGTAAGACCTGGGGCACTGCGCCGGTGCGTTTCCCTCCTCCGAATCAGTCGGAGCGAGCGGCGCACCGGCGTTGTAGTTTCCGGGAGTCGCTGTCGCCCCTCGCACTTCCCGCACGAGTCTCCGCCACATGTCGCTCGCCCTCGCGCGAAAGTACCGACCCACCAACTTCGCGTCCGTCGCCGTGCAGTCGCACGTGGCCAACACGCTCAAGGGCGCCATCGCGCGCGATCGCGTGGCCCATGGCTACCTGCTGTGCGGACCACGCGGTACCGGCAAGACCACGCTCGCGCGCGTGCTTGCCATGGCGCTCAACTGCGAAACGCTCGCTGCCGCCCGCGCCGCCGGAGACAGCACCGACGGCGAACCGTGCGGACACTGCTCCAGCTGCACGCGCATCTGGAGTGGCAGCGCGTCGCTCGACGTGGTGGAAATTGACGCGGCCTCCAATCGCGGCGTGGACGACGCCCGTGACCTGCGCGAACGCGCGATGTACGCCCCGTCGGCCGACGATCGCTACAAGGTGTACATCGTGGACGAGGCCCACATGCTCACGCGCGAAGCGTGGAACGCACTGCTCAAGGTGCTCGAGGAGCCGCCCCCGCGCGTGGTGTTCGTATTTGCCACCACCGATCCGCAAAAAATCGCGCAGGCCGCCGCGCCCGTGCTCAGTCGCCTGCAGCGCTTCGACCTCAAGCGCATTGGTCCCGGCGAAATCCGTGAACGTCTCGCGCACGTGCTCACCGCCGAAGGCGTCACCTATGACGACGACGCACTCGGCATGATCGCACGCGCCGCTGACGGCGGATTGCGTGACGCGCTGTCGCTTACCGATCAAGTGCTGTCACTCGGTGACGCGAGCGCCGTGACGGCTGATCGCGTGCGCACGGCGCTCGGTCTGGTGCCAGAGGAAGAGTTCATTGAACTGCTCGACGTGATCGCCGAGCGTCGTGCTGCCGACGTGTTCACGCGTGTGCAGGCGCTGGCGGATGGCGGTGTGGACTTTGGGCAGGTGCTGTCAGGACTCGCCGACGTGCTGCGCGCCACGCTCGCGCTTGAGCTCGGTGGAACGCCACCCGAAGTGTCGGACACGCTGTTGCACTCGCTCGAGTCACGACGCGGCCGTTTGCGCGCGGCCGACCTGCTGCGCATGCTGCACGCGCTGCTGGACATCGAGCCGCAGTTCCGGAAGAGCGGCCAGCCGCAGCTGTTGCTCGAAGCGCTGTTGGTGCGCTTTGCACTGCTGGACCGCACGGTGGAGCTCGAGGAGGTGCTCCGCGGCTTTGACACCGGCGAAGATCCCCCGGCCCGACGCACGGCGCGCGCGACCGAGCCACGTGGCGCCTCGGCGTACGCAGCCACGCCCGCGGCCAAGGCGGCGGTGGTGGTGACACCGGAACCGTCCGTGCCGTCTGCCAAGCCTGCCCCCACGCTGGAGCAGGTCCGCGCCCAGTGGACAGCCGTCGCCGAAGCCGTGCGCGCCGCAGGGCGGGGTATGCTGGCCGAGTCGGTGCGGCGCGTTCGTCCCACGGCGCTCGATGCCAGCGGTCTGCTCACGCTCACCCACGATCCGGGGGACGACACGTTCTCCAAGGCCGTGGACTCGGGCCGCGACGCCCTGCTCGAGGTGATCGGCATCACCGTTGGCTCGGTCCGCGCCATTCGGCTGGAGAGCGACGGCCCCTCCGGCGGTGCCGTGGCGCCGAGTCGGAAGCGTCTCACCACCGAGGACGCCAAGGCCGAGACGCTCGACCGGCTCTCCCAGCGTGACCCGCTGCTGGCCGCCGCGGTGAGGGCGCTGGACCTCGAAATCCTCGACTGACCCGCAGCCACACACTATCTTTCAGACATGGCCAACATCTTCAATTTCATGCAGCAAGCCCAGGAAATGCAGGGCAAGCTGCAGCAGCTGCAGGACGATCTCGCGCGCCGCACGGTGAGCGCCACCGCGGGTGGTGGCATGGTCACCGTGGAGTGCGACGGCAAGGGTACACTCAAGCGAGTGAAGCTCGACCCCAGCGTGGTGAACCCCGCCGACATCGAGATGCTCGAGGATCTCATTGTTGTCGCGGCCGCCGAGGCGCAGAAAAAGGCGGGCGAGGAAGCGCAGGGCGAGATGGGCAAGCTCACCGGCGGGATGGACCTGCCGTTCAAGCTTCCGTTCTGATTTTCTCGCTGATTTTCTCGCGCTTTGTCGCGCTCACCTCTGCGCTGATCGCGAGCCA
Source organism: Gemmatimonadales bacterium (assembly GCA_038259155.1). Classification (GTDB taxonomy): domain Bacteria; phylum Gemmatimonadota; class Gemmatimonadetes; order Gemmatimonadales; family Gemmatimonadaceae; genus JAABRT01. The sequence goes on from JBBSPE010000010.1 coordinate 13,349, forward strand.
ACCGGGCTGAGTCATGTCCGCGATTGACGACCTCACCACCGAGCTCGCGCGTCTGCCCGGCATTGGCCGCAAGACGGCGCAACGGCTTACCTATCACCTGCTCAAGCAGTCGGCCGATCAGAGCCGCAGGCTGGCGCAGGCTCTCGTGACGTTGGTGGACACCGTGCGCACCTGCACGCGCTGTCACAACCTCACCGAGCAGGAGCTCTGCGCGCTGTGCACCGATCCGCGCCGCGACGGTGCGCTGGTGTGCGTGGTGGAAGATGCCGCCGACATTGCGGCCATTGAGCGTGCGGCTGAGTTCCGCGGGCGCTATCATGTGCTGGGCGGGCGTCTGTCACCGCTGGACGGTGTGGGGCCTGATGACCTCACCATTGACGGCCTGCTCGCGCGCGTTCCCGAGGACGGCATCACGGAAGTGATTCTGGCCACCAATCCGTCACTCGAAGGTGAAGCGACGGCGCTGTATGTGCAGCGACAGCTCTCGCCGTTGGGCGTGCGGGTGACACGCATTGCGCGCGGGCTGCCCGTGGGTGGCGACCTCGAGTATGCAGACGGCGTCACGATTGCGCAGGCGCTGCAGGCGCGGCGGGACATGTAGCCAGCCGCAGGTGTACACTCTTCAGCGTACACGTTCATTGAAGCATTGGCCGTTCCTTTCGTACACTCAGGAGGCTCCATGAGTCTGTTCGGCAAGATCCTCTCCAAGCTCGGCATGGGCAAGGACACCCCCGCGCCCGCCGCACCAACCGCCGCACCAACCGCCGCGTCGTCGCATCCCACCGCACCGCCTGCAGCGGCTGCCGCCGTGGCCAACAACCCCGGCGCGGTCGCCAACGCCGCGTCCATCGCGGTGGTTGACGTGGTGGGCCAGCTGGAGGTGATGGCCAAGGCCAATCCGCAGAAGCTCAACTGGAAGACATCCATTGTGGACCTGCTCAAGCTGCTCGACATTGACAGCAGCTACGGCGCCCGCAAGGAACTCGCCGCCGAACTGCATTGCCCGGCGGAGCTCATGGATGATTCGGCCAAGATGAACATGTGGCTGCACAAGACGGTGCTGCAGAAGCTCGCCGACAATGGTGGCAACGTGCCGAAGGCGCTGCTCGACTGATTCAGCGCGTCCTCTGTTCGGACTGGGGCCTGACACTCACGGTGTCAGGCCCTTTGCCGTTGCGGACTTCTCGGCCGTCGCCTTGTCAAAATGCTCCTGCATCCAGTCCAGCAGACGCTTCCAGTGATCATTGAAGTCAGCCACGTTGCTCGCACGACCGGCCCCGTGACCACCATTCATGTAGTTCACCCACTCCACTTCGCGCCCCAGTCGCCGCAGCGCGTAGTACATCTCGCGCTGGTTGGTGGCCGGCACGTTCCAGTCGCCCTGTCCCGACATGAGCAGCAACGGCGTCTTGATGCGGTCGGCGAACATCACCGCTGACGCAGCCAGATATTTCTGCGGCTGCTCCCACAACGTTGCTCCCAGGCGATCCTGTCCCTCCTCGGCGGCGTTGTAGTTGCGCGTGGTGATTTTCTCGCTGTCGCCCAAAAACGAGACCGTGTTCACCTTGCCCGAGACGTTCACGGCCGCGGCAAAGCGATCGGTCTGTGTGACGAGCAGATTCACTGCGTAGCCGCCGTAGCTCTGACCGTAGACGCCGAGCTGCTTTTCGTCGACGATCCCGCGTGCAACGAGTGTATTGATCGCAGTCGGAACACCCTTCACCCACGCTTCGCCCGGGTAGCCAATTTCAAGATCTACCGACGGACGGAAGCCGAAGAACCCGCGCGCCATGACGAGGTTCATGTTCTCGTTGTAGCCATTGTCGAAGAACGATTCGTACACCTCTGACACCAACGGATACTTGCGGCCCACCTGGTAGCCGTAAGGGTAGTACAGCACGCCGTACAGGCGGTTGCCGTCCACGTCCATGTACTCCACGAGCTCGCTCTTCGCGATTGCAACGCCCGCGAGCTGCGGATTGAGTGTGGTGAGCTTCTTCACCTGCCCGAAGGCCGCGTCGGCCGAGTAGAGCTCGTCCGGCGCATCTCCGTCGGACATGCGGTACACAATGCGCGAGCCGTCCTCCGCCACGTGCCAGTCGCCATACAGGTTGGTGTCTTTCACCAAGTCGTTCATGCGACCGGTGGCTACATCGACCGTCACCAATCCGCGCGCCCACGTGTCGCGCGCCGACGTGGTCATGTACAGCGTGCGGCCATCTGCACTCCACGCCTGCGTGGCCAGTCGTGGACGTTTGTCTTCGTCGCCCTGGAACTCGAACACCGTGGTCATGCTGGCGCTCGCCACGTCGAGCAGGTGATACCCCTTCTTGGACGTGAGCAACAGCGCAGCACCGTCTGGTCGCCATGTATCGACGGCGTACGACAGCTTGGTCGTGTCGGTGGCCGAGATGGGCGTACGGTACTTCGTGGTGAGGTTCACGGCGCTGTCGCCCGAGAGTGCGCGCACGAACACATTGCCCTTTTCGGCGTACGCGTAGCGCGTGGCCTGCTCGTTCCAGCGACCGGTCAGGCGCTGCTCGCGGGGGGCGATGAGTGTGTCCACAGAGCCACCGGTCAATGGCAGTCGGTAGAGACCGTACCAGGTGCCCTTGGCGCGCTCGTACGCTGTGCGTCGCGCATCGGCAACGCCGTACACCAGATACGAGCCATCCGTCGAGAAATGCGGATCGGCGAGTGAAACCGTGAGCGGTAGCTCCTTCACCGCGCCGCTGGATACCGTCACGAGTGCCGCAATCTCCTCGTCGGCCATGCCGCGTACCCGATCCCAGTCCAGGAAGTCGTCTTTGGACGTCTGCACCACGATCGGGCCATCGGTGAGCTGGACAAAGGCTGCCCGCGCTCGTTCAGCCCATCCATCGGGCCTCAGCGCCAGCAACAGCTGCGTACCATCGGGCGACCACGCGAGCGGCGAGTCCGACGAGATGGCCTTGCCCGACTTGAGGGCGACGCGTGTTGCCCGACCGCTCGTGGCATCATACGTGTAGAGCGACCACGCGCCGTCCTGCAAGCGGAAGAGCGCGAGTCGTTTCGCATCAGGCGACCAGGTGGCGCCGCGCAACTGCTCGTGTGCCGGGAACACCGAACGCGAGGCGCCGGTGGTTGCGTCCACCACCAGGAGCTCGCCGAGTGACGGCGCAATGTAGGTGGGATCACCAAACCGGAAGTGATCGACGTTTGAGCGGTCGCGGCGTGTGGAGACTGTGGCAGCGATCCACCGCGCGTCAGGCGTCACGTCGGCCACCCGCACAGTGCGCACGTCGAGGGCATCCTCGCTGGTGAAGGCGCGGGCCGGGCCCTGGGCGAAAAGCGGCGCGACAGTCGGCAATACCAAAAGCGGCGCGAGCAGCAGCCAGACGGTTGGGAGGCCAGGAACGAGACGAATGCGCATGAACAACTCCGGGTACGGGCAAAGCGGGTAGGCGGGACGGAAACAGACTTTCTTGTGCTTCCAGTATGACCTTGGAGGCGCGGGTTCCGCCATCCCGGCGGTGGCTTGCTGATTGGCCGGCCGGCTGTAGCTTGCCGACTATATCATTGCCTCTGCGATCTCTGCGCGCGCCGCGCTCGATGGTCCCTCCCATCACCCACCCACGCATGCCCTCCGACGACATCAAGCACCGCGCGAGCAAACTCGAGAAGCTCATGCTGGCGAGCAATCAATCGTCGCACATCGGCGGGAAGTCCAAGCCGCAGCCAGCGGCAGCGATTGCCGCCAAGGCCGATGCACTGCAGAAGCTGCTCGGCGGGAAGGGAAGGTCGGTATCCACCGCGTCGGCGCCACGGCTTGATGCCAAGCCGTTCTCAAACGTATCGCCGACCGAGTGGGCCAAGATCTGGGTGGAGAGCGAGAACTGCGTGACCACCACGGCGCTCGAGGGGTTTGCCGCCTGGACGCGACTCTGGGTGCTGGAGCCGGTGAGGTTCACGGGTGGGTCTGTCGCCGCTGCCGTCGGGAGCGTCGGGGGCGCGGACCCCAACGTCTACGTGAACGCGCGGATTTCCGGATTGCTGCCGCAGCGCCCGGAAGCCGCCGAGTTTTGCGTGCAGGCGCTTGAGATCATTGGCCGGTGGTACCTGGATATCCGGAGCATGCTCACCGTGCCCACTCAGATGTGGTACCCCCAGCTTGTCATGGCGACCGGTCCCGTTGTTCCGCCCACCCCCAACGTACCGAGTCCGTTTTCTGCCATGACGCAGCTCGCGGACTCGGTTGTGGCCCCGGCTCGTGTGGCGCCGCAGCTGCGCGCCCTGCTGCAGGCGGGCGAGGTGAAGCGGTGGAACGAGCACTTCGGGCAGAACCAGAAGAACATGGGTGACCTGGTCGTCGATCTCGTGGTGGCGCGCGTGATTCACGGCCTCAAGGCGGTGTTTCAGCAGTCGATGGTCACCGGTGTGATGGCCATGGGGACCGTACCCACCTTCGCGCCCCCACACAACATCACGGGTCCGGTCATGGCAAACACGCTACCGGCCGTGGGCTTCCTGCAGGGCGTGGACAACGCGGTCTCCGTCTCGTTGCTCACCACGGCGAATACCGTGGACGCACTCTCGCTGTAGCGCAACGCACCGCCCCGACAGGCCTGCGTGCGTGGTGGCTGCGCGCAGGCTACCAGTCGGTGGGTCGATAGTCCTTGAGAAACTGCCCCCACACGTGCGTACCGGTGTTCACGCCGGCAATGATGGGGTCGGTGATGCGAGCGGCGCCGTCCACGATGTCGAGCGGTGGATGGAAGCGGTGGTTGGCCACCTTGCGCGCGGCCAGCGTCGCCACGTCTTCATCCGTGACCCAGCCGGTGTCCACGCTGTTCATATGGATGCCGTCCTGCTCGTAGTCGGCGGCCGAGGTGCGCGTCATCATGTTGAGCGCGGCCTTGGCCATGTTCGTGTGCGGATGTCGCGTGGTCTTGTTGTTGCGATAGAACTGCCCCTCCATGGCCGACACGTTCACGATGTGCTTGTCGCGCTCCGGCGTGCGCAGCATGAGCGGCTTGAGCCGTGCGTTGATGATGAACGGTGCAATCGCGTTCACCAGCTGCACCTCGAGCAGTTCAATGCTGGGCACCTCGTCCAGCAGCAGACGCCAGGAGTTGCGGTCACGCAGGTCCACCTGCTGGAGGTCCTGGTCCAGCTGGCCCGTTGGGAACAGGTGTTCGGAGGTGATCAGGTCTTCGGGGAGGAGCGGGACCTGCGAGAGTGCGGCGGCACTGGTGGGCAGGCGCTGAGCTGCCACGTCGTGCGCTTGCCCGTGCGAGGATTGCGCTTGCAACGGCGGCGTGAACAGCGACGGTGCGAGCAACCCCCGCGCCGCAGACGGCAGCGCATCGGCGTGCGCGTGCTCGGCCTCCATCATGTGCGCGTAGAACGCCGGCGGCCGTCGCACGGTCTGGCACGCGTTGTTGATGATGAAATCCAGGCGCGGCTCGGTGGCGAGCAACGCCTGGCAGAACGCCTCCACACTCGGTGTGTGCCGCAGGTCCAAGCCGAACAGCTGCAGGCGGTCCCGCCACTCTTCAAAATCCGGCTCGGCCGCATAGCGCGCCGCGGAGTCGCGGGGGAAGCGCGTGGTCACCAGCAGGCGGGCGCCCGCGCGGAGCAGCTTGAGGCCCGCCTGATAGCCAATCTTCACGCGTCCACCCGTGAGCAGTGCGGTACGGCCGCTCAGGTCGGCCAACTCCGTGCGCTTGGCAAAGTTGAAGTCGCCGCACGGGCCGCACATCTGGTCGTAGAACGCGTGAATGACCGTGAACTTCTGCTTGCAGATGTAGCAGTGCTGCGGCACCACCGCTTCGCGCTGTTCCTCGTCCGCGGTCTGCGACGTGGGCGCATTGAGCAGGAACTCGTCGGACGGATACACGTTGGGCGTGGTGAACACCGGCTGGCGCCGGAGCGCGCGGATGCCCGTCTGATTGAGCACCGCATCGTCGCGCGCCGCAGCAGATGCCTTGCGTTCGCGCGACGTGGCCTTGACCATTCCGCGCCGCGCCTTGGCATCGGGATGGAACACCTCCGCTACCTGTGCAAGAAATGCGAGTCGGTCCTCCGCCGGTACGGAGACAAGCAGCGAACGGTCCTGTGCAACGCGGGCGAGAAACGCCGTGGCGTCGCGGAGGTCCTGCAGGAAAGGCGAAGGATCCGGGTTGGACATTGAAAGCGATTGAAGGCGTCAGCCAGAGGCACGCAGAAAACGGGCCCGCACCTCGTCCTGCACCGCGTCTGCCGACATCTCGGGACGGAACGCGCGCAGGCCGGCCGCCATGAGTGCCCAAGCCGTCGCACGCAGGGACATGGACACCGCCAAGTTTCGCTCGGCGACCCGCGAGAGTCGCGCAGTATCCGCCGCCGACAGCTGTCCGTCGAGGAGCGGCTCCTGAATGTCGATGCGTGGAAGGTCGGCCATGGCAGTCAATCTACCAGCGCTGAAGCATGCGCGCGCCGGTCGGGTCGCGCTGATCCCGTTCGCGCTGCTGGGCGTTTGACGGTACCGTCGTGTGGACGGAACGCGCCCGGTTGCCGCCAAGCGTCCGGTCCCGCGCGTCGCCTCACTTCATCCTGCCGGAGCAGCTATGCATCGAGTTCTGATCTTTGCCGTCGCGATCGTCACTCTCGCCGCGGCGCGCGCCGAGGCACAGCGCCCGCGGCTCAAAGTGCACATCTCCGTGGACATGGAGGGCATTGCGGGAGCCGTGACCGGTGATCGACTCGGCCCCACCGGATTCGAGTACGGGCGCTTTCGCGAGTTCATGACGCAGGAGGCGCTCGCCGCCGTCGCGGCAGCTCGCGAGGCCGGCGCCACGGAGATTCTCGTCGCCGACTCACACGGCAACGGTGAGAATCTGCTAATTGAGCAGTTTCCGCCGGACGTGCGCATCGTGCGTTCGTGGCCAAGGGAGCTGGAAATGATGGCGGGGATCGACAGCACGTTCGATGTGGCCATCTTTATCGGCTATCACGCGTCCACGTCAAACGTCACCGGCGTGCGGGCTCACACGTTCTCCAGCGCCACGCTCACCAAAGTGACGCTCAACGGGGTGGAGATGTCGGAGGGCTCGTGGAATGCGGCCGTGGCCGGCCACTTCAATGTGCCGGTGGTGATGGTGTCGGGTGACGATGCGGCGGTGGCCGAGATCCGCCGCGTGATCGGGAACGCTGAGGGCGTGGAGACCAAACGATCGCTTGGCTTTCATTCGGCCGCCGTACTGACGCCGGCGGCGGTGCAGGGGCTCATTGGTCCAGCGGTGAAAGCGGGCCTCGCCAGGCGCGCGACGCTGTCACCTTACAAGCCGCAGGGACCGCTGGTGGTGGAAGTCAGCTTCAAGAACTACCTGCCGGCTGAGGTGCTGGCGTACTTGCCCATGTTCGAGCGGGCCGATGCGCACACCGTGCGTTTCCGTCCACGCGACATGGTGGAGGCCACGAACATCATCCAATTCATTGGCGAGTATCGCGCGGATCTGACGCCGTAGTTGCGGTGCCGTGTTGCTGACGCAGTGCGCGCAATGCTACGGCGCGGATGGGCGGCGCAGCCGGCGCCACCCCAGCACAACCAACGCCAGCAACACCACGGCTGGAATGATCACGCCGAGCAACGCGATGAATCCGGCCACGAACGACACGAAGTTGCGCCAGGCGTCCTTGAAGGCGGTGGTGATCACGTTGTCCACGCCGGGTCCCGAGATGATGGGCGCCGGTTCGTGCACCGTGACCGTGAGCGTGCTGATCGCAATGCGATTGCGCAGGTAGCGCAGCCGACCGGTGTACCGTTCGATCTCTTCGCGCACGCGTGCGAGTTCGCGCTCGACGGCCAGCACATCTTCCAGTTTACCGGTTCGTGTTGCGAGCAGTGACACGAGTCTGTCTTCCAACCGCTGACTGTTGGTCACGCGGGCTGATACGTCGGTGAACTCCTCGCCCACGTCCTGCGCGGTGGTGTTCGCCGATTCCACTTGGCCCAGCGGTTCGAGTCCGGCGAGCGCCGCGTCAAAGCGCGCTGCGGGAATCTTGAGTTCGAGCGTGGCGCTGCGTGTCTGCCGAACACCCGCAAAAAACTGCGTGTTGCCCACGTAGCCGCCGAGGGACGTCGTCATGGCCTGGACCGCGGCGATGGCCGGTTCGAGCGAGTCCACCCGCACCGAGACGGAGCCGTCGCGAATGATCATGGACGGGACGAGGACGCTGTCCGTGCTGCTGCCGGAGACGTTCGGTATCGTCTGTGCCGGTGCGGATGCGACGTCCTCCGCGGCGAACGACGCGTCGCCAGCCACCTTGGAGAGGGACATCGGTGGTGACGGCGCCTCTTCGAGGTTGGCATACGCCATTCCGTCATCGCGTGACATGGGAACGCTGACGTCCTGTCCGCAGGCCAGCAGAGCGAGTGCGGCCAACAGCACGACGCAGCAACGGACGCGGTTCCTGTGTGATGTTGGCATGGCACTCTCCGGGAGCGGCGGGATGCGAGCAAAAAAAGAACCCCCCAGCAGTCTCCCCGCCGAAGCGGGTTGATTGAGGGGGGCCGTGTTACGCGAGAAGTTCGCTCGATTGTGCCGCTTCGTCAAGCACGCGGCCATGCGTCGCCTCGGTTTGCCTCAGCTCGCCGTCACGCGCCACAGCTCACCCGCGTCCGTGCAGATCCAGAGCGCGCCATCCGGCGCCAACACGAGCGATCGGTAGCGCGCTCCAGGCAAGTTCACCCCGTCCGTGTCGGTGGCCACACCTGCGGTGTTCAATGTGAGCAGCTCCAACCGTTGCCCGCCCATGATTCCCACGAGCAGACGCCCGTTCCACCCGCGCCACGCGCTGCCGGTGAGGAACATGGCTGGCCCCATGCCCTGCGACTGCGCGTTGTTTTGCCACGACGGACGGAGCGCGCCGGGAAAGCGCGTGAGGTCGGTCATGGGCATCGTGGTCGGATTGCCCGCGTAGCCGCAGTAGCTGCCGGGGCAGTTGAGCGCCGGCCGGTTCTGCGGGTCCCAACCACCGTTGCCGCCGGCTACCAGCGGCGTGACTTCGTCGCTGTGATTCGGGCCGTGCTCGGAGATGAAGGGCTGGCCAGTGCCGGGGCGGAAGGTGATGCCCTGCACGTTGCGGAAGCCGTAGGCGTAAATGCGCGGGTCAAAACCCGCGGGCGCATTGTTGCCAGACGCTGCGTTGCCGTCGCGGTCGATGCGCAACACCTTGCCGCCGAGTCGTGTGGGATGTTGCGGGAGTGGTCCGTCGTGGTTGTCGCCGGTGGTGACATAGAGGAAACCGTCGGGTCCAAAGCGCACTCGTCCGCCGCTGTGTGCGCCCGCGCCGCCGTTGGGTGTGCTGGCGTCCTTGAACGCAATGTCCGTGACGATGTCGGTGCGCGCGCTGGCCTCGGTGAAGGCCGCGTTCACCGTGATCCGGATCACGCGATTGGTGCGCGGCGACGTGCTGCGGTTGGACGACATGACCACGTACAGGAAGCCGTTGTCGGCAAAGTCCGGGTCCAGGGCGACGCCCATCATGCCGCTCTGTCCTTGGCACACGAGATCGGTGGCGACCAATGCCGAGCCGCTGGTGCCGAACAATCGGACGACGCCGCCATCAGGCCGTCGCACAGAAAGTCCGCGGCAGCGCTCGGTGAAGAAGAGCGTGCCGTTGGCGGTGAAGGCCAGGTCCCACGGACTGGACAGGCCGGTCGTCACGACGGTTCGCTGCAGAACGGGAGCGCGAGTTTCCGTGACCGTGGTATCCGGGGGAGTCGGCTCGTTGGGCGAGTTGGGCGAATCGCCGGAGGTGCTGCATCCGGCGGCCAGTATCGCGAGAAGGGAGACGAGTGCGTGGCGCATAGGTTGGTTTAACACAATGCGGCGGTGGGAGGTCCGTACTGGCACCCGCCATCGCCGCGCGCGATGTTTGCCGGGAGTATGCCTCGGCTTCACCACGTCTCTTTTCCAACTCCCCTGCATGGGCCGCTTCTACGCCAACCTCACGCTCCGCACCACGAATCACGCCGCGGTGCTGGAGATTGCCCGCTCTACCGGCCGCCCCTCATTCGTGTCCGCTGAGCGACGCGGCTCCATCGTGCTGTTCGACGGCGGCGAGGAATCGGACGACCCGGAGTTTGTGCACGCGCAAGCCGAACTGTATTCCGGTTCGCTCGACTGCGCCGCACTCGGCGTGATCAATCACGACGACAGCGTGCTCATGTACGCGCTCTACGACCGCGGCGAATTGTGCGATGAGTACATCTCATCGCCGGAGTACTTCGAGCTGGACGAGGAGACGGCCGCGCTGGTGGAGCAGGGGGGTGACGCACGCATGCTCGCTCGCACACTGGGGCCGCCCGACGTGACGGACAGTGTAGAACGACTCCTTCGCTTGAGCGCGACGGACGAAGGCGGTTTCGAGTTCGAGGCCGACCGTCATGCCGCGCTGGTGGACGTGCTCGGCCTCAACCCGCTTGCGGTAGGTACCGGGTTTGACGAGTTGAGCGAAGCTGCATATCCCGAGGGGAGTTCGCCGCCAGACTTCGTTGAGCTCGCATCAGCGGATTGATTGCCGTGATCACGCTCATGACCTTGGCTTTGTTTGTCGCTGCGTATCCGAGGGCGTAAGACGTCATGCCTGCCGTACGATTCGTGCTGTGGGCGCTGCTCCTGCACGCGCTGTCCGCTTCCCGTGCCGTGCTCGCCCAATCGACGGGGCAAGACGTGCCCGCCGCCGCCGTTGACTCAGTGGGAGTAGACGTTGCCGCCACCCTGATTCGCTCGCAGCTCGACACGGCGAGCAGGCTCTTGTTTGTGCCCGAGCAGCCACTGCGCGACGCGCTCGGCTTCACGACTGCGGACGTTGCCGCGCTCCGCTCGACGCTTCCCGCACGCGTGCTTGTGGCGGACTCGGCGCCATCGCAACCTTGCACCGGGGCCACCGGATACCGATGCACGCGACTGAGCTTCGATAGCGTGGTACAGCGCGGCGAGACCTGGACCTTCACGTTGACGCGCTCGATCGTGCGCGGCTGCGGCTATAGCACGGCAGAGTTTGATGTCCAGCGAGTGAACGGAGAACCGACCGTCGCGGCGTCTCGCTATGGTGGGTCGGGAGCGTGCGGACGTTTGCCGGAGCGCGAGCGACTGGTTGTGACGCCGCGGGCGGTGGTGCGGCCGCCGCATTGAGGGGCGTGCGGCGCACCGTCGTCTCCGCCGTCACCGTACCGTTACGCCCCGATGGGACGAACCGCCCGCTCCAGGCTTCCGGGGGCGCGCCACACACGGCATGCTTTGAGGGACCATCTCAACACTCCACTCTCTCGAGGGCACCATGACCACCAAGGAAATCGCTGAGCGACTCGTGAGCCTCTGCCGGGAAGGCAAGAATCATGAGGCCATCAATGAACTGTACGCCGATGATATCGTGAGTCTCGAGGCGCAGGAACCGATGAAAGAGACCAAGGGCATTGAAGGCGTGCAGGGCAAGAATACGTGGTGGATCGAGAACCATGAGGTGCACGGCGGCTCCGTGGAAGGACCGTTCGTGAACGGGGACCAGTTCGTGGTGCGCTTCAAGTTCGACATCACGCCCAAGATGACCGGCGAGCGCACGCAGATGGACGAAGTGGGCCTGTATCAGGTGAAAGACGGCAAGATCGTGCAGGAGACGTTCCTGTACTGATCGCGGACTGATCGTGGACTGCCTGCGATCAATCCGCGATCAGCCTTCCCGCAGCCGCTCCAGAAACGCGTGTCCGTACCGCTCCAGCTTGGCCATGCCCACACCCGGCACCTGCAATAGCTCGTCGGGCGTGGCGGGCCGGCGCGCGACCATTTCCAGCAGCACCTTGTCGCCGAACACGATGTAGGCCGGCACGCCGGCCTCGTCGGCCAGCTCGCGGCGCACGGTGCGCAGTCCGTCAAACAACTCGCGCTCGCTGTCACTCAGCGCCGCCGCGTCCAGTCCGCTCGACGTGCGCGCACCGCCGGATCGCACCCGCATGGTTGCAGGCGCGTCCTGTACCAAGCCCGCGATCCGATCCTCCACGGCCACGCCCGTGCACACGTCGCACGACTCGCCGCACGGCGGAATGGTCTCGTCAAAGTGCGCCACGAGCGCCTGATGCCGACAGCCGGCGCGCTCGACGAGCTCAAACAACGCCACCGTGGCCGCGTGTGTACGGCGTCGAAGCGCCTCGTCGTCCACACGGTCGAGAAATCGTTCGTGCAGCTTCACGTCCGCCCACGAATAGAACAACACACAATCACTCGGCAGTCCATCGCGGCCGGCGCGTCCGATTTCCTGATACCACGACTCGATGTCCTTGGGCATGTCGCGGTGAATGACAAAACGCACGTTCGACTTGTCGATGCCCATGCCGAAGGCGACGGTGGCCACCATCACGTCCACGTCGTCACGTCGGAACGCGTCCTGATGCGCCGCACGCTCCTCGGGCTCAAGACCAGCGTGATAGGGCAGGGCGCGAATGCCCTGCGCCATGAGAAAGGTCGCGGTCTGCTCCACACTCTTGCGGCTCTGACAGTACACGATGCCGCTCTCGCCGGCGCGCGCGCGAATGAGTGCGAGCATCTCGCCGCGCGTGTTGCCACCCTGACCTTTCTTGCGCGCGGCAATCTGCAGATTGGGTCGGAAGAATGACCCTTTGAAGCCCGCCGGCTTGCGCATGCCGAGCTGGCGCAAAATGTCCAACGCGACCGGGCGGGTGGCCGTGGCAGTGAGCGCGAGTACCGGCACGTCAAGCTGCTGTTTGAGCCCCTGCAATCGGCGGTAGGACGGGCGGAAATCGTGTCCCCACTGGCTGATGCAATGCGCCTCGTCGACCACAAGCAAGCTGATGGGGCACCCTTGCACGAACTCGCCGAGATATCCGTCGAGGGCTTCGGGAGCGAGGAACACGAGTTCGTACTCGCCCCCGCGAAAGCGGTCCATGCGTTCGCGCCGTTCCTCAAACGAGAGCGTGGAGTTGATGGCCGTGACGGAGAAGCCAAGTCCGGCCACCGCGTCCACCTGGTCCTTCATGAGCGAGATGAGCGGCGAGATCACGAGCACTGTGCCACTGAGCAGTCGCGCGGGTAGCTGATAGGTGAGCGACTTGCCGGCGCCCGTGGGCATGAGCGCGATGCAGTCCTTGCCGGCCAGCACCGCGTCGATCACTTCCTGCTGTCCGGGACGGAATCCGGAAAAGCCGAACACCTCGCGCAGCACCGTGTCGGGCGACACCTTCTGGGCGCGTTGCGCAGTGCTGCGGGAGTTCGCGGTGGTCGAAGCCTCGGTCATGCGGTCAAGTTAGTCCAACGTCAGCGTTCGGAGTCCCGATGCGGTTCATTCCTGCGTTGTTTCGTACATCGCTGCGGGGCGCTGCTTGCGGCGTGTGGCGCCCGATCACGATTGGCGCACTCTGGCTCGCGGCGAGCGCCTGCAGCCGGGTCACCAGCAGCACCGGCACCACCAGCGGAATGTCGGCGAGCGTGTCGGCTGCTCCGGCCATGCCGGCCGGGGTCACCTCGGCCATGATCGCGCGGGGCGAGCAGCTGTTCCGCACCGGCTCGTGCAATCGCTGCCATGGCGCGGCGGGCGTGGGCGGCGAGCGGGCGCCGAGTCTGGTGGCGGGTCCATGGCTGCAGCACCGTGGCACCTACGAGCAGATCGTGGCGACGGTCATCACTGGCGTACCGGTCTCGTCCATCAAGGACCCTGCACACAAGCTGGCCATGAATCCGCGCGGGGGCCCCATGCAGTTGACGGACGAGGCGGCGCGTGAGGTGGGCGCGTACGTGTGGTCGATTTCGCGGGGCAAGCGGTAGGGGCAAGCGGTAAGGGCACCGGTGGGGCACCGGTGGTAACTGGTTCGCGGGCGAACAAAGAGTGCATCGCCCGATGCGCGATTCGGCGCCGCACGCGGCCGCCGCCGAAAGACCCCCGAACACCCGATTACATTAGTCCGAGTTCGTCGTCCTACGGGCGATGGGCGCGCTCAGTCGAGCGTGCTCACGATCACTCACGCGCTGCCCGCTTCGTTTGCCATGAGCAGGTCCCGTCCTTCCGTCTCGATGTTCACTGCCGGCCTGACCGTCGGCGTTCTGGTGGGTGTCACGGCCTGGTCCGCCCAGGTCAGCCGCAGCCGGCACGCCCTGTTTCACGCCCGGCCCACACGCCGATTGGCGGCGATCAGTTACCTTCGGAGTCGGCCAAGCGTTGATAGTGTGCGGCTTTTGCGCGACTATGTCGCGTGGGAGTCCAATCCACTGCTCCGCCGGCGAGGCCAGCGGGCGCTACAGCGCGTCGAAGGCGCGCTGCCCTGATCGTCCACACCCGAATACGGATCCATCGGAGCCGCTATGCCCGTCGGCGCCGCCACCTGGTCGTTCACTGAGGACGACTTCGGGGCCATTACTCAGATTCTGCAGCGGTTTCTCTACGACGCCAAGGCGCGCTGCGCCCTGCTCGTGGACCGTTCCGGCCAACTCGTTGCCACCGTGGGCGAGCCGCCGAACTTTGACGCGACTGCGTTCGCGACCCTCACCGCCGCCGACTTCAGTGCCAACGATCAGCTGGCCCGCCTCATTGGTGAGAGCGACTTCAAGGTCCTCTTCCATCAGGGCGAGCGCGAGTCCATGTACCTCGCCGATGTCGCCAAGCGCGTCATTCTCGTGGTGCTCTTTGACAACCGCACCACACTCGGCCTCGTGCGGCTCAAGATGAAGCCCGTGGTGGATGAGCTCGCGAGCACGTTCACGGCGGTGTTCGCGCGTGGGTCGGGCAGCCAGGCCGCGCTGCCGGGATTGCTGGCGGGCGCGGAAGACGAGATCGATCGCTTGTTTTCGTAAGGGGACGACGCGATGTCGATGATCAACTACGCGTCCCGCGAGATCAACTGCAAAATCGTGTACTACGGACCGGGTCTTGGTGGCAAAACCACCAACCTGGAATACGTGTACGGCAAGGTGTCGCCCAACACGCGCGGCAAGTTGATTTCGCTGGCCACCGAAACCGAACGCACACTCTTCTTTGATTTTCTGCCGGTGGACCTGGGCACGATTCGCGGATTCCGCACGCGCTTTCACCTCTATACCGTGCCTGGTCAGGTGTACTACAACGCGAGCCGCAAGCTCATCCTCAAGGGTGTGGACGGCGTGGTGTTCGTGGCCGACTCGCAGAGCGATCGCGCCGAGGCGAATCTCGAGAGCATGCAGAACCTGTACGACAACATGTCGGCCTACGGCTACGATCTCACGCGCATGCCGTTTGTGATCCAGTACAACAAGCGCGACCTGCCCAACGCGTCCACGATGGGCGAGCTGCAGGAGATGCTCAATCCCGGTTGGGAAGTGCTGGAGACCTCACGGCAGCGCCCACTCGCGAATCCGTTCCAGCCCGGTGAAATGCTGGTGAGCCAGTTACCCACCGGCGAGTGGGTAGAAAAGGCCCCGGAGTTCGAAGCGGTCGCGGTGACGGGCGACGGCGTGTTCGACACCCTCAAAGCGGTGTCGAAGTTGGTACTCAAGACGTTAGCATAGCCCCCATACTGCTTGCAGGCTGGAGGATTGCGGCGGTGAGGCGGGCCCTCAGGACTGCTCTCGGTTTGGGTTGACGGCGGACGGTTTTCGGTGGAACTGCATTTGGTCTGCGTCGGCCTGTCGCATCCGACGGCACCGCTGTAGCGGCGAGCGCAGCGTCGCCGTCCAGCCAGCTCCGATGCTCTGTTCAACTGTCCACCGTCAGCCGTCTACCCATACCGAAAGCAGTGCCCGAACCCGACGCACTGCCACAATCTCCGAACGGCCCCGCCGCACCGGGTTTCGGGGCCGAGGATCGACCGGCGCCGTGTCTGAGTCCGACAACCGGTAACCGGTCACGCCCGCGAAAACCAGCAACCGGCAACTGCAGTGATCGGTGGTCGGTGGTCGGCAGTCGGCACCCCGCCCCCGCGCCTGCCCCCGCGTCCCCTCCATCGGTTTAGATTGCGGAACGCCACCCCCTCCCTGGTGCCCACTTCCGAGGCCTTCGTGAACCTCCCCAACGCGATCACCGTCGGCCGTATTTTGCTGACGCCCCTGATCGCCTGGCTCCCGTTCTCCCCATCGTGGACGGCGCGCCTGGTGGGTTTTGGCCTCTTCTTGTTCGCGGCGATCACCGACTGGTGGGACGGGCACCTCGCGCGCACGCACAATCTGGTCACCGACCTTGGGCGTCTGCTCGATCCGCTGGCGGACAAGCTGTTGCTCGTTGCCACGCTCGTGCCCATGTACATGCTGCAGTCGCATTACACGTTCATTGTGCCGCTCGAGGGTGTGCTGCCCGAGCCGTCGCCGTTTCTGTTCGTGACGCCCATTGGGCGCGTGTCGCTGCCGTTATGGATCGTGGCCGTAGTGATCGGCCGCGAAGCCTTCATGACGTTGTTCCGCGCACTTGCCGCGCGACGTGGCCTGGTGATCAGTGCGATCGGTCCCGCCAAGTGGAAGACCACGTTCCAGAGCATCTGGACCGGCGCCGCGTTCTGCTGGTTTTTCGCGCGCACGCTGGCGGGCGCGGAAGGGTGGCTGGACGACACGTGGTTCACATACTTCGCGCACTTCAACGGCCTGGTGGGTACGCTGAGCATGGTGGGCGCGGTGGTGCTCACGCTGTGGTCGCTGTGGCTGTATCTCACGCGGTACGGGCCCACGTATCTTCAAGCGGGGCGAGGCCACGCGAAAGCGCGCCAGACCGGGTCTCACTAGCACCTGCGCTGACTTCCAACGATGGACCTCGAACTCATCACGATCGGCGACGAGCTGCTGCTCGGTTTCACCGTGGACACCAACGCCGTCCACATCGCGCGCACGCTGGCCGACCTCGGCGTTCGCGTGGTGCGCCGCGCCACCGTTGCGGACACGCCTGCTGACATCGCAAGCGCTGTTCGCGAAGCGCTCGAGCGTACAGGCGCCGTGCTCACCACTGGCGGACTCGGCCCCACCGCCGATGATCGCACCCACGAGAGTCTTGGGCTCGCGTTCGATCGCCCGCTTGTATTGCACGCCGATGCGCTGGCAAAGCTTGCGGAGCGATGGAAAACGCGCTTTGGACGCGACATGCCCGAGAGCAACGCGCGACAGTTCATGTTGCCGGAGGGTGCGACGCTGCTCGAGAATCGTCACGGTTCTGCGCCGGGGGTGTGGTGCGAGGACGCGCGCGGACGATGGGTGGCCACCATGCCCGGCGTACCGCGCGAAATGCGCGGGCTGCTGCGCGATGCGATCATCCCGCGTCTGCTCGAGGTGCAGGCGGCCGCCGGCGTCACCGACGCCACGCGCACCGTCATTCGTTCGCGCACGCTGCGCACCACGGGTATTTCCGAGTCGGCGGTGGCGGACTACCTCTCGGAATATCGCGGTACCGTACACGACGTGCCGCTGGCCTTCCTGCCGGGTATCGACGGCGTGGACCTTCGCCTTACCGTGAGCGGACTCAACCACGCCGACGCCGACACGATGCTTGCGCGTGCGACCGCCACGGTACGCGAGCGCGTGGGCTCGTGGATCTACGGTGAGAACGACGATGACCTCGCGGCGCTCGTGCTCGACGAACTCGTGCGGCACGGACACTCGATTGCGGTGGCCGAGAGCTGTACCGGTGGGCTGCTGGGTGGTCGTCTCACGGCGGTGCCCGGCTCCAGTCGCTCCGTGCTGGGCGGCGTGATTGCGTATGACAACCGCATCAAGGTGGAACACCTCGGCGTGCCGGCGGAGATGATCGCCGAACATGGGGCTGTGAGCGAACCAGTCGCGCGCGCGATGGCGAGCGGCGTGCGCGAGCGTTTTGGTGCAGATGTGGGCGTTGGTGTGACCGGCATAGCCGGACCTGACGGCGGCAGCCCGAGCAAGCCGGTGGGCACCGTGTGGGTGGCCGTGGACGTGGCGGGCGCGGTGCACGCCGTCTGTCCCGTGCTTCCCGGCGACCGCAGTGAGATTCGCTATCGCGCCGCGCAGATGGTTCTTGATCGTATCCGGCGTGTATATGCCGAGCAGACGGCCACGCCGGGTTGGACGGTGACGGCCACACGCTGACGGCGGCGCCTTCGGACCATGCGTCCCGGTGCGCTGCGCGCAGCGACACGCTCACGAAGTCCGGCGTGTGCCGGCAAACCGTTGCGAGGAGTGCCAATGCGCGCACGTCGAAGTATCAGAACAGGGCTCTACGCCGCTGTGACAATGCTGGCGCTCAGCGGGTGTGGAGAGAGTGCACTGTCTCCCTCTGATGAGGTGGCGCGTCTGCAGGCGCTGGCACGTTGGACGGCACAGGGACTCGTGCAGTACACGGTGGAAACGCGAGTCTCGTGTTTCTGCCCGGTCGAGCTCAACCAGTGGCAGCGGATCACCGTCGCCGGCAACGTGGTCACCGCCGTGGTCCCGGTGGACTCGAGCGGCGAGTCGGGATCACCTGTGCTCACCTGGTACAGCTCCGTGGACGAGTTGTTCGCTCGGATTGCAACGGCTGGTTCGGCCACGGACGGGTCGCGTGTGTCAGCGGAATACGACGCGGTGACCGGCCTGCCGACCGTGGTGTCGTTCGAGGCGCCGCCAGGTGTGCTCGACGGCGGGGCGGTGTACTACTACCGGAAGCTCCGACCGGCGCCGGTCTATCGGTAGCTCCGGCCGGCGCCGGTCGCGTAGGCGTGCGCGCAACGTGCTCCCCTGTCTCGCAGCTTCCTGCGCTGCACGACACCAACACACACCCAGATCCACGATGAACAGGCGAACATGCTGGAGCGCCCTGCTGTTGCTACCCTTGCTTGCCTGCAGCGCGGACAAGCTCAACAGTCCCTTCACCCAGCCGGATCTCGGTGAGGCCCGCGAACGCTGGAACGCGCTCGGGCTGGAGCGCTATGTCGTCGAAATGAAATATGCGTGCTTCTGCGGTTTCCCGGCCAGCCGGTGGCTCGTCGTGCGCGTTGAGAGTGACTCTATCGTCTCGGCGACGCTGCTCGACGCGTCGGACTCGCCCGATGCTGGCCCCTTACAGTTGCCGTGGCTCCCGACCGTCACGACCCTGTTCGAGAGAATCCAGGCCGAACGCGACCGACCGGATGGGTTTGTAGAGGGGCGCTACGACACCGCGACCGGCATGCCCGTGTTCGCCGTCATCGGCACCCTGGCCAACGATGCCGGCACGGGCTACGAGCTCAGGCGGCTCCGTCGGCTGAGGTGAACGGCCCTCGAGACTCGCCACGGGGCCCGACGCGCGCATATTGTATGGGTGCCCGCCGGCGCTCTGCGACCGGCTTGGATTGACCAGATCTCCTCCCGCCTGTCTCATGCGACTGCCTGCCTCCCCGGTCCGTTCACCCGCTCGATGCGCCGCTCAACTCGCGCTTGGCGGGCTCCTCAGCGCCACACTCGCCGCCCCACTGCTTGCACAGGGTGCCGCCCGACGCCCGCGTCAAGTAATCCCCAAGGACTCCGCCCGCGTGGAGCAGTTGTACGTCAGCGACCGGCCGGAAGACCATCCGATCGCCGACTACGCCGGACAGATGGAGCGCAAGAAGGCAACCGATTCCATCTTCGCGGCGCGCAGCAAGGGGCATATGGCGTACGCCAAGACGAGCTACAAGAGCAAGGCCGACGGTCTCGAGATTCCAGTGTACGTGTTCAGCCCGGTCACGCCACGCGGCAACGGCCAGCACGCAGCCATGGTATGGGTGCACGGGGGCGTGCACGGCAACTGGGATCAGAACTATCTGCCGTTCATCATGGAGGCCGTGGAGCGCGGCTACGTCATCATCGCGCCGGAGTATCGCGGCAGCACCGGATACGGCAAGGCGTTCCATGAAGAAATCGACTACGGCGGCTATGAAGTGGACGACGTGCTGACCGCCTACGACTTCGCGAAGACGATTCCGGCCGTGGACACCGCGCGCGTTGGTGTGATGGGCTGGAGCCACGGCGGCTTCATTACCGCGCATCTGCTGTTCCGCGGCGAGACGCCATTCAAGGGCGGCGTAGCCATGGTGCCTGTCACCAACCTGCTGTTTCGTCTGTCGTTCAAGGGGCCCAGCTACCAGCGTTCCTTCTCCACGCAAAAGCGCCTGCAGGGACTGCCGTTCGAAGAGCGCGAGGAGTACAAGAAGCGTTCGCCGTACTATCACGTGGACAGCCTGCGCACGCCCCTGCTCGTGCACGTGGCCACGAATGATGAGGACGTGAATTTCGAAGAGGCCGAACCACTCATCGATGCGTTGCGTGCGCGCAAGAGCCACTGGGCCGAGACCAAGATCTACGTCGATCCCACACCCGGCCCGGCGAGCGGTGGACACACCTTCAACCGTCGCGTGAACCGGCAGACGCTCGAGCGTGATGATTCGCCGGAACAGATCGATTCGTGGAATCTGGTGTGGGCCTTTTGGGACAAGCACCTGCAGGCCGCCGCGACGCCCTGACCCCCAAAGTGGCGGCGCCACCGCCAATCTCACCCGCCCGGGCGGTTGTGCCGCCGCCCGCGCCGTGAAAACTTTGGTGATGCGATCGCGTATTGTCCCCATGGGGCAACCGCCCCGCGTCACCCGAACCACCCCACATGACCGACCCGACCAATCCGGAGACCACGGCGCCCTACACCGAGCGCGCCGAAGCCGCCGCTGCTGCCAGCACGCCTGAGCTCACCACCGAAGTGCCTGCTGACGCGCCCGAGGCCATCACCACCGGTGACGACGCGCTGCGCCGAGAGGTGGAGGAGACCCGCGAGCGCATGCTGCGCGTCGCCGCCGAGTTCGACAACTTCCGCAAGCGTGCGGTGAAGGAGCGGCAGGAGGCCGGCTGGCGCGCCCAGGGCGACCTGGTGCGCGGCATTCTCGACGCCCTCGACGATCTGCAGCGCTTTGGCGCCGTGGACCCTGCCACCATGGATTCCAAGACCGTGATCGACGGCGTGTCCATGGTGGAGAAGAAGATCGTCAAGTCGCTGGCAGGACACGGGTTCGAAGTTGTGAACCCCGTTGACCACCCCTTCGATCCCAACCTCCACGAGGCGCTGGGCACGTCGCCCGCAAACTCGGAAGACGAAGACGGGATGGTGGGTGCGGTGTATCAGGTGGGCTACGTCATCAACGGCCACCTCCTGCGCCCCGCCCGCGTGCTCGTGAAGCAGTGGAGTGGTACGCCGCCGGCCTGATCGGCACACTTTCCTCGTTCCGGTTCTGTCGCCTGTATGGCCAACGGCAAGGATTTCTACGCAGTACTCGGCGTCGCGGCGTCGGCTTCGGCCGACGAGATCAAGAAGCAGTACCGTCGTCTCGCCAAGCAGTATCACCCGGACAGCAATTCCGGAGACCCCAAGGCGTCCGAACGCTTCAAGGAGATTTCCGAGGCGTACGGCACGCTGGGGGATGCCGACAAGCGCAAGCAGTACGACGAAATGCGTCGGCTGGGGGCGTTCGGCGGCTTTGGCACGCGTCAGAGCAGCGGCGCGCGCCCGGGTACGAGTGGCTTCAGCTCGCGCGCTGCGGGTGGTCGTCCGGGCAGTGCGGGGTCGTCCAATTTCGACTTCGACGTGGGCGGTATTGGTGGGCTGGGCGATCTGTTCAGCACCATGTTCGGCGCCGGCGCGGCCGGTCGTCGGCAGCGTGGGCCCGAGCCCGGGCAGACGATTGAACGCACCGTCGAAGTACCGTTCCGCATTGCTGTCACCGGCGGCAAGGTGCCGGTGGAGCTTGAGGTCAGTGAAGAGTGCGTCACCTGCCACGGAAGCGGCGGTGCGCCGGGCGCCACCAGCAAGACGTGTGACGAGTGCGGCGGCCGAGGCACGATCTCGTTTGGCCAGGGTGGCTTTGCGGTGAACCGGCCGTGCCCCGCGTGCATGGGCCGCGGCGTGATTCCGAGTGAACCGTGCCCAACGTGCAAGGGCGCGGGTCAGGTGCGCGCGCGCCGCAAGGTGCTCATCACGGTGCCCTCGGGCGCTGAGAGTGGGCTCAAGCTCAGCCTGAGGGGGCAGGGCGGGCGCGGGGCGTCCGGAGGCAAGCCGGGTGACCTCGTCATCACGTTTCAGGTGGTGCCCGACCGCTTTTTTACACGCGAAGGATTGGATCTCATTGCCAAGGTACCCATCAACGTGGCGCAGGCCACGCTGGGCTCACGTGTGAGTGTGCGCACAGTGGATGGCCGCAAGGTGGCCGTTCGCATTCCGGCAGGTACCCCGTCCGGCAAGCGGTTTCGCGTTCCGGCGCAGGGCGTGGCCAAGGAAGGGAAAACCGGCGATCTCATTGTGGAGGTGGCGATCACCGTACCGGACCACCTGAACGACGCGCAGGAGCAGGCCATGAAGGACTTTGCGGAAGCCAGTGGCCTCAAGTACTGACATGCGGACGTTTGTTGCGCTGGTGTGCCTGTGCGTCGCCTTTGTTGCCGCCGCGCCGGCGCGCGCGCAGCCGGTCGCTCCACGCCCCACCGTGGTGGGCGGTGGCTCGCAGCTTCCCGACGACGCCGACGACATGCGGTGGCGCATGAGTCGCTGTCTGCTCGGGCTCTCGTACGGATCACCGCTCAAGCTGTCCGTCTCGGCGGCGGGCGGACTCCGCCGTGCGTTTGAGGACCGAAGCGTATGTGCGTACGGTGCGGTGCACCTCGGCCTGGGCGGCACGCGTGCCTCGCTGGGCACCGCGGTGACGCTCGGTCGATTCGGCAGTGCGGTGGGGTTGAGCGGCGGTGTGATCCGCACGTTCGGCGCGCCCGGTGGCGACGCCCTCCGCTACCGCACGTACGTGGGCGGCAGCGTGCACCTGTGGCCGGTGCTCGGGTTTCACACCGACTTGGGCACCTATTCGCTGCTCACGCGCGACGGCGAGGCGGCGCAGCGCATCACCACGTGGTCGGTGGGGTTTGGGTACTGAGCGCGTTTCGTGCGCCTACGATGCCGTCTGCTCCACGATCCGGTCAATCAGGAACCGCGACTGCTCGAGCGCCTCGCCGGTAAACTCGCCAAAGTACGCGCGCACCTCGTCAAAGATCGCCTCAAAACGCGGCTGATCGCCGCCCACGAGAATACCCGCCAACTCACGCGTGGCCTCGTTGAACGCCGACGTGACAGCCGCCGTCTGCGGATTGCGCATCTCAATGGGGCCGTACAACTGCGGCGACTGCGCGAAGTGCCGCGCCGCCACGTACAACTCGAGCAGATACGCTGGTGATGTGTATGGCCGCGTCTCTTCGATGGGCACACCGAGTCGCGCGAGCGTGAGGCCGAACGCCTGCGTCTGGAAGTGCGTGAGCACCTGAACCACTGCCATCGCCGTGTCGTGCTGCTCTGGTGTGGCCTCGGTGACCACCAGCCCACGCGCGCTGAACGCCTGCGCCACCCAATCGGCCCACGCATCGCCACGCGCACGACACAGCACAACACGCTGTCCCTGCAACGTGTGCACGCCGGGCCCAAACATGGGATGCGTCCCCACCACGCTGCCGTGTGACTGCGCAAGCATGGCGGCCACTGGCGCACTCTTCACGCTGGTGACATCCATGAGCAGCGCATCCTCGCGCACATGGGGACCGACCTCGGCAATCACCTGCTCAGTGGCCTCAATCGGGACGGCGATCACGGTCACGTCGGCCATCGCGGCGGCGTCCACCGGACGCAACGGTGTCTGCACGTCGGACTCCACCACGTTGTGCCCGAGATCGCCAAACAGCCGCACGAGCAACCGCCCAAAGCCACCCTGCGCACCAATCACGGCCACCGTTCGCGCCTGCTGGTCCATGGGCACTTCCGCGCGCAACGCGGACTGATGATCACGACTCGCGCGCAGCAGCACCCGGAAGATCGATTCCATCTCGTCACGAGGCAGTCCCAGCCGCTCGGCACGCGACGCACGGTCAGCCAGCACGGCCTGCTCACGCGACGCGTCCCGCACCTTGAGGCCGTGCTGCCGCTTGTACGCCGCCACTTCGCCCACGAGTGCCATGCGCTGCGTGACGATCTGCAGCAGCTCCCGATCGAGTTCGTCAATCATGGCGCGCAGCACGGGCAGCGGACGCGGGTCGTGACTCATGTCGATGACACCAGCAACGGCAAGGCACCACGACCGGCGCGTGTGATCACGCCGCCGCCGAGCACGATCTCATCATGGTACAGCACCAGAGACTGACCCGGCGCGATGGCGGTGACGGGCTGCGCCAGCACTACATCGATGCGGTCGCCACTCACAGCCATCACGGTGGCAGGCACACTCGGCGCACGGTGTCGCACCTGCACCTGCACCTGTGACCCCACCGGCGGCACGGGTGCGAGCCAGCTCACTTGCGCGGCCGACACGGTGTTGCGTGCGAGCGCCGCGCGTGGGCCCACCACCACCTCACGGGTGTCGGCGCGGATCTCCACCACGAACAGCGGATCGGCAAATCCCCCGGGCAGTCCCTTGCGCTGCCCGATGGTGAAGCGCGCAAACCCCTGATGTTCGCCGAGCACGCGGCCATCCTCCGTGACAATGGGCCCCGTTGACAGCGCGGCCGCGTTCGCGGGCAGCTGTTCGCGCAAGATTTCCATGTGGTCGCCGTGCGGCACAAAACAGATGTCCATGCTCTCGGGCTTGTTCGCCGTGCGCAGGCCAAAGCGTCGCGCCGCGGCACGTGTTTCATCCTTGGTCCAGTCACCCACGGGCAGCAGCAGCCGGTCGAGCACCTCGCGCGGCATGCCCCACAGGAAGTAGCTCTGATCCTTGGCCGGGTCGCGTCCACGCAGCAGCGCGCGGCCGTGTGATGTGGCTGCGAGGCGGCCGTAGTGTCCGGTGGCGATCCAGCGCGCGTCAATCGCGTCGGCCTTCACCACGAGGTCGCGAAACTTGGTGAACGTATTGCAGCGCACGCACGGAATCGGTGTGCGTCCGGCCGCGTACTCCTGCACGAAATCGTCAAACACGTCGCGCGTGAACACGTCCACCAGGTTGAGCACGTAGTGCGGCACGCCAAGCTGGTCGCACACACGCCGCGCGTCGCTGGTGGCGTCGAGCGAGCAACACGGCTTGTCGGGCACCTCGGCGCCGTCGTCGTGCAGCTTCATGGTGACGCCCACCACGTCGTAGCCCTGCTCCTGCAGC
Source organism: Gemmatimonadales bacterium (assembly GCA_038259155.1). Lineage (GTDB taxonomy): Bacteria > Gemmatimonadota > Gemmatimonadetes > Gemmatimonadales > Gemmatimonadaceae > JAABRT01. The sequence continues at coordinate 38,406 of JBBSPE010000010.1, forward strand.
ACGGCCGCGGCCACGGAGGAGTCCACGCCGCCCGACATGGCGACCACCACGCGCTCTTTTATGCTCATGGCTGCCGCTGCCTCAAACCGCAGCGAAACCGCGGGCCTTGCGGGCAAGGGTCACCAGCACCTCGGCGGCGCGGTCAATGCTGGCCTCGTCGTTCATGGCGCCCACCGAGAAGCGCATGGCGCCGCTGGCGAGTTCGTGCGACACCTGCATGGCGTGCAGCACGTGCGACATGCCAATGCTGCCGCTCTGGCAGGCAGAGCCGCCCGATGCGTGAATGCCGCGCAGGTCGAGCGCCATGAGCAGCGTCTCCGCATCGGTGCCCGGGATGCTGACGTTGCACACGTGGGGCGCGCGCGGCGCGTTCCCTCCATGAATGACCGCGTCGGGCATGCCAGTCATGATTGCCCGCTCCAGTCGGTCGCGCAGCGCCGCGCAGTGCGCCACCTCGGCTTCACGCTCCTGTACGGCCAGTTCGCAGGCCAGCGCGAGCCCCATGGCGTAGGGCACGTTCTCCGTACCGGCCCGACGGCCGCGGTCCTGCGAGCCGCCGTGCAGCATGGGCTCGAGGGTGACACCGCGGCGAATGAACAGCGCGCCCACACCCTTCGGAGCGCCGATCTTGTGGCCGCTGATGGTGAGCAGGTCCACGGGAAGGTCGTGCATGCTGAACGCGATCTTGCCGAATGCCTGCACGGCGTCGGTGTGCATGAGGGCGCCGGCGTAGCGTGCGCGTTCGGTGAGCGCGGGAATATCCTGCACCACGCCGACTTCGTTGTTCACCCACATCACGCTGGCCACCGCCACCGCGTCATCGCACGCGTCGGCAAACGCGTCCGAGTCCACAACGCCGTCGCACGACACGGGGACGAAACGTTCCGTGCCGCCTTCCCGTACGATCTGATGGCAGGCGGCGAGAATCGCCTTGTGTTCGATGGGGGTGGTGAGCACGGCCGTCCGGCCAGAACCGCGCACGGCTCGCCAGGCCCCGAGCACGGCAAAGTTGTCGCCTTCGGTGCCGCACGAGGTAAAGCAGACCTCGTCGGGGTGCGCGCCCAGGCAGGCGGCCACCCGCTCCCGGGCCTCATCAAGCGCCACCCGCGCCTCGCGGCCGAGCCGGTGCACGCTGGACGGGTTCCCGAACCGAGTCGAGAACCAGGGCAGCATGGCGTCGAGCACCTCGGGGCGTACCGGTGTGGTGGCCGCGTGGTCGAGATAAACCGTAGAATGGCTCATGGACTGCTAAATTTAGAGGGTCGTCCGGCGCGTGCCTACCTCTCGGGCACGGTGAGTTCTTCCAAGGCTGCGTGCCAACTGGCCCCGAGCCGTCATTCCTGGACTGCACATCATGTTCACGACCTGTTTTTTCTGCTCGTCCGATCTGGGCCGCAACGAGGCGCTGGAGACCATGCCCGTGGGCCGCCGCGTGGCGTTTGCCGAGCGGACCGGACGGCTGTGGGTGGTGTGTCGGGCGTGCGAGCGCTGGAATCTCTCCCCGCTCGAGGAGCGCTGGGAGTCCATTGAGGAGTGCGAGCGCCTCTTTCGCGACGCTCGGCTGCGTGTGAGCAGCGACAACGTGGGGCTGGCACGTCTGCGCGAGGGGCTCGACCTCATTCGGATTGGCGAGGCGCAGCGTCCGGAGTTTGCGTCGTGGCGGTACGGCGACCAGTTCGGGCGACGGCGCAAGCGGCAGCTTTTGTCCACGGGCGCGATCGTGGGTGCATTTGGGGCCGTTGTGGTTGGCGGCGCGTGGGCGGGGGCGAGTATTGCGTCGTTTGCGGGCGTGTACGCCAACGCCGGTATCTGGGACCGCATGATCCATGGCAAGCCGTCTGAGTTGGTGGCGCGCGTGCGCACGAGCAACGGCGAGACGCTCGAGGTGCAGCGGCAGCACGCGCGCATGTCGGCGCTGCTGCATCCGGAGTACGCGGGCGCCCCGTTCGCGATGCGGTTGGAGCACAAGGACGGCGTGCGCGTGCTCACGGGCGACGAGGCCGCGCGCGCGGCGCAGCAGGTATTGCCCACCGTCAATCGCTTTGGCGGCTCCAGGAAGGTGGTGAACGAGGCGGTGCGCAGCGTGGAAGACGCTGGTGGACCGGACGCGGTACTCGCGCGATTGGCGGAGCAGCAGGGGGCCACGGCGTACGCCGAGACGCCCAAACGCAGTGGGCGCAAACACGTGGCCATGCAGATCAAGAAACACCCCGGTGTGCTGCACGCGCTCAAGCCGGTGGAGCGGCTGGCGCTCGAGATGGCGCTGCACGAGGAATCGGAGCGGCGAGCGATGGACGGCGAGCTGGCCGCCCTGGAAGCAGCGTGGCGTGAGGCTGACCAGATTGCCCGCATTGCGGACGGCATGTTCCAGCCGCCGGAGGTTGCGGCGAAGCTCGAGGCCATGCGGGACGAGGTGGAACATGAACCGAAGCGCCTGACATGACGCACGACGTTGCGATGTACAGCCACTGCATACACTGCCACGCTGCGCTGGGCAGCAACGAGCTGCTCGAGGTGTTTCCTGTGGGCCGTCGAATCGCCTTTGACGATGACAAAGGCCGGCTGTGGGTGGTGTGCACGAAGTGCGAGCGCTGGAATCTGGCGCCGTTTGAGTCGCGCTGGGAGGCGCTTGAAGCTGCGGAGCGTGCGTTCCGCGAAACGGCAGTTCGCATGTCCACCGACAACATCGGACTCGCCCGGTGGCGCGACGGCACGACGCTCATTCGCGTGGGCCGTCCGCTGCGCCCGGAGTTTGCGGCGTGGCGCTATGGCGACCAGTTCGGGCGGAGACGCCGTCGGATGTGGGTAGGCGGCGGATTGGTTGCGGTCGGCGGCGCGGCGGCGCTGGGTGGGGCGGTGGCCTCCGGTGCTGGACTGGTCGCGCTGGTGCCCGCCTTCAACCTGCTGAACTCAGCCTTCCTGGTGTGGCATGCACGCGGCCACAACATCACCATCGCGCATCCCGACGGTGACTGGTTCGTGCCATACGGCAACCCGCGCCTCATTCCGGGCGATCGGGACGGATGCGACTGGGGTATCGAGGTGGGATACGTCCGTCGCTTGGTGGAGCCCACTCTGACGTTCAAGTCATGGCTGCGATCCCCGAACAGCAACGAACAGGGACGCGTGCGGCTGAACGGTGAACCCGCACGCAACGCGCTGGCCAAGTTGCTGCCGCGAACCAATGTCGGCGGGGCACCCAAGGCGCGCGTGCAGGAGGCGGTCTCGCTCATCGATGCCGCCGGCGGATCGGAGGGTGTGATGTCCTGGGCCATTGCGCAGCGATCACAGTGGGCCAGCAAGCAGGTGTTCGGCGACAACGGGGATCTGGGCTATATCCCGAGCGCCGCGCGTCTGGCCATCGAAATGGCGGTGCACGAGGAGCGGGAACGCCTGGCCCTGCTTGGTGAGCTGGCTGAACTCGAGCGCGCGTGGGCGCAGGCGGAAGAGGTGGCGCGCATCGCAGACGGGCTGCTTGTACCGGCCGACACCGCGGCGCGACTGGCGGCCATGCGCAAGAACGGCTGACACCGCCCGCGCTTGCGCGCCGCGCAGCACCGCAACGCGCTGCTTCGCAACCGTCAGGCCACCGTCCGCAGCAGCGCCCGCACCGGCGCCGCATCCAGACCGTGCACACGCATGGGCAGCGCCCGCAGCTCGTATGCCCCCGACGAGACATCCCGCAGATCAAGATTCTCGAGCACCCACGCGGCATTGTCAAAACACACGCGATGCGTGGTCAGCGCCTTGGCGTCGCGCGCGTCCACACTCGGTGCATCCGTGCCGAGCAGGCGCAGGCCCGCCGTGACGCAGGTGCGCGTCGCACTCTCGTCCAGCCAGCACCACTCGTCGGGAAAACGACCCTCGGCCACACACGCGCCGGTCCGCAGGAAAATGCGCAGCGGGTCCGCTATAAGCAGCCGCTCCCGCAGTTGTTCCAGGGAGATCGCGCCGCGCAGGTCGCGCACGTCCACCACGTGCACCAGGCCGTTGAACGGCAGCACGGGAAGCGCGTCGCTCTGCAAGCCGCCATCGATCACATGCAGCGGTGCGTCGGCGTGCGTGCCCACGTGCGGGCTCACGGTGAACACGCCCAGATTCACGCTGCTCCCCGCGTCCCGCCGGGCGGTCCAGCCACAGCTCATGCCAACGTCGCCAGGCCAAGGTGGCGTGCTCGCGGCGTACGGCACCGTCGCGTCAAACCAGCCCTCGTCGCGAGCGAATGCGTCTCGCCACGCCGTCTCCAGATCCTGCGCACGCCGCGCCGCCGCGGCCTGCAGCGACTCGCTCATGCCACCGGTCCGGCGCTCACGACGCCGCGCCGTAGAAGCGACTGCGCACGGCCCATAGATGCGGGAAGAACCGGTGCGCAATCGTGCGCTGCAGGTACTTCGCGCCCAAGGTGCCACCCGTGCCGCCCGTACCCGGACCGATGATGCGCTCCACCAGCTGCACGTGCAGAAAACGCCATCGCGAAAAGTTCTGTTCGTACTCGAGCAGCCCCTCCGCGATGAGGAAAAGCGACGTGGGCGCCGGGCCCATGTACAACTCCTCAAGTGTCGTTCCCTCGTGCGACACAAGCGCGTCAAAGAGGTCCTGCAGCGTGGGCTGCGCCAGCGCGTGTTGCACGATGTCCGGCGGAGTACCGTGCTCCTGAATGGCAGCCATGAAGTGCGGATCGCGCAGCCCCGACAGCGCTTCGATTGCGCGAAACTGGTCGCTTTGCGATCCGCTGGACTGACCGAGGTAGCCGCGAAACTGGAGGAATCGCTGCGGCGGCAGTGTTTCCAGTGCCGAGAGCTGCGATGCGACGATTTCCATGAGCGCGTTCACGCGGCGAATGCCCAGCGTGGCGCCAATGGCGTCGAACGCCTGCAGGCAACGGATCAGTCCGTGCAACTCGTGCAACAGCACCTTGAACCAGAGTTCGCTGGCCTGGTGCACGATGATGAACAGCAACTCATCAGGGTGCTCCGGCGTGGAGCGCGGGTGCTGCAACGTGAGCAGCTGATCGATCGCGAGATACTGGCCGTAGCTGACGGAGTCGTCTGGGGAGGACACGCGGTGGGCAGTCCGGTCAGAAGGTGGATACTTCGAGCGACATCACGTCGTCCACGCGCATGGTTTCGTCGGTCACAAACGGCTCGCCGTAGCGACAGCGAATGAGCGAGCCGTAGTGCGCCGCCTTGTGCGTCACGATGTCGTACAGCGGCTCGCCGTTGGGAAACACCTCGCCGGCCTGCGTGAGTCCGTCAAACTGCGACCCGTAGCAGCGGATGGCCTCCAGCTTGCGTTCGAACTGCGCGCTGATGTCCACCACGAACGACGGCTTCACCGGGTCTTCGCGATACGTGACCACGTAGAGCAACTTGGTGGGGCGATGCTTGGGTACATCGGGGACGTATCGGCCGATGCCCGCGAGAAAACAGGCGTCGCGCGCAAGCTCGGACGCGAGCCGATGATCGGGATGGCGACCACGCGGCGCGGGCACGATCACCACGCGCGGCTGCAGTGCACGAACCGCCGCCACCAGCCGCTCGCGCGTCTCGCGCGTGTTCTCGATCCCGGCGTCCGGCAGGCCGAGATTCTGGCGCTCCACGAGTCCCATCACCGTGGCCGCGCGCGCGGCTTCCTCCTCGCGCAGCGCAGCGGATCCGCGCGTGCCCATTTCACCGGCCGTTAGATCGAGCACACCCACGCGATAGCCGTCGTCAACGGCCTTGATGAGCGTGCCGCCGCAAGTGAGTTCGGCGTCGTCGCGATGTGGGGCAATACACAACAGGTCGAGTGGTAGCATGCTGTACGCTAACCCCGGGACCGCGTGCTGCTAGCCGGAGTGCGCGAGATACGCCGAGACCCGCTCGGCGACGAGTTGGCCGCTCGCGATGCAGTCGCCCACGGACACGCCATTCCGGTAGTTGCCCGTAAGGTAGAGCCCGGGATTCATGTTTTCGGTTGTGTCCACAGCCTGCTTCACGCGGTCGTACCCCACGGTGTACTGTGGGATGCCCCGTGACCAGTATACGTGCTTTGCGAACACGGGCTCACCGCGCACGCCAAGGAGCTGGTGCAGGTCGGTGCGCACCAAGCGCACGAGTTCGTCGGTAGGCTGGCGCGCCAGGTCCGGATCGCGGCCGCCGCCCATGAACACCGTGATGGCGACGTGGCCTTCGGGCGCGCGCTCGGAAAAGAGCGTGGACGAAAACAGGGCGCCGAGCATGTGGCGCTTCTCAACGGTAGGAACCAGCACGCCGAAACCGTCGAGCGGATGCGCTACATCCTCTCGGCGGAAGCCGAGCGTGAGGCAGGATACCGGCGGGTACTCCACCTGCTCGACGGGGAGCGCGTGCTGTCGAATCGCGGCCGGCAGCTCCATGGCCGTGAGGGCGTGCGCCGGCGTGGCCAGCACGATGGCGTCGAACGCACGAGCCCGCGCTGCGCCGTCCTGACCGGTTTCCACCACCCACCGGTCCTCGCCCCGGTGCAGCAGGTGGACGGGCGTGGAGAGCTTGAGCGTATTGCCGAGTGCCGCCGCGAGCGCATCGGGTAGCGTCTGGAGGCCATCGCGGAACGAGATGAGGCGGGATCGTGGGGAGGCGCCGATCGGGACGTCGGTTGTCGCCACCTCGACTTGCTCGTCGCTCGCCTGTTCCTTGGCCGGCGCCGCGGAGGTCGTCTCGCCCCGTGCCGCCGCGCGCCGTGCGCGGATGGCTTGTCGCCAGGTTTGCATGAGTCCGCTGGAGAGCGACCCATACTCATGCTCCAGTGCGAACACGCGCGGAAACGCGTGGGCCATGGACAGCTGCTCCGGATCGCCGGCAAAGATACCGGCAATGAACGGATTGACCGCGTAATCGAGTACCTCGGTACCCAGACGCCGGCGCACGAACGACCCGACGCTTTCATCACTGCTGGTGCGATCGGCGCGCACCAGTGGCTCCGCCATCACACGCAACTTCGCCCGCAGGGAGAGCAGCGGCGTGCGCATCATGGACCACGGCGTCATGGGGAAGGGCAGCAGCTGTCCGCCGCGCACGATGTAGCGGCGGTTGGCGGAGTGGTTGGCCTCCACGACTTCGTCGTCCAGTCCGAGGCGCGAGATGAGCGATTCGACCGGCGCGGACGTGACGAACGAGTTGGGGCCGTGTTCGGCCAGGAATCCGTCCGCCAGCGAGGTCCGAATGGAACCGCCCGCCTGGCCACTCGCTTCGAGCAGCGTGACGGAGACGCCCAGTCGCTTGAGTTCGTACGCCGCGACCAGCCCGGTAATGCCCGCGCCGATCACCACAACGGAACGCGGCTCGCCGCGTTCGACGGTCAGCGGCGGCTGCGCGCCACGGCGATCGATGCTCGCACCCATGTCAACGGGCCGCCTCGTCATCCGCACACCAGTCCTGCGGGCGCAGCATGCCCAGCAGTTCTGCTTCAAAGCTGCCGGGCGCGAACGTCGGCGCGTACTTCCAGCCGGCGAGCGGGGGCAGGCTCATGAGCACGCTCTCGATGCGCGCATTGGTCTGGAGGCCGAACGTCGTACCACGATCGTGCACGAGGTTGAACTCCACGTACCGACCCCGACGCCACAGCTGAAAGTCGCGTTCGCGCTCGCCATACTCGGCGTCGCGTCGGCGCTCGACGAGCGGGCCATAGGCGTCCCGCAGCACTCGGCCGATGTCGGACACGAACGCCTGCAGCGCCGCCGCGTCGAGTCCGTGCTCGTCACTGCCGGGACGCAGGTGATCGAAAAAGACGCCCCCTGCGCCCCGCGCCTCGTTCTCCCGGTGCACGTTCACGAAGTACTCGTCGCACCAGCCCTTGAACCGCGGATAGAACTCGGCGTGGTGCCGGTCGCACACGGTCTTGAGCGTGCGATGGAAGTGCACCACGTCCTCGCGATACGGATAGAAGGGCGTGAGGTCCGTTCCGCCGCCAAACCACGCGTCGGTGATGTTGCCGTGCTCGTCCATGAGCTCGAAGTACCGCACGTTCAGGTGCACCGTGGGAATGAGCGGACTGCGCGGATGCACCACCAGGCTCACGCCCGACACAAAGAACTCCGTACTGCCATTGGCGGCGCCCTGTCCGCCAAGCCGACGCGCGGCGAGATCGGGCAGCACGCCCAGCACGATGGAGCGATTGATGCCGGCCTTTTCGAAGGTGGTGCCCTCAACGAGCACGCGGCTCACGCCGCCACCACCACCCGGCCGTTCCCAGCGGTCCTCAATGAACGTGCCGCCGTGATCGAGCCGGCCGAACAACGCCGTGAGCTCATCATGCAGCCCGGCGATCCAGCGCGTGGCCTCGGCACGACGCGACTCAGCCGGCACCGTGGGTGCGGACGAATCGGTTCTCGGAGCGGAGGTCACGGCCACTACACGCCCACGGCAGCTGCGTGCGCCGCGAGGTCCGCGTCCTGCGCGTGGCCGCTCCAATCGTGCGACTGCACCGCCTGCACGAACGCCTTCGCGTGCGCGGGCGAGATATCCGGCAGGATTCCATGGCCGAGATTCGCGATGTGGCCAACCGGGCCGAACGCGTCGAGCATGGCGTGGGTGCGGCGTTCGATTTCCTCAATGGGCGCATACAGCGTGCACGGATCGAGGTTGCCCTGCACGGCCACCTGACGATTGCCAAGGCGAGCGCGGGCCTGTTCTGGCGAGATATGCCAGTCCACGCCAATGGCGTCGGCCTCGGTGGCATCCGCGATCTCTTCGAGCGCCCACGACGCGCCGGGCGCGAACACGATGACCGGCGCACCCGCCTTGCGTGCTTCCTTGGCGGCCATGGCCAGGTAGGGCAGGGCGAACTCGCGGAACTCCACGGGGCCGAGTGCGCCGGCCCATGAGTCGAACAGCTGGATGGCCTGTGCACCGGCCTCCACCTGAGCCCGGCAGTACGCACCCACGCCAACGGCCAGCTTCTCGAGCAGGGCGTGCGCCACGGACGGAGATTCGAACAGCATGCGCTTGGCCACGGCAAACTGCTTGGTGCCTTTGCCCTCCACCATGTACGAGGCGAGGGTCCAGGGCGCGCCGGCAAAGCCGATGAGCGGTACGCGGCCGTTGAGCTGCTTGCGCACCAGGCGCAGGGCGTCGAGCACGTAGCCCAGGTCGGTAACGGGATCGATGTCGCGCAGGGCGTCCACGGCGGCCCCGCTGCGAATGGGCGTGGGAAACTGCGGGCCCACCCCCTCGTCGAGCGTGAGTCGACAGCCCATGGCTTCGGGCACCACCAGGATGTCCGAGAAGATGATCGCCGCGTCCACGCCAATGAGGTCGATGGGCTGCAGCGTGACCTCGGCGGCCAGCTCGGGGGTGCGACACATGGTGAGGAAATCGGAGCCCGCGCGCACGGCCCGGTACTGCGGCAGGTAGCGGCCCGCCTGGCGCATCATCCAGACCGGGGTGCGTTCAACAGGCTCGCGGCGCAGGGCGCGCAGGAGCAGATCATTGACGAGCGGCACAGCGTCTGGCATGGAAACTCGCGGTGGCAGGAGCAGCCGCCGGCGGCGGGGCCTGCGGCGGAGGGAAAATCAGAGTTCGGCGGAAACCGTAAGGTATGACGCCTCGCGCACGGTTGTGCCAGCGGCCCGTTCGGCGCGCGCGTTGACCGTCTCACGTTCCACCGTGCGCCGGGGCCGCCCCCGCGGGGCGCGCACCTCGGCCGGTCGGGTGGGGGCGAACATCTCGAGCAGCATCATGGTGTGGGCGTCGAGCGGCTCACCCCGCTGCACGGCGCGCCGGAGCGCCGCCATGGGGCCGGCGAGCAGCTTGGCCACAATGCGCGTGGCCGTGCGTTCCGCCACTGCCGCATCACCGCCGGCATAGGCGACTTCGCGCCGTGCCACCGCGGTGAGCGCGTCGGCGAGCGGCCGGATGGCATCACGCGCGGGACGCGCGGCCACCCACTCCAGGAACTCGTCGACTTCCTGCTGACACACCTTTTCCGCGGCGGGCACCGCGTTGCGGCGCTGCTCCTCGGCGGCCACGATGGGCGTGTGCAGCGTGTCCAGATCGACGAGGGTCACGCCCGGCAGTTCCAGCACGGCCGGGTCGATATTGCGCGGCAGGCTCAGGTCCATGAGCAGCAGCGAATAGGCCGACGTCCCACACGCATCCCGCGTGCGGCGGAGCGCATCCGCCGTGAGAATGGGCTTCTCCGACGCCGTGGCGACAATGACCACGTCGGCCATCGCGGCCTCTACATGCATTGTGTCCATGGCCGCCGCACGTCCACCCAGAATGCCAGCCAGCTCCTCGGCCCGAGTGAGCGTGCGATTCATGAGCACAATGTCGCGCGCACCGAGCTTCATGAGCTGGCGTGCTGTGCGCTCGCCCGTCTTGCCACAGCCCACCACGAGGCAGCGCGTGTTCGTGAGGTTGCCGAAGCGCTGATGCGCAATGGACGCGGCCTCAGCCCCGATGGAGTTGCGGCCTGCCAGCAGCGACGTTTCCGTCTGCACGCGCTTGCCGGAGCGAAGCGCGGTCTCGAACAGCCGGTGCAGCAGAGGACCGGTGGCACCACTGTGCGCGGCCCGCTTGTAGGCGGCACGGAGCTGCCCCAGAATCTGTCCGTCCCCCAGCACCTGAGACTCCAGCCCGGACGCCACACGAATGACGTGGCGGGCCGCGTCGGCGCCGTACCGACGGGTGGCCGTGCGCAGCAGCTGGTCACCGTTGACGCGCGTGCGCATCCAGCGGCGGGCCAGCATCTGGATGGCCTTGTCCACTTCGTCGATGTCCTCGCTCTCCACCCACGCGTACAGCTCGGTACGGTTGCAGGTCGCGATGAGGGCTGCTTCGGTCACCACTTCACTTCGGGCCGTGCGGTACAGCTGCGTCAGTCGCTCTTCCGAGAGATGAAACTGCTCTCGGGTAGCGACGTCGGCACGGCGGAAGTCGACAGCGATGGAAATGAGCATGCGAGGCGAGGTATCGAGGAGGGAGCGACGGTCAGGCTGTCGCCATGCCGGTGAGGTGCGCCAGGTTCTTAAAGAAGATCCGGACGTGCGAGAGGGGCTTCGCCTTCACCAGGCGCTTGTTCATGTAGCCATCGAACGTCAGCTGCTGCACATCACGATCTTCGCAGATCGCCACGAAGCGCTCACGTCGGTTGTCATTGCTGTACCAGAAGCGCTGCATCAGACCGAGCACACGGAACACCTGTCCGTGGTCCCACATGAACCGCCGACGCGCCGTGCGCAGCCAGCGCGGGTTGCCCGTGAGCAACGCCACACCCGCGGCCTGCGCCACGTATCGGCCGCTCGTCATGGCGTAGTAGATGCCTTCGCCCGATGCGGGGGCGACGCAGCCTGCGGCGTCTCCACCCACAATCACATCGCGTCCATTGTCCCAGCGGCGCAGCGGCTCGAGCGGAATCGGCGCGCCTTCGCGACGAATCGTCTCGGCGCTCGCCAGACCGCTGCTCGCACGCAGGTCCGCCACCGCCTGACGCAGCTTGAAGCCCTGCTGCAGCGAGCCCGTCCCGATGCTCGTGGTGTTCCCGTGCGGGAAAATCCACGCGTAGAAATCGGGTGAGAGCGGTCCCTGATAGAACACGTCGCACCGATTCTTGCCGAACGACTCACTGTCGTGCTCCGGCGACTTCACAATCTCGTGATACGCAAACACATGCTTCATGCGCTCGGCCGAGGGGATCGCCGACCGCGCAACGCCTGAAAGCGCGCCGTCGCAGCCGATCACCAGCTTGGCTTTTACCTGGCGCTCCGCACCCTGCCGCGAGCGGCCATCGGTGTAGCTGAGCACCTGCCGGCCGTCGTCATCACGCTCCATGCGCGTGAACGCACCGGTCCGCCGCTCCGCCCCAACCGACTCGGCGCGCACACGCAGCCATTCGTCGAACACGTCGCGGTCCACCATGCCCACAAAGCCCTGGCCCACGGGGATGTCCACCTTGCGCGACTTGGGTGAAATCATGCGCGCGGTATCGATGCGCGCGACCAGCAAGTCCTCGGGGACGTTGAAGTCCTTGAGCAGCTGCGGCGGCACGGCGCCACCACACGGCTTGATGCGGCCAGCCTTGTCGAGCAGCAGCACGGAGCGACCCGTCTGGGCCATCTCGTGTGCCGCGGTCGCACCAGCAGGACCACCGCCAACCACCACCACGTCAAATTGATCCACTAACGGAGTACTCCACGCGTCGCGCGCATCAGTTGTTCACCACGGCCGGCAGCAACTCGCCGCGCGTTCGCATCACGTCACCCGCACGCTGCGCCGAAGCGCTGCGATACGCCAGCACCGCGGATGCCATAAAGAGGCCGGCCTCTACCGAGAACACGGCCGCGTAGCCACGCAGCGGCGACCCGAGTACCGCCTGCGCCACATCCACACCGATGCCGCCGAGCGAGACACCCAACCCGTACGCCACCGCCTGCGCCGCACCAAACACACCCAGCCGAAGCCCAGCGTGGCCGTCGGCCGCATCACCGGTGAGCGCCATCATCGAACCGATCGCGCCAATCGCAAACACGCCGTTGGCAAGCCCAAGCAGGAAGACAATGCCCTGATACATGCTGACGCTGGCCATGGACGGGCTCATCACGAGCGCCACGAACATGACAGCCGAAGCGGCGCAACCAATCGCCGCCCACACGCGCAGCGATCCGTAGCGCGCGCCAACCAGCGCAGTCATGATCATGCCGGCGAGAACGCCACCATGCTGCATGCCGGCGATCTTCGTGGTTTGCGCGGCGGAGAGGCCGAACGCGATGCCGCCAAACGGCTCGAGAATGAGGTCCTGCGCGCTGTACGCCAGCATGGCCACGAACACAAACACCGAGAACGTGCGCGCTACCGGATCGCCCCACACCGCGCGCACCGCGGCCCGAAACGCCGTGCCACGCTCGAAGGCGGCAATGGGCTCCGGCGCCTGCCGCTCGCCCAACCGCGGCTCGAGGCCGTACAGCGTGATCATGGTCAGTACCACAGCGATTGCGCCCACCGCAGCCGTGATCACCAGCAGACGCTGGAATCCAAACGGCTCAAGCAATGCGCCGGTTGTGGCTGTGGTGATGATGAAGCCCACGATCATGAGAATCCACGTGATCGCGGCAGCTCCGGCGCGCTGCGACGGACGCGCGTGCTCGGAGATCAGCGCGAGCAGCGGCGTGCCCGCGGCACTCACGCCGGCGCCCAGCACCACAAACGACAGCGCGGCGAGTACCACACCAAGCCAGGCATTGGTGGGGATCAGCATCACGGCCAGCGCCACACCCACACCACCGGCAGCCAGGGTGGCCATGCCGCCCACAATCCACGGCGTGCGCGCCTTCGACGCGTCGGAGCCGTGGCCGAGTCGCGGACGCAGATAGAGCTGCACCGCAAAGTGCAGCGCCACCAGTGCGCCCGGGATGGTTGCGGGCAGGCCAAGCTCGATCACCATCACGCGATTCATGGTGGCGGTCATCAGCACGACCACCGCACCAATGCACGCCTGCACGAGGCCGAGCCGCGCAATCTGTACCCAGCTCATGAACCCGCTCCCACGATGCCACGCAGGGCAAAGGCGGTGACCATCATGCCACTGACATAGAACGGCACGCCAAACGCGCTCAAATAGAGTGCGCGCGTACGGGGCTCCTGCACGAACCAGCGCATGATGCCGGCCTGCACGAGCATGAGCACCGTGACGGTCAGCGCATGCCACGGACGGTCCCACGCGAGCAGCAGCGTGATCACGAGCCACTGCGGCGAGAGCATCATGACGCTCGCCACCCAGGCCGCGGGCTCTTCGCCCAGCTTGACCGGCAGCGAGCCCACGCCCATGCGTCGATCACCCTCGATGGCCTTGAAATCGTTGAGCGTCATGATGCCGTGCGCACCAAGCGAATAGAGCACGGCCATGGCGAGAATGGGCCACGGGAGCCACGCCTGTCCGAACATGAGCGCGGCGCCGGTCACCCACGCCAATCCTTCATACGTGAATCCAACCGCGGCGTTGCCAATCCAGCCGTTGAGCTTGAAGCGGAACGGCGGTGCGCTGTACGCCCACGAGAAGAGCAGCGCGAGCGTGACTGCTCCGAGGCCCATCGGTCCGAGCGGAATCGCCGCGAGCAGCGACAACGCGGTCCACACGATGGCGATGGCCAACCCCCACCGTCCGGGAATGCGTCCAGACGGGATGGGGCGATTGGGCTCGTTGATCGCGTCCACATGCCGGTCAAACCAGTCATTGACGGCCTGACTGGAGGCGCAGACGAGCGGGCCAGTGATACAGATGCCGAGCGCCAGCAGGCTCCAGCGACCGTCCATGGACAGGCCGGTGCTGACGACGCCGCACGCGAACGCCCACATGGGCGGAAACCAGGTGACTGGCTTCAGCAGCGTGAGGACTGCTCGGGGTTCCGGACGCGTGGCGACCGGCTGTATCAAATTGCTTACACCCATGAGTGTCTAGTTTAATTGACAGTACCCAAACGCGCGAGCCTTTTCTTCGAGATTCTTTGCATCATTTTGCTTTGGGGATCGGCGTGAGCCCGGTCGGCAGGTGCCTCGACCGGTTGATGGGCCGTTCGTGTGCCGTCAGTCGGCGGCTTCGCCGTCCCGATTGGCGGCGGGCGACACCAGGCGGTGCCGGCGCAGTTTGACGTACAGGCTCTGCCGGCTCACGCCCAGCACCTCGGCCGCCGACGTCCGGTTGTCGTTGGTCAGCTCGAGCGCAGCCTCTATGAAGTGGCGCTCCACCAGATCAATGGTGTCCCGCACCAGATCCCGAAGCGTGACGCGGCCCACGAGCGACGTGAGGTCTTCCACCGCCCGGGTGAGGTCGCGGGCACCTTGAGGACCGCTGGCCAACCGCCGCCCAATATCCCGCATGCTGAAACCGATACACGGCTCCTCGGCGTCCGGAATCCAGACGGCCGACACCTCGACTTCCGTAGACGACCCGTGCGAGCCACGGGCAGCCGTGGCCACCAGCCGCACCGCGCCGTGCTTCTTGAGCATGGACAGGAACACCGGGAAGTCCGCGCCCGGCCGTCCAATGAAGCTCGACAGCAGCGCGCTGCGGGCCTGCTCCTGCGTGGCGAGCTCAGCCACATCGAGGAAGGCGCGGTTGGCCTCAAGGATGTGCCCGTCCAGGTCGGTGATCACGAACGCGTCCGTGGAGCGCTCGATGAGCTGACGGATGCGACCCTGCGTGCCGGCCTCGAGTTGCTGACCGTGCCCCGCGTCGGCCGCGGACAGGCGTACCAGTATCAGTGTGGCCGCTTCCTGGCGAAAACAGGAGGCGGACACGTGCCACATGCGATCGGAGTCGAGCAGGGACACCGTCACGTCCCCGGCACGTCCGGCTGCACGGGCGGCGTTCACCAACTCCTGCAGCGAACGGGCAGCTTCGACGTCAACGCCGAACGGGAAGGTGCGGCTGATCAGTCGATCGCTTACGTCGCCGAACACCTGACCGGCGGCAGCGTTCGCATCGAGCACCTTCATGGTCGCGGCGTCAATCACCAGAATGCCGTCACTGGCCAGCTGGAAGAGCAGTCGATAGCGCGTTTCCACATGCCGGAGCCGCCAATAGTCGCGCTCCATGGCCTGCTGCGCCTCGACCAACCGCTGCTGGAGCGACGAGAGATGGCGCATGTCGCGCCCGACGGCCACAATGCTGCCGTCTTGTCCCAGACGGACGGCGGTATAAGCCACCGGCACATCGAGCCCGCTGGCGCTCGCATGGTTGACCTGGCGTCGTTTGGACACGCCTTTGGTGGCAACCTCGCGCAGCAGCGTCTCCACCTTGGTCCGTGTTTCGCCGGTAGCCGTATTTTCGACCACCACAGTAGCATTCGGAACAACACCGCCGTTGCTGTCAACAAC
>JBBSPE010000011.1:0-53567 GCA_038259155.1 Gemmatimonadales bacterium
GTGCGCGTGGTGCTCGCGCGCGGCTTGGCAGATTCCGCGTTCCCCGCGGCCTACGCGGTGATCGGCAGCAGTGATCGCATTTACGCGTCCCTGGGTGCGGGCATGATCGAGGGCTCGTCCATGTCCGAAGTGAGCGACTCCACGTTGTGGGACTTGGCCTCGCTCACGAAGGTGATCGCCACGACATCAGCGGTGCTGCAACTCGTGGCCGAGCAGCGGGTGGATCTCGACGCACCGGCGGTGCGCTACCTGCCGCGGTGGCGCGCACCGGGCGTGGACTCGATCACGGTACGCCACCTGCTCACGCACACCGCGGGTCTTCCCGCATGGCGGCCTCTCTACAAGGAGGCCTGGACCGCCGAAGAGGCCATGGCGCAGGTGTACGCCACCGAGCCCGACACCACGCCTGGCACTCGGTACGTGTACAGCGACCTGGGGTTCATTCTGCTGGGCAACATGGTGCAGGAGCTGAGCGGCCTGCCACTGGACAGTTACGTGCTCTCGCGTGTGTTCCTGCCGCTGGACATGCGCGAAACGCGCTTCCTGCCGTCAGCGCAGTGGCAGTCTCGTACGGCCCCAACGGAAATCGATCCGTGGCGGCAGCGGCAGCTGCGCGGCGAGGTGCACGATGAGAACAGCGCGCAACTTGGCGCGGTGGCGGGTCATGCGGGGCTGTTCTCCAGTGCGCGCGATCTCACGACGTTTGCGCAGATGTTGCTGCATCACGGGGCATCGGCCGACGTCTCGCACGCGGCCGTGCTCGATTCCGCCACGCTCCGGCGCTTTGCCACCCGACAACCGTTGGCCGGCTCGCATCGGGCGCTGGGCTGGGAGACGCCGACGAGCGGCAACTCCGCTGGTCACCGCCTCAGCACCTCAGCCTTCGGCCACACCGGCTTCACCGGCACGTCGCTCTGGGTGGACCCCGAGCAGGACCTGTTCATCCTGCTGCTCACCAATCGCGTGAACCCAACCCGGCAACGCGCGGGTATAGGTACGGTACGGACGGCGCTGGCGGATGCCGTGGTGGAGGCGCTCCAGTGGACCGCCGGCCTGCACGCGCAGGCAGACGCTCCCGGAACCGCTCCGGGAACCGCTCCGGGAACCGCTCCGGGAACCGCTCCGGGAACCGCTCCGGGAACCGCCGCACCGAATCTTGAGTAATCCAGTAGGGAATGGTAGCTTTCATACATGATGCCGGGACGTGGCGACCATGCGGCGCCCTCGCTCCCCGTCAGATGAACCCATGCGCCGGTGTCCGCACCGGTCTCGGAGAAGACACATGAGCACGATGCAGCAGCCCGACGTTCTGGTATCGATTACCGATGCCGCCGTGGTCGAAGTCCTGAAGTTCATGGAAGCCGAAGGTGTGACGGCCGAGGCGGGCGGTTTGCGCGTGTCCGTGATGCCCGGTGGCTGCAGCGGCTTCAAGTACGGACTGGTGATCGAAGACTCGAGCGCCGAGGATGACGTGTTGCTCGACCATGGTTCGTTCAAGGTGTTCGTCGACCCGTTCTCGGCCCAGTACCTGGGCGGTACGATCATCGACTACGTCACGTCCATGCAGGGCTCGGGCTTCACGTTCAAGAATCCGAACTCCACCGGCGGCTGCGGCTGCGGGAGTTCGTTCTCGGCGTAACGGCTCGCACCGGCGCGTGCTGCACGACGCCGGGCAGTTGGAGGCCCGTGATCCCCTGCGGATCACGGGCCTCTCTGCTATTCTCCCCTGCACCGTCGGCCGAGCTGCCCCCGCCCCCCTCGCGTAGATGACGAACACCGGATTCACGACGCTCGATGGCGTCATTGTCGTGCTCTATCTGCTGGCGACCACCATGCTTGGTGTGTGGCTGGGACGTGGCAAGCAGACGGCCCGTGACTATTTCGTGGCCGGCGAGCATGTGCCCTGGTGGGCGGTGCTGTTTTCCGTGGTGGCGACGGAAACAAGCGCCATCACGTTCATCTCCATTCCCGGCCTCGCGTACATCGGCAACCTCGGGTTTCTGCAGGTGGCCCTCGGATACATCGTGGGCCGCATCGTGATTGCCTTCACGTTGCTGCCTCGCTACTACCAGGGCGAGTTGGTCACGGCGTACTCACTGCTTGAGCAGCGTTTCGGGTCCACCACGCGCCGCTTTGCGTCGATCACGTTCATGGTCACGCGAATTTTTGGCGACTCCGTACGGCTCTTCGCCACGGCCATTCCCGTCGCGCTGCTCATTGGGCCGCTGGTCGCGCCGGAATACGTGGGGCCGGCTTCCATTTTGCTGCTCGGCGCCTGCACCGTTGTGTACACGTACCAAGGCGGTATGAAGGCCGTGATCTGGACGGACGTGATCCAGATTGGCGTCTACGTAGGTGGCGGTGCCGCGGCCCTGTGGATCGTCGGGAACGATGTGGTGGGTGGATGGTCGCGCATCTTCACCGACGCCTCAGCGCGCGGCCAACTGCAGATGCTCGATCTGTACACCGGCTTTGATCGTCCGCACACGATCTGGGCCGGCGTGATCGGGGGTGCATTCCTCTCCATGGCGTCGCACGGCGTGGATCAAATGGTGGTGCAGCGGCTCTTCGCGACCGGCAATCTGAAGCTGGCGCGGCGTGCGCTCATTGGCAGCGGTTTCGTGGTGTTTGCGCAGTTTGCGCTGTTCCTGATCATTGGCGTGGGCCTGTACGCTTTTTACGCTGGCGAAGTCTTTCCGCGTCCCGACGCGATCTTCCCGCGCTTCATCGTGGAAGTGATGCCGCCCGGGCTCACCGGGTTGGTGATCGCCGCAGTTCTCGCGGCAGCCATGAGCACCATCTCGAGTTCCATCAACTCGCTGGCCGCATCGTCCGTGCACGATCTGTATCTGCCCATCACGGGCAAGCGCGCCGATGACCCGGGCCTGCTGCTCACCAGCAAGCGGTTCACGTTGTTCTGGGCGGCCGTGCTCGTGGGCGGTGCGCTGCTGTATCGGAACGAAGGCACACCCGTGGTGACGATTGCGCTCTCGATTGCCTCGTTCACGTACGGGGGGTTGTTGGGTGCGTTTTTCCTGGGGATGGCCGTGTCGCGCGCCAAACAGCGCGACGCGCTGCTCGGCATGAGCGTCGGGATCGGCGTGATGAGCGTGGTCGTGTTCGCCACGCCGCTCAGCGCCTGGCTGCCCGCGCTGGCTCCGGTGCTCGCGCCGGTTCGCGGCGTGGCCTGGCCCTGGTTCGTGCTGATCGGCACATCGCTTACGTTTGCCACTGGCCTGTTGTCCTCACGGTTTTCTTCGGCGCCGCCCACCGGCGCCCCAGCTACGGAGTCAGTTGCATGAGTGCCGGTCCGCTCGATCCCTCTCCTCTCGTCGTCGGTGTGGACGGCGGCGGCACCCGCACGCGCGTGCTCCTTTCCGATCTCGAGGGACGCGAACTCGCACGCGTTGAGGGGGCCGCGACGGCGCTCCGGCCAGGCGAGGAACGTGCGTCTGCCGACATCATCATTGCGCTGGTGCGTGAGGCGCTGGTGCGTGCTGAGCGCAGTGACACGCGGCCGACCACCTGCGTGGTAGGCGTCGCCGGTGGTGGACAGGAACGTGCCGCGCAGGCGCTCTGGCAGGCGCTCGCGTCATCCCGGTTGTCGGATGACGTGAATGTGGTGTCCGATGCGGAGACTGCGCTCGACGATGCGTTCGGAGACTCC
Organism: Gemmatimonadales bacterium; assembly: GCA_038259155.1. Classification (GTDB taxonomy): domain Bacteria; phylum Gemmatimonadota; class Gemmatimonadetes; order Gemmatimonadales; family Gemmatimonadaceae; genus JAABRT01. Next base: position 3,668 of record JBBSPE010000011.1, read on the forward strand.
GCCGGCGTGCTGCTGGTGTCCGGGACCGGGTCGGTGGCCTTCTCGCGGGCACCGGACGGTCGCTTGGAGCGCTGCGGTGGGTGGGGGCCGTCCATGGGTGACGAGGGCAGCGGCGCCTGGCTCGGCCGACGCGCCCTGAGCGTGATCACGGCTGCGCACGACGGACGCGAGCCCGAGACGGCACTCGCCGGTGCGGTGCTCACCACGCTGGAAGCCCAGTCGCTCGAGGACCTGATTCCGTGGGCGAGCGACGCCACACCGAGTGACTTTGCGACCCTGGCGCCGGTGGTGATGCAGGTGGCGGCGCAGGGTGACCTGCGTGCCAATGCCCTCTTGAGTCTGGCCGTTGAGGAGCTCGTGCTCCATGTCCGCACGCTGGCGAGGCGCTGCTTCACCGACGAGCGTGCGTCCGTGCCGGTTGCCTGCGCCGGCGGGCTGCTCAGCAAGGGCTCGCTGATGCGCAAGCGCGTGGAGCAGCGGCTCAAGACGGCCGTGCCGGGCGCGGTGATGCGGGCTGACGAGGTGGACGCCGCGCGCGGGGCGGTGCGCCGCGCGCTGCGCCTGATGGGTGTGGAGCGGTAGCCCGGCAGTCCGCTACAGCTGCGAGCGAAACGGCACGACCACGCGCTCGGCGAGCCGTTCCGTCCACGGGCGATGTGTCCACTCGAGCCAGGTGTATGATTTCGCGCGTTGCAGATCGCCTTCGAACACATCGCGCATATCGTCTGCGAACCCCGAGTCGTAGATATTGAGGCTCGCCTCGTCGTTGAGCGTGAACGACCGGAGATCGACGTTGGTGGAGCCAACGGACACGAACTCGTGGTCGATCACCATGAGCTTCGTGTGGAGCATGGTGGGTTCGTACACGAAGATCTGAACGCCGGAGCGCAAGAGCTCGCCCCAGCTCGCCTTGCTCGCGAGCCGCGTGGCGGTGGAGTCGATGTGCTGGCCGGGTACGAGCACGCGAATCCGCACACCTCGAAGCCGTGCGTCAATCAACGCGCGGACGAGCAGCACGTCGGGCACAAAGTAGGCCGCTGCGATGTCGATGCTCTCCACGGCCGCCGTGACGGCCATGAGAAACATCAGGTGCATGCTCTCGCCACCCGTGGCCGGTGATCCTACGAACACGTGGGCCGTGAGCGTGCCAACGGGGGACAGTGCCGGAAAGTACGCGTCCCCCACCAGGACATGCCCGGTGGTCTTGATCCAGTTGTCGTTGAATGCCGCCTGAAGCTGCGCCACCACCGGCCCTTCGACGCGATAGTGCGTGTCCCGCCACTCATCGGCGGTCTCGGCGTTTCCCAGCCACGCGTCGGCAATGCCCACACCGCCCGTGAAACCGATCGTTCCGTCCACGACCAGCAGTTTCCGATGGGTTCGGTTGTTCATGCGTCCGAGATGGTAGAAGCGGAGCGGTCGATACATCCGCACCTGCACGCCCGACCGCTCCAGGCGGTCAACCAGCTCGGGCGACATGCGCAGGCTGCCCACCCAGTCGAGAATCACATGTACCGCAACGCCGCGCCCTGCGGCGTCGCGGAGCGCCTCGGCGAACTGGTCACCGATTTCGCCGGACCAGTAAATGAACGACTCAAAGGTCACCGTGCGGCGAGCACCGGCGATCGCTTCAAGCATGCTCGGAAAGATCTGTACACCGTTCTGGAGCGGTTCGACGCGATTGCCATCGAGCAGCGACGGCCCCAGCATGACCGACATTTCGCGGCGAAACTGCGCGTCTCCTATGGCCGCGTGGTGCGCAATCGTGTCGGCAATATGCTTCTGCGACGTCGAAAAGTTCATCGCGATGGCCGCGAGCAAGAGGGTACCCACCATCGTCGCCGCGATGATGTAGACCGTTGTCATTGACATGAGGGGTGTCGGCGCCTGGCGCGACACGGCGCGTCAGAAGGTGTAGTCGAGATTGTATTTGGCGCGGACCGGTCGTCCCGAGCCATCGGTTGCCGGCCGGAATCGCGTGGCGCCGAGGATTTCCCGCAGCTTGCGATTGTAGCTCGCATCTTTGGTGGGCGTGAGATCAAAATCAATCACGCGACCGGTAGAGTCCACATCGAAGACGATCGTGATCGTCTTGCCCTTCACCTTGTCGGGAACGGGGATGGGCGGGATGAACAGCTCGGCCGGTGTTGGCGGAAAGATTCGGCCGTCGCCGCCGCCGGTGCCGGCCCCTACACCACTTCCGGTCCCGGTACCGATGCCGGTGCCGACTCCGCCCCCGGAGCCTGAGCCCGAACCCGTACCGCCATCGCTGCCCGAGCCACCGCCCGTACCGAGCGTTTTCGAGGAGACGGTGGCGAGCGGCAGATCGCTGGTCAGGTCAGCCACCTGTGCGGCCGGCACCGCCACGGGCGTGGGCGGAGGAACCACCTCCGGCTGTACTTCAGGGGGCTTCTCTTCGGGCGGCTTTTCTTCCGGAGGGACGACCTCAGGGGGTTGCAACCGCGTGGGATCGGGCTCCGCTGTGGCCTGACGTGGTGGCAGCACGTACTGAATTCGTTCGGTCACCACTCGGCCGCCGCCAGTGCCGCCGGATCCGCCGCCGCCGCCGCCTGCGGGGCCTGGCCCACCCGCGCCCATCATCTCGGCAACCAGATCCGAGCCGAAGAAGGGGAACAGCAACAGGAGGACCACGCCCAAGTGCAGCAAGAGCGAGATGATGGCGCCTACGGCGCCGCGCTTGCCCCGGACTGGAACGCCGATGGGCGGGCGGTACGGCCGGCGCTGACGATCCTCCGCGGAGCCGTCGCCCGTTCCGGGATGCTGGAAGTCTGATGTGGGGGGCACAACATTCATGAGCGGACGTCGGAGAACGGATCAGAGAGGGGCGCGGGATGTGCGCCCGTGTGCCTCGAATGCATTACGGCGGGCGAGCCCAAATGGGTTCGCCCGCCGTGATACCCCGGATTCGGCTCGGGGAGCCGCCCGGTGCGCTCAGCTGACCTTACTGGCCGTCCTTGGGCGCGGGGGTGATGCCGATGACCTTGACGCCGGCACCGCGCGCCTGGTCCATACCGAACACCACATCGCCGTACGTGACGGTGGAATCGCCCTTCACGAAGATGATCTTGTCCGGCCGCTGGTCGTAGACGGAGTGCAGCTTTTCCGCGAGGCCCGCGCGATCGACTTCGTCGGCGTTGATCTTGTACTTCCCGTCGGCCAGCACGGACAACACGATCTGATTGCTCGGGTCGTTCGCCGACTGTACCTGCGGGTTGGGATCGGGCAACTGCGTGTCAATCGTCTTTCGGCTGAGCGGGATGATCATCATGAAGATGATGAGCAGCACGAGCAGCACGTCGATCATCGGGGTGACATTGATTTCGTTGGAGTGGCCACCGCCGGCTCCGCCCTCTGAACTCATCCCCATATCAGTTTCCTCCGCCGCTTTCGAAGAGACGATCGCTCTCCACCAGCGACTCCGTGCCGGGCGTCTGCTCGGAAATGAGCGCGGCGACGCTGACGCCGCCCTTGGCGACCAGATCGAGGGCCTTGAGCACCTTGTCGTACGACAGGTCCTTGTGTGCCTTCACATAGAGAATCTTGTCTTCACGATCGGGCGTGAAGATGTTCTTGGTGAGCTGCTCAAGGTCTTCCTGACGGATGAGCGCCTTGTTGAACCAATAGTTGCCATCCGCGTCAATGCCGAGCACCTGATCGGAATCTTCTTCCGGGTGCGGCTTGAGGTTTTGTCCCTGCGGCGGCGTGGCCTGGAATCCCGCGTTGAGCTGCGGGATGGTAATCATGAAGATGATCAGCAACACGAGCATCACGTCGATCATTGGCGTGACATTCGGATTGGAGCTGACCGAGCCCTGACTTGCAGCCATACCCATGGTGAGTCTCCTTTCGCGTGGCTGCGCAGCCGGCCTCCCAGTCGGGAATGGCTGCGCAGCCGGTCAGTCGGGGTATGTTGGCAGTTACTTGGACATCGGGGTCTGACCCGCCGTGTTGAACTCACGGGTGAAGCGCGACCGGCCGAACTCGCCCGACACGCCCTTGATGAGGTAGTCCACCATTTCCTTGGAGGTGTACGTCATCTCAGCGGTGAGGTTGTCGATCTTGGTCTGGAAGTAGTTGTAGGACCACACGGCCGGAATGGCGACGCCGATTCCGAGTGCCGTGGTGATGAGCGCCTCGGCCACACCGCCGGCGATGGCGCTGATGCCGCCCGAACCGGAGGACATCATGGCCGTGAAGGAGTTCACGATGCCCATCGTGGTGCCCACGAGGCCCACGAACGGCGCCGTGGCGCCCACCGTGGCGAGCACACCCAGGCCACGCTTGAGCTCAACCACCGTCATGAGCATTTCACGCTCGATCGCACGCTCGGCCGAGTTGATGTCGGCCACCGTGACGGAACCGTCCTGAATGAGCGGACGCACTTCACCGAGCGCACCACCGAGCACGCGAGCGACGTGGGACTTCTTGTAGCTCTCGGCGAGGTTGATCGCTTCGGTGAGGTTGTCTTCTTCGAGGAACTGCGAGAACTCGGGCGCGAACTTCTTGGTCTCGTTCTGCGCGGCACGCATGGCCCACCACTTCTGGATCATGACCGTGGTGGCGTACGCCGACATGATGAGCAGGATGTACACGATACCCTTCGCGAACCAGCCCATGTCGCCCCAAAGATGCATCAGATCGATATTCATGGCTCAAATCTCCAAATGTGAGGGAAAGGGTGGCCGCGTTAACGGGCCAGGCTGAACACGAACGGCTGCTGCACCAACTGCCGCACCTTGCGACCGCCGATTTCGGCCGGCAGATAGCGAATGCGAGGCAGGGCATTCTTCACGGCATTGGTGAAGAGTTCATGATCGGAGCGCAGCACCTTGAAGGTGGACATGTTTGCACGCCCCATGGTGTCCACTTCGAACGAAGCGAGCACCGTCCCTTCAACCTGCGCGGAGCGCAGCATCTCTGGGTACTGCATGTTGTTCGTTCCCGGCGCCATGGCGGCCGGCTTTTCCACCTGGAACTCGAAGTACGGCGTGTCGCCCTGGGCGACCTGCGGTGCGCCACCTTCGACGCCCTTGGCGATACCACCCGCCACACCCTTGCCCGAGAAGTCGCTTTCGTCGGTCACCTTGCGGGACAGATCGATTTCCGGAATCTCGAGCGGGATGATGTCGGGCGGCGTGAGCACCTGGAAGCCCTTGGCGATGGGCGGCGCAGCCACGACGTCCGGCGGCGGCGGTGCCTTCTCCACTTCCGGGGGTGGCTCGTCTTTCTTCACTTCGACGAACTCCACCTTTTCCTGGGTCTCTTCCATGATCGCCTGCCCCGCATTGGCGGTGGCGACCACGAGACCGATCACGGCCGCGCCGTGCAGGACGAACGAGACGACCGTGCTGCCGGAGCGCTTGGTCTTCTTGGCTGAGGATTCGAGCAGGTTATTGAACATCGCATCGATCCACGAGGAGGGAATGCGCGACAGGCCTGTCCTGACGCCACACTGCGAAACTATGGCGCGTAGATGATCCAGCAATGTTCAGCGCATTAGGATTTGATTAAGTGGGCGTTAGCAAAACGTCACACTTTGTTACGAACGCCCACATTGTTCAGCAAGTAGACGTACCAGCGCTTGACATCCGCGGCCGTTGGCGCTATAACCGTGTGGACTCGAGCTGGGCCGGGCGATCGTCGCTCGGCGTCACCGACCCGGCACCACGCACGCCTCCTGCCCGCTCCCGCTCGTCCGCCACTTCGCGCACGCCGGTTGACACCACCGGCAGGAGTGCCGTGAACGTGCTGCCGCGCCCGAGCCGCGACTGCACCGTGAGCGATCCACCATGCGCGTGTGCAATCCACTGCGAGATGGCCAGTCCGAGACCGTAGCCACCGCGTTCGGCCGCGCGCGAACGCGATCGGTCGGCGCGCCAGAACCGGTCGAACACATACGGCAGGTCCGCGGCCGCGATCCCGATGCCGGTATCGCGCACGCTGAACAGCACCCGATCATTGACCAGCGTCAACGCGATCGACACCCTCCCATCACGCTTCGTGTACTTGATCGCGTTCGTCACGAGGTTCAGGTACAGCTGGCGCAGGCGCACGAGATCACCGCGCACCAACGCCGGCACCAGTTCGTCGGACTCGATCTGCACGCCCGCGTCCTCGCCCAGCAGCCGCGCCGTCTCCACAACCTCGCGGGCGAGGTCATCGATCGCGATGAGGTCCTGCACCACTTCGAGGCGCCCCTCGTCCGCACGCGCCAGCGTCAGCAGCGAGTTGACCAGCTCAGCCATGCGCGTCACCTGCTGGAGTGCCTCCTCCAGCGCCACCGCACGCTCGTCCTCACCCGTGGCCGGCGACATCGCCCGCTCCACGTCGGCGCGCAGCACCGCGAGCGGCGTCTTGAGCTCATGGCTGGCGTCCGCCGTGAAGCGGCGCAGCGCCGCAAACGACGTCTCGAGCCGCTCGATCATCTCATTGAGCGTGACCGCCAACCGCGTGAGCTCCGTACCTGCGGCACCGATCGCCAGACGACGGTGGAGCGAGCGGCCATCGGTGATGGCCGTGACCTGATCGACCATTCGGTCGAGCGGACTGAACGCCCGGCCCGCAATGAGGTACGCCCAGCCCACCGACAGCAGAATGAGAAGCGGACCAATGAGCACCATGGTGCCCACCAGCTGACGGGGCGCGAGTACCGCGGGCGCCGACGACACGCCCACGATCACGCGCTGGATGCGCGTCGCTCCTTCGGAGTCGCCGTACCGCATGGCCAGGACCACGTCATCGGTGCGCAGCGCGACGCGCGCGATCTGCTGTGCATCACGCATGGCGCGAGCGGCCGCCACCAGGCGCTCGCGATCGCCGAGTGAGAGCCGCAGGACCCGCGGGGACACAAACAGCTCACGGTCGGTCGGGTCGAGCACGATGACGTAATCGTCAATGACCTCCAGGAACCGGCGCATCTGCTGGCTCACGCCCGAGACGATGAGCGAGTCGGAGTCCACGGAGATGGGCTCGTTCGCCATGCTGCGGGTCCGATCAATGAGCATGAGCGTCTGATCCGCCTCGCTGTGCGCCCGCGCCACCACGTCGGCCATGGCGGCATTGCGGCGCGCCACCAGGATCACGAGCGCAAACGTGAGCAGCGACGCGATGAACGCCCCGGCAAATGCCATCGTGATGCGAGTCCGAATGGGCCGCATGCCGCCCGTGCCTCCGCTAGCCGCGAATCATGTAGCCCACCCCGCGCACGGTGGTGATGAGCTTCCGGTCGTGCCCGGACTCCAACTTCTTGCGCAGATGATTGATCACCACATCCACGATGTTCGTTCCGGGGTCAAAGTGATAGCCCCAGGCGTATTCGGTGATCAGCGTGCGCGACATGACGCGGCCGGCGTGCCGCATGAGATACTCCAGCACGGCGAACTCCTTGGGCGTCAGCTCCACGAGCACGCCGGCTCGGCGCACCTCCCGCGTGGCCTGATCCACCTCGAGATCGGCCACCTTGAGCACCGGTGACGCCAGCGCGCGCGGACGCCGAGACAGCGCCTCGATTCGCGCCAGCAGCTCCTCGAAGGCGAACGGCTTGGTCACATAGTCGTCGGCGCCGGCCCGCAGCGTCTCCACTTTGGCGTCCACCGCGTCCTGCGCCGTGAGAACGAGCACCGGACGGTCGAACCCCCGGGAGCGCAGGGTGCGCAACACATCAAGTCCGTGCTTGCCCGGCAGGCGCATATCGAGCACCAGCAGGTCGTACGGCTGCGACGCAGCCATGGACTCCCCCTGCAGCCCGTCCGTCGCCAAATCGACGGTCCACAGCTGTTCCTCCAAACCGCGCCGCACGAACTCGCCAACCGTCGGATCGTCCTCGATCACCAGGATTTTCACGTCAGCCGGTCCCGCCGGACGCATGGTCCGGACGTTGGAAGCCAAACTCGCGAATTTTGCGATAGAGCGTCTTGGGCGAAATCCCGAGCAGCTCGGCGGCGCGCCCCTGATGCCATCCGGTGCGCTGCAGCACCGACTCGATGTGCCGGCGCTCCAGCTCGCCAAGCGTGAGCAGCTGCGTGGGAGTGGCACGGGCGGCCGCGCCCACGTCCACGCCGAGTGGCAGGTCACGCGCCTCGATCAGCCCGTTGGCGGCCAGCAACGCGGCGCGCTCCATCACGTTGCGCAGTTCACGCACGTTGCCCGGCCATCGATAGCGCTCAAGCACCGACAGCGCCTCCCCGGTGAGCCGCGGGGGCGTGGGGCCGCCGAAGAGCGTCAGAAAGTGTTCTGCCAGCAACGGCACGTCGGTCACCCGCTCGCGCAGCGGCGGCAGCTGCACGCGAATCGTGTTGATGCGATGCAGAAAGTCCTCGCGCATCGCACCGGTGGCCACGAGGCGACCCAGGTCCCGCGTGGTCGCCGCCACCACCCGCACGTCCACGTCCACTTTCTGTGAGCCACCCACGCGATAGAAACTGCCGGTTTCGAGCGCCCGCAGCAGCTTGGCCTGCAGGCGCACGTCCAGATCACCCACATTGTCGAGATACAGTGTGCCGAACGTTGCGAGCTCCAGGAGGCCCGCCTTGCGTGCGTCGGCACCGGCAAAGGCGCCCTTCTCCACGCCGAACAGCTCGGTCTCGAGGCCGGCTTCCGCCAGCGCGGCGCAGTTGAGATCCACGAACGGTGCCTGCGCCCGGCCCGACCAGTGATGCAGCAGGCGGGCGATCTGGTCCTTGCCCGTGCCCGCATCGCCCGTGATCAGGACCGGCGACGCGCTTGGCGCTACCCGCTCCACCAGCGACAGCACCGCCTGAAGCGGCGCGTACTGCGTCACGAAGATCGGGGGCGCCATTGTGTGCCCGTGTCGCGTCTGCAGCGTGTGCAGACGTGCGTTCTCACGAGCCAGCGCCCGCTTCTCCCAGGCGCGCCGAACCAGCACCTCAATTTCCGCCATGCGGTACGGCTTGGAAAGGAAATCGTACGCACCCAGTTTGAGCGCGGTGATCGCGGTTTCCACGGTGCCATTGCCGGTGATGATGATGACCTCCGGCGGAAGCGGATCCTCACGCACCTGCCGCAGGACCTCGAGGCCATCGAGGCCCGGCATCATGATGTCGAGCAACGCCACGTCGAACTGCTCCAGCCGCAGCAGATCCAGCGCCCGCAGCCCATCCCGCGCCATGGACACGGAGAAGCCGCGCGCAACGAGAAACTGCTCCAGGATGGTGCCGAGATGTGGCTCGTCTTCGGCAATGAGCACGCGGATGGACTGCGAGCCCGTAGAGCCGACGGTATCACCAGACGCGTCGTCATCGGTGCTCATGGCAGTTCGCTCCATCATGACACCTGCCCCAGCGGCTCGTGCGCCAGCGGGCGTATCGGCGCTCCCGCCGAGAGCGCGAGCGTACCAAGCGCTGGCAGCAGCATTCGAAAGGTCGCGCCGTGCCCGAACATGCTGTCCGCCACGAGCAGCCCACCATGGTCCATGACGAGACCGTAGCAGATGGAGAGTCCCAGGCCTGTGCCTCGGCCCGGCGCCTTGGTGGTGAAGAACGGTTCGAACACCCGGGCGAGCGATTCCCGCGGAATGCCATGTCCTTCGTCCACCACGTCGAGCGCGCAGGCCGGACCATCCGTTGTACGAACCGGCGACGAACGGATCACCACGCGCGCGCCGTCGGCGCTTGCGTCGAGCGCGTTGAGCACGAGCGCCATGAGCACCTGCACCAACCGATCGGCGTCGCCGCGCACCCGCAGTGGCCTGGAGAGGTCGAGCTCCGTGACGAGGGAGATGTTCCGGTGCCGCGGATGGTGCTGCAGCAGAAAGAGCACCTGCGCAACAATGGCATTCAGGTCGAGTTCCCCCATGTGCACGGGCTTGGGACGCGCGAAATCCAGCAGCCCCTGCACAATGCGGGTGCACCGCTGCACCTCCAGATCGATGATGCGCAGCAGCTCCTTGGGATCACTCGCCGGCACGCCGGCGCTGCGCGCCTGATCGTCGGCCTGCAGCGTGAGCGTCTCCGTGCAGGCGGCGATGGTCGCGAGCGGATTGTTGATCTCGTGCATGATGCCAGTGGCCATCTGGCCGAGCGCCGCGAGCTTCTCCGACTGCGCCGTGCGATCGACGGCCGCGCGCCAGTCGGTGATGTCCTCGCCGATGGTGATCACATGCGTGACGCGGTTCGCGTGCGCGTCATCCAGGCACATCGGAATCTTGGAGAGGCGAAACGTCCGCACGTCACCGGTGGCATCACTTTCCATCTGGAACTGCTGCAGGCGACCGGAGGCGAAGACCTCGTCGAACTCGCGCCGGAGGACGGCGGCCGGTTGGCGATGCAGCACTTCAAAGATTGTCTGGCCGATGGCCGAGTGGCGGGAGACGCCCTGCAGGCCGGTTTCCCGCTTGTGATTCCACGCCTGAATGCGGTAGTCGCGGTCCACCACGTACAGACCCACGGGCAGCGAATCGACGATGCGTTCGATGAAGCGACGCTGCGAGGCCAGTTCGCGAACACGCGCGGACAGTTCCTGTTCGAGACGCTCGCGGGCCTGCCCCTGCTGAATGGCCAGGCCCAGCAGATTGGCCACGGACTGCCAGACCGCGGCGTCGCGCGTGCCCTCGTCAACCGCGGAGATGACGAGTTCGAACGCGGCGGCGCCCGGTGTGCCGGGAGGCACAGCGATGTGTCGCGGGCTGCCCGGCGGCGGAGAGGAAGGCAGAGCGGGCGGCGGGCCTCCCGTGGGCTCGAGCGAGACGTCTTGAGCACCACCGGCCAAGCAGGCGGCTTCGAGCATGCGGGCAACGCGCGTGCCCGGCGCGCTGTTGAGGGCGCCGTCGGACCAGACGGACCCAGCCGCCGGCGCGGAGTGCGGATCGACGGTCGAATCGATCGGGCGCGCCAACTCGTTCACGACGGCGTCGAGTACCGCAAGCGCCGCCGCCGAAGCGTCGGATGCAGACTGCGAGTGGAGACGCTCGGCGAACATCATGGGGAACCTAGGATCGGACACCACTTCGGACAAGCTGACCGACCGATCTCACGCGTCGATTCAGAATGACGCCCTCGTCCACCCGGACGACCAGAGTTCGTCCACCACCTCACACATTACGTGAGGTGTCAGCCTTCAAGTGCTTCAATAGCAGCTAAAATCTCCGTGTTGTCGCGTCGCGTTCCTGGCGTGTCCTCAACGTACGCCCACTGGATCACACCCGCTTTGTCGAGCAGGAAATAGGCGCGGTTCGAGAAGTACGTATCCTCCCGCAGCACGCCAAAGGCGCGCGACGCCTCTCGCTTGAAGTCCGAATAGAGGTCAACGGTCATGTTGTACTTCTTCTTGAACTCGGCCAGCGACGGCACCGCGTCCACGCTCACGGGCACGATTTCCACACCCTTTCCGGTGAACTGCTCGCAGTCTTCGCTGAACGCGCACAGCTCCGCCGTGCACGTGCCTGTGAACGCCAGGGGAAAGAACGCGACGAGCACGGCGCACTTCTTCCGGAAGTCAGAGAGCGTGATCGCGCCACCGGAGGTGCCAGCGAGGGTGACGTCTGGGGCGATATCGCCCGCGGCCAGCGGCGTGGCGGAAGCGGAGGGTGCGGTCATGCGGAGTGTGCGGTCATCGGGAGAAGCGGTCGAAAAGTGGACGTGACTCATGTCACGGACGGTTCGTGATGGTGCGCAAGGCACCCGACCGTGCCGGAAGGTACCTGCAGTATCACAAATATTCACGGGGCTGGACTAGCTCGCTCGATGCAGTAGAATGCAGGTATCGCCTCGCGCGTTTCCCTCCGACCGATCCCGATAACTTGTCCGCGCCCGATAGTCGAGCCGAAGGTATTCTCCGCGTGCTGCTCGTCGAAAACGATGAGGGCGACGCGGCACGTGCCGCCGCTGCGTTTGGCGAAGCCTTTGGCGCGCGCATTGCGCTACTGCACGCGCCCTCGCTCGCCGACGCGATTCGGCTGTTGATGGAAGGCCCGTTGGACGTGGCCGTACTCGAGCTCGATTTGCCGGATGCGAGCGGGCTGGCCACGCTCGCGGGCGTGCGCGGAGCGGCGCCCAGCATGCCCATCGTGTTGTACACGCGCACGCTCGACGATGCCGTCGCTGTCCGTGCGCTGCGGGTGGGTGCGCAAGAATGCCTGTGCAAGCGGGACGTGCCGGTTGAGCAGGTCCCGCGGCTGCTCCGGTTCGCCATTGAGCGACAGCGCCATCTTGCCGCCCTCGACGCGGCGCGGGTTGCCGCCGCGCATCGCGCCACGCACGACCCGCTCACCGGGTTGGCCAATCGGGGCCTGTTCCTCGACCATCTGGATCGCGCGCTGGCGTTCGGCGCTCGCTATGGACGCAAGACGGGCCTGCTCTTTGTCGATCTCGACGGATTCAAGCTCATCAATGACTCCCTTGGCCATGCGGTCGGTGACCGACTGCTCGTTGAAGTGGCGCAGCGCCTCCTCGGCACCGTGCGCCGCTCCGATGCCGTGGCGCGACTCGGTGGCGATGAGTTCGTGGTGTTGCTGCCGGACGTGAATAGCCGCCTCGACGTCGCGCACGTACGGGACATGATCCTGAGCTGCCTGCTTGAGCCGGTGGATCTGGGTGATGGCCGAAGCGAACGCATTGCCGCGAGCATTGGCGGCGCGATGTCGCCGCTGGACGGCACCACGGCGCAGGAGCTGCTCGACGCCTCCGACGTTGCCATGTACCGCGACAAGTATGCGCGGCGGCGTGGCCGCATGCCCACACCGGTGTTCGGCACGCGGGTGCAGGATGAGACCGTGGCGCACCAGCGCGAGGAGCGGCTGCGTGCGGCGATCGACGCTGGCGAGTTGGCGGTGCACTACCAGCCGCAGGTGGAGGTCTCCACCCAGCGCGTGGTGGGCCTCGAGGCGCTGCTGCGCTGGCACGACCCCGACCTTGGCATGGTAGCGCCCAGTTCCTTCCTCCCACTGGCCGAGGACACGGGACTGATTGTCCCCATTGGCGATCTCGTGCTGCGTGAGGCGTGCGCGGCCGCAGTGACGTGGCGCCGCGAGCATCCGGAGAGTGACCTGCGCGTTGGCGTGAATCTCTCGGCGGTGCAGCTGCGGGAAAAGGCGTTCGACCAGCGCGTCAAGCGCATTCTCGACGACACCGGGTGCCCGGCCGACGCCTTGGTGCTGGAACTCACCGAGAGCTCCGCGCTGTACGATGGCGATCAGGCGCTCGAGACGCTCCGTGCGTTGCGCGATCTGGGCGTGCGGCTCATTGTGGACGACTTTGGTGTGGGCTTTGCCTCCATGGCGTTCCTCCGCGAAGCGCCGTTGGCCGGATTCAAGATTGACCGGCGGTTCGTGAGTCGCATGCTGTCGGACGAGCGTGATCTGGCAATCGTGACTGCGCTCATCACGCTCGCTCGCGGCCTCGGGTTGCATGTCATTGCTGAGGGCGTGGAGACCTCGGAGCAGTCACGCGTGCTGCAGCAGCTCGATTGCAGCGAACAGCAGGGACATTTTTTCTCGCCGGCGGTGCCGCTCGCGGCGCTGACCAGCGTGTTCCGCGCCCTGCCCCCCAGCCTGCGTGCTCAACCTCTACAGCGCGTGCTGCACGCGCGCTGATCAGGTCAGCCGGCGGTGGCCGGGATGGCGTCAATGGCCAGCACCGCGAAATCGCGCTCGCCATGGCCGTCGCCAATGAGCGTTTCCATGCGGGCCACGATCGCCGGGAGGGTGTGCACGGCAAGGCCACCTTCGGCCGCCGCGGCGATCATGAGCTGAACGTCCTTGCGTGCCATTGTGAGTTCGAAGGCCGCGGTGTAGTCGCCGCTTGCCATCGCCACGCCACGTCCTGAGAGCGTGCCGCACGGATTGAACACGTCAAAGAGTTGCATGGCGTCGGTGGGTGCAACGCCGGACGCCTGCGCCACGGTGAGTGCGTCGGCCAAACCCGCATTGATCGTGATGATCATGGCGTTGCCCACCAGCTTGTAGACCGCCGCAAGGTCAGGACGGGTGCCCAAGTAGACAGCTGTGCCGGTCATGGCCTCTAGCGCCGACTTCGTGGCCTCCCACGCCTCGGTTGGACCACTCACGTACAGGCTGCCCTTGCCAGATCGCGCGGCCGCGGGCCCCATGAACACCGGCGCGTGCAGATAGCGGATGCCGCGCGCTGCCAGTCGTTCCGCCCGGTCGAGCACGCCGCTTGGCATCACGGTGGAGTGGTCAATCACGACCACGTCGCCGAGCGCATCCCCGCACGCGTCGAGCACCTCGTTGACTGCCGCATCATCGCGCAGTACCAGGTGCGCGCGTGATGCACCGCGCACCGCCTCGGCAGGAGTCTCGGCCGGCTGGGCACCGAAGGCGGAGAGCGCCTCCGCCTTGGTGGAGGTGCGATTCCACACGCGCACGGTGTCTCCGGCGGCACACAGGCGCTCAGCCATGGCGGCACCGAGCAAACCCGTTCCGAGCAATGCCACCGTGTGCATGATATCGCTCCTCATTCAACCGAGTGTCATCGTACGTACTTCTGCAGAATCCACAGGTTGCGCGGTGACGTGACCGGCAACCGAATGGAGCGTATCGGGATCGAACCGATGACCTTCCGCTTGCAAAGCGGACGCTCTCCCAGCTGAGCTAACGCCCCGAGACGCGAAACATACTGCGGTGTCACCACTGAGTGGAAGGCACAAGCGAAATGGGCCGCTCCGAATATCGAAGCGGCCCATTCTGACCCGTGTGCGTTGCCGTCGCGGCGACTACTCGTGAGCCGGCAGCGGCTCCATGGTGCGTGGGTCAACCGGCACCTGCACCTCGTCGCGATACGGCGAGGTCATCATGAAGACGCGCATCTTGGGGAAGGCGTCCATGAACGCGAAGTAGCAGGTGAACCACAAGCCGATCATGCCAATGGCGATGCCGATCTCCCAGAGACCAAACGGGAGCGAATCCACGACGCCGTAGATGGACGGGTACACTTCGATGTAGCGATGCAGCCACGTGCCGAGCAGGCTGGCCGAGGCGAAGAGGACGAACGTGGGGAAGTAGACCTTGGCCGCCTTTGAGATCAGGCCGCCGAACGGCAGCACGAACGCCAGGATGGGAATGAGCGACGTGATGGTCTTCCATGACCCACTGAGCCGCAGGTTGTAGAAGTGCGTCTCTTCGGGCAGGTTGCCGTACCAGATCACCAGATACTGCGCAAAGCTGATGTAGCCAAAGAATGCGGTAAAGGCGAAGGCGAGCTTGCCCATGTCCCACATGTGGTTGACCGTGACGAGGTCTTCCACCTTCATCTGCTTGCGCCACCAGAGGCAGAGCAGCGACGCGGACATGATCATGCCCAACCAGCCGCACATGAGCACGATCCAAGCGTACATCGTCTGTTGCCAGTGCAGCGTGAGCGTCATGGAGTAGTCCCACGCCAGCACGCACCAGCCGAGTCCGAATACCATGGCCACGGCGACAGCGAGCTTGCCGGTGGACTGATGGGTGTCGTGCAGCTCGCGGCGTTCCTCACCGAAGCCCGTCCGCATGCGCTGCCGAATCCCCTCGGCCCACTTGGCGCCAGTGAACTTGGGCATGCTGCCAACGTCCACGCGGACCGACTTGTACACGAACGCGATCATGAGCGCGATCATGCTGCCGAAAATCACGATGCCGCGCAGCACGAAGAACGTGGGGTCCAGATACTTGGCCTTTTCGGCGATCTCCACGTGCTCACGACCGGCCCAGGTGAAGATGGCCTCGCGACCGGGGAACAGGATGAGCAGCAGCAGGATGAACGCAACCGGCAGGAAGGCGACGTAGCCCTCGAAGTAGCGCACGATCGGGCGCGACCAGCGCGCGGTGACGATGCGCTGCACGGCAGCGAACGCGACGCCAGCGGTGGAAATGGTGGTGAGGAACAGCCAGTTGAAGTGCAGTGACTGCCACGCGCGCTGTTCACCTGTGACGGCGCCGTACACGAACAGCAGCATGCCGAGCGCGGCAGCGACAAGCGCAGCCGTCTTGGCCGTGGACGGCACTGTGGAGTTGCCGATGCGCTGCTGGAACTCCTCGCGCGTCGGGTAGTGGTAATGATGAACGCCGCTCACTCGAACATCTCCCGGGCCGGCTCGGCCCCGCTGGGTTCGCCTTCATGCCCGGTGCCACCGCCAGACTTGGGGGCGCCGTTGGGGAAGGACATTTTCTCGCGACCGGAAGTGGCCGCGTTGCGACCGGAGCTGCCGGGTGTGAGCTGGACGGGGGCCGGGGTGAACGGGGACGGCTTGCCAGGCGCGGTGGCCGTGGAGCGCGGCACCGTGGTGCCGTTCTGGCCGGGCATGCCGGGCGCACCGATGATCGGCTTGATATCGGTGGTGCCCTGCAGGCCGCGCACGTAATTCACCACGTCCCAGCGGTCACTTTCCTCAATGCGCGAGTACGACGGCATGATGCCGCGTCCGTTGCGCATCATTCCCCAGAGGTAGCCGTCGCTGCGGTTCATGGCTTGATCGGTCAGCAGCGACGGGGCATAGCCGTATGCAGGATTCAACTGCTTCATCGAGCCATTCCCGTCACCCAGCTCGCCGTGACACATGGCGCAGTTGATGGAATAATAGATGCGCCCGTTGGCAAGCGATTCCTCGGAGACCACATGTGGATTGGCCAGGCCCGACATGGAATCGACGGTGGCCGGAAGCGGCGCGTAGGAAATGGCCAGACCAGCCACCGCCGTGCCCTGCATGGGAACCGACATCTGGGGATTGAAGCGCGGCGCGGCCATGGTGTCATTCACGTTGACCGAGAATGATTCCCACGGCTCAAGGCGCGGCTGGTTCTTGAAGTCGGTGAACCAGGTGCAGGCACCGAACGAGAATGGCAGCGCCACCACGAGAGCAACGCGCGAGATGCGCGAGAGAGCAGGCATGACAGTTGGGTCAGTCTTCACGGCGCACGTCCTCCGCCCCGCACTTCTGCAGCAGAGCCTCGACTTCCGGCGCCTTGTCGGCGCCACAGGCCACAAAAATGCCGAAGTGGCCACCGCTGAAGCGCGGATCGTAGCCCACCGTGCTGGTGAGCCGGGGAATACGTGCATTGATGAACATGCCGGCCACTGTGGCCAGGCAGCCAACGAGCACCATCACTTCGAACCCGATGATGGTGTAGGGAATCCAGGAGGCAATGGCTTTGCCACCGGTGACGAGCGGCCAGTAGTCACCCGTCCAGATGGAAATCCAGTACCCGAACGACACACCCAACAAGCCACCGATGAGGGTGAAGCGACGGACCACGCTGTTGGGCGCGTCGATTGCTTCATCGATTTCGTGGCGAATGGTGGGCGAGAACACCGTGACGTTGGCAATGCGGGCCTTCTTGAGGTCTCCGATCGCCTGCACCGTGGTGTCGAGCTCATGAAACGCACCGGTCACGCCCTGCATCAGTGGTGCCCTCCGTCAACGGCGTGCTTGCGCTTGGGCACCACGATTTCCTTGAGTTCCATGATGGCCATCACGGGCATCTGCTTCACGAAGAGCAGGAACCACATGAAGAACCAGCCGAAGGAGCCCACGAGGAAGCTCATGTCCACCCAGCTCGGCGTGTAGCTGCCCCACTGCCATGGCTCAAACTCATGGCTGAGCGACGGCACCACGATCACGAAGCGCTCGTACCACATGCCGATGTTGATGAAGATCGACAGGAACCAGAGCCACGTGGGATTGCGACGCAACTTCTGCGACCAGAGCGACATGGGCAGCGCCATGTTGCAGAGCAGCATGATCCAGGCCGCCCACCACCACTGGCCGAACACGCGATTCCAGAAGAACTCCTGCTCCGGACGCACGCCGCTGAACCACGCAATGAAGAACTCGATCATGTAGGCGCAGCCAACCACGAGGGACGTGAAGAGCACGACCTTGGCCGTAGCGTCCAGGTGATTGAGCGTGATGTAGTGCTCGAGGCGGAACCACTTGCGCATCGGGATCGCGATCGTCCACACCATCGCAAAGCCGGAGAAGATGGCGCCAGCCACGAAGTACGGCGGGAAGATGGACGCGTGCCAACCCGGCACCAACGACATGGCAAAGTCGAAGGAAACGACAGAGTGCACCGAGAGCACGAGCGGCGTGCTGAAGGCCGCGAGGAACAGGTACGCCTTGGCGAAGTGCCGCCACTCACGATCGCTGTTCCGCCATCCCATGGAGAGGATGCCGTAAATGCGCTTGCGTGTGGGATTGGTCTCGCGATCGCGGAGCACCGCGAAGTCGGGGATCAATCCGATGTAGAGGAAGGTGGTGGAGATCGTGAGGTACGTGGAGATGGCGAACACGTCCCACACGAGCGGCGACTTGAAGTTTGGCCACAGGAGGCGCCAGTTCGGATACGGAATCAGCCAGAAGAACTTCCACGGACGCCCGATGTGAATGATCGGGAAGAGACCGGCCGTCATGACGGCAAACACGGTCATGGCCTCTGCCGCTCGATAAATCGAGGTGCGGAAGCCGGCGCGGAAGAGATAGAGAATGGCCGAGATCAGGGTGCCGGCGTGACCAATGCCGACCCAGAACACGAACGTGATGATGTACACACCCCACATCACCGGCGGCTCGTAGCCCGCCTGTCCAAGTCCCCAGTAAATCTGGTAGATCCACGCCGAGGCGCCGACCAGCATGGCGCAGACTGCCACGCCTAAGCCCAGCAGCCACTTCTTGGTGAATCCCAGGGTCGCGATGATCTCGCGATCGACCTGCTCGTAATCCGTGACCGCAGGACTCTGCACGTCAGCCGAAGCAATGTTCGGCCGTCGCAGTCCGTCGACCGGTTGCGCGATGGTGCCCATCCGGTTGTGCCTCCTCAGGCCGTAGCCGACGCCGCAGGCGCCGGATGGTTGACCTTCTTCAGGTAGACGACCGCCGTATACGTGTTCAGTTCCTCGAACACGTGGTAGGCGCGCCTGTCGTATGCGAGCTTGGCCACACTCCAGTTCTCATCGGCCGCGTCACCGAACACAATTGCGCGTGACGGACACGCCTGCGCACACGCGGTGGTGAACTCGTCCGCATTGAGCTCGCGCTCCTCGGACCGCGCCCGGTTTTCGCCTTCGCGGATTCGCTGCACGCAGAACGTGCACTTCTCCATGACACCCTTGCCGCGCACCGTGACATCGGGGTTCATCATCCAGTGCATGGGCTCCGGCCACGCGTACTGACGCCGATCTGGCTCACCGTATCCGAACCAGTTGTAGTAGCGCACCTTGTACGGGCAGTTGTTGGAGCAATAGCGCGTACCGACGCAACGGTTGTACACCTGGACGTTGAGACCGTCGGGTGAGTGGTACGTGGCGTACACCGGGCACACGGGCTCGCACGGCGCATTGCCGCAATGCTGACACATCATGGGAACGAACCGCGCCTCGAAATCAGGCGAGAACTCGTTCTCCGTGTTGGTGTTGCCTTCGTAGTAGCGCTCGAGGCGAATCCAGGCCATTTCGCGGCCCTTGATGATGTTCGCCCCCGGGCGCTCGTCCCACGTGACGGGGCTGAGCGCACGACCCTGATACGCCGCACCCACCGTGGGAATGTTGTTCTCGCTGTAGCACGCCGTGACGCAGGCCGAGCAACCGGTGCAGCGTGCCAGGTCGATGGTCATCGCCCAGCGGCGCGCTTCGGCCTTGGTGGGATGCTCGGGGTTGTACATCCCCTTGTCCTTGGCCTGCGGATTGGCGTACTCGCCCTGCGCGTCGGCCGCGACCGGCGACTTGAGCCCGGGCAGGAACTCCTGCGACACGTGACCCGGGATCTCGTGGTGCTCTTCCTCTACATCGGGTGCACCAATCGCCGCGACCATCATGGCCTGCGCGATACCACGGCCATGCTGGCGCGCCGAGCCTTCGGTAGTGACGAGCTGGCTGTGCTCCGCCAGACGTGTGACGGAACCGCGCATGGTCGTCGTCGCCAGTCCACCCGCGGTATCCCATCCACTCGGCACCAGGCGATACGCGTTCACGCCCACATTCTGCGCAAAACGGCCGTAGGCGGTGTGACCCTGACCGAGCGCCAACGCCACCGTGTCCGGGCGAACGCCCATGTACGGGTAGGCCGGCGCGGTGACTTCTCCAGCCGCGGTCTTCACGGTGAGGTGGTCGCCTTCGACGATGCCCATTTCCTTGGCGGTCTTGGGGTGGATCTCCACCCACGACTGCCACGCGATCTTGGTGACGGGATCGGGCAACTCCTGCAACCACGGCTTGTTCGCACCGGCGCCATCGCCGAGCGTGGCGGATGGATACACCACCACAAACATGTTGCCGTCGGACTCAGCGAACGCCGCCGACGGATTGGGCCGAGAGGCCACCGCTGCGCGGCTGCCACGAGACGACACCGGCGCGCCGCTCACGGACGGCTTGGTGAGCGCATCGGCGAAACCGGAGGCGCCGCCGCCAAAATTGGCGACGAGCCAGCTGCGGTAGTCGGCCTGCGGGAACTGCGAGGCGATCGTGCCATCGGCACGCGCGGCGGCGAGGAGCACGTCCGCGGCGCTGCGCGTATCGAACACCGGCTCAAGCGCCGGCTGCACGAAGGAGCGCTGACCGGAGGACGCCATGGCGTCGCCCCAGCTCTCCAACCAATGATTGTCCGGCAGGATGAGGTCAGACAGCTCGCTCGTTTCATCGGGCCAGCTGGAGAACGACACCTTGAAGCCGACCTTCGCAAACGCCTCGGCGAAGCCGGCGTTGGAGGGCATTGCGTGCGCGGGATTCACGTTGCGCACGAATGCGACCGGCACGTCGCCGGCTGCCATGCGCTCAGTAGCCGCGACGAGCTCCAGGTACGATGCGACGCCTTCGTAGCCAACATGCGCTTCGCCCGGCTTGATCGTGGTGCCGACGCTCCCGTTGTTCTGGTTGATCTGCGCCACCATGGTGCCGCATTCCACCGCGTCCTGCGTCGTGACACCGCACAGTGCGAGCACCTTGTTGCCTGCTGCGCGAACGGCGGCGATCAGCGCGGTAATCGTGCCTTCTGGCACATCAGCGGCCTGCGCGGCCTGTGCCGCCGTGGCTTCGCCGATCAAGGCCTGGCAGATCACCATTTCGCTGCCCGGCTTGGCCGGGATCCACTGGTCGGCGTTGAGCCCCGTGAGTGAGCGACGCGCGCCGATGTACACGAGCTTGGGTGCGGTTTCGAGCTGCGCGCGGGCGTCGGCCCAATCGAGCTGCTGCGGCACGCGATGTCCCCATGCATCCAGGAAATCGGCCGAGAAGCTGACAATGAGCGAGGCTGCCTTGAAATCGAGGGCCGGCCACGCGGCGCCGTAGGCCGCGCGATTGGCTGCGATCGTGGCGGCCGGCGCCATGGAGTCGACGGACAGGTGCGCAGGCATTCCGTTGGCGGCGAGCCACCCATCAAGGAAGCCGGGGAAGCTACCCGTCTCGTGCGCGTTGAGAAACACCGCATTCCCCGCACCGCCACGGCTCTTGATCTCGCCGAGCCGCTGGCCAAGCACCTCAAGCGCGCGATCCCACGTGACGGGTGCGAGCGCGCCGCCGTCGCGCAGCATGGGCTGGCGATAGCGATCGGGGTTGTAGAGCCCCTGCATCGCCGACATGCCGGTCGCACAAATGGCGCCCCGATTGACCGGATGCTCCGGATTGCCCTCGAGCTTGATGGGGCGCCCGTCACGCACCTCGGCGAGCACTCCACACCCAGTCGCGCATTCCTTGCACGTGGTGGCGTAGTACTGCGAGACACCCGCAACCGTGTGGTCGGGGGAGGTGACGTAGGGAATCAGCTTGCCGACGCGCTCAGAGGCACAACCCACCATGGCAGTGGATGCGCCCGTTGCGCCGAGAATCTTAAGGAAGTCTCGGCGCTTGACGCCGCTTCCCGGTTCAATGCTCATGCAGTCACTCCGCTCCTGGCGGCTGCTCGTCGCGACGTACCGGGGACCGTCCCCGACCGCCGCACGAGATGTGAGGTCAGTCGAGGATCAGTAGTGGCAGACGGCGCAGTCGTATCGCGCCTTCTTCACGGGTTCGGATTCCATCGCGGTAACGACGCTGTCCGGCAGGCCGGCCAGTCGAGCGCCCTCGGCCGGGACATAGCCGTTGACGTGACAGTTGATGCACCAGCCCATGTTGAGCGAGGCGTACTGCTCCACCGGCTTGTAGCCGTCGGTGACGCCGTTCTCGCCCTGCTTCTGGATCTGGCCGTGGCACGTCTGACAGGTCACGCCGGCGTTTACGTGCCGCATGTGCGGGAACTGCACGTAGTCGGGCACCTTGTGCACGCGCTGCCACGGGATGGGCTGCTTCTCATTCCAAAAGGTCTCAAGCTTCTTGATCTCTTCGCTGCCGTTCGCCTTGACAATGGTATGGCAGCCCATGCATGTGGCAACGGACGCATTGCCAGGATCCATGGCCTTGTTGGCACCCGTGTGGCAATACAGGCAGTTCATGCCGAGTTTCGCGACGTGCGGCGCATGAATGAACTTGACCGGCTGCTCAACCAGCTTGCCCTGAGACGAAGAGGCACCGCTGTAGGCTGACAGCAGCGTCGCCGCTGCCGCCAGTACGAGAAACCCAGGAATAACTGTCCACTTCTTTTTCGTCGTCATCGACTCGACCGAGTTGGTTGAGTGGTGAGGCGTGCACAAGAGATCTCGATCTCAGCGAACAATGCGATCACGCCTGAGGGGTTCTCGCATTGCCCTGCCGAGCAGAGTTCGGTAAGCAAGCCGGTAGTATGTCTGGGGGCGTATTTGTACGCAAGTGGAAAATGCGCTCCTCTGTTGCTTTGCTCTTCGCTGATGTAGCACACTCGCCGTTCGAGACCACAAACGCACTCACTCAGCGTAACCGATTGCGACTCGAGACCGGTTCCCTCGCCGTACCGGGAACGGCCAGCGGCTCTCGTGGCTGCAGTGTGCTCGGTAACAGCGACATGAGTGCCCTGGACTGCTGCACCAGCCGCATCGGCCACTGCGTACCCAGCACGAACGGACGCCAACCCACCGTTTGCACAAGGTGCCGAAAGTGCTCTTCGGGGGGGCCCCACACCCAGCCGAAGTCGAACCACAGGTGGGCCCGCTCGTCTTCCGTGAGCCCCCACCATGCCTGCTCCACAAACTCCCGAGCGCCCCCACTGATCACGACAGCGCAGCCGGTTCCTGTACGCGCCAGTGATCGTATGGTGGCAATCGGTACATCACCCGCCGAATCGAGTCGGTGACGCTGTCGCAGGTCTTCCACGCGGACCGTCAGGTGCAGCGGGACGCGCGCCGCCGCACAGGCATGGGCGAGCCGCGTCAGGTGCGGATCGCCGGGGCCCAGCCCCCACTGCGCGGGATAGCATCGGATGCTCGCCGCGCCACTGTCAAGCTGTCGCGACAGTTCGCGTTCCCAACCTGGCCAGTCCGGACGGACGGCCGGCGCCGGATCAAGCACCGATCGATGCGGCGCAATTGACTCCAGCAGTCGGTCATTTCCGCTTGCTGGGTCGCGATGCCACATGCTCGGCAGCCAGCCCACCCACGCCCGCGCCACTTGCTCACGTGCCAAGACGCGCACGAGCACGTCGGGATCGGGATGCGGCACATCGCGAAACGGATAGGGCCCGATCCATGCACTGACGTCCACGTGTGCGAAGAGCGACGAGTTCGGTGGCAGGGCCACGCCTGCAACCGGCTCAGCGGTTATCTGGCTTTGGGGTTCGCTCATGCGGCCAACATCTCCCCGCCCGGCCCGCCGTGCACAAACTGAGCGCGCGGGAAAAGCCGAACGGCGTTCCGCCACCGAATATCCGCGATCTCGGACGCCGACAATCCGATCGCCTCGAGCGCCCAGGCTTTGGTCAAGCCCGTGCAGAGCGTGAGGTCCGCCGCCCACAGGACACGCGAGGCGCCCAGCGCGGCGATCGTGGCATCCATCATACCGCGATCAATACCGCTGCCGGACAGATCCACCACCAGGTTGGGTACGTCGCGCACCGCATGCAGCGTGTGCGCCCAATCGCCGCCGCCGCCCATGTGCGCCAGCAGCACGCGCGATGCCGGGTGACGCGCGGCCAAGCGCCCGAGTTCCACCCCGTCGCTGGCATCCTGGCCGGGCCATTCGTGCCGACGGTCCTGCCAGACATGGTGCAGGATGGGCACGTTGTGGTCCGCCGCCGCCGCCGCGATCTCGTCGAGCAGTACATCGTCCGCCTTCCGACTGGCCGCCAGCTTGATGCCCACGGCTCCCTCCGCGAGGCCGCTCACGATCTGTTCGAGTGCGTGCGCGCCAAAGTTCGGATTCACCGCGACGTACGAGAACACGCGCTGCCAGCCGGCGCGCTCCGCATCGGCCCGCGCGAACGCCTGCATCCACGCGTTGGCCGCCGTGAGATCATCGGGTGACGAGAAATAGGTTGGCGAGCTGTGCCCCCACGAGCCGAGCACCGACGCCACATGCGCGCACAAGCCCATGAGGTCGCCCGCCCGCAGTCGCGAATCATTGTACGCCTCCCAATCCGTACGGCCGCTGGCCGCGGTGTGAAAGTGCGCGTGCACGTCGATGAGTGGCTCGACACCGGCGAGTGTGCCAAGGACAGCTGTCATGCTTCCCGCTCCACCAGTGAATGCCCGTGACCATGCGCAGCAACTCGGGCGGCGCCTGCAGCCACGGCGACACCGATCGTGTGCAGCGCGTCCGCATCATGCGCGAGCGCGGCGAAGAGATACGCGCCGCGCTTGAGCAGCACACCTTCGTGCGCACACGCAACCACCAGGGCGTCGAGCGTACCTTGCTCAACCGCAACCAACCGGAGCATGGGAGCCGGTCCGTCCAGCGACACGCCCAGCGACGCGCCGTGTTCACCAAGCGCTTCGCGGATGCACTGCTGCAAGTGGTTGCCTGTGCGGTCAAGCGCGGCGCATACATCTTCGCGCGCATGGCGATCAAGCACGGCGCGCGCGGCAGCCAAACCCGTGCACTCGCTGGCCAGTGTGGACGAAATCCAGGCCGCTCGGGCGGCGTCCATGACATCACGTCGGCCCACCACCGCCGAGAGCGCATATCCGTTTGCCATGGCCTTGCCCAACGACGTGAGGTCCGGCGTGATGCCCGTGAGTTCCTGCACACCACCGGTCCGCATGCGGAACGCCGTCTTGATTTCGTCGAACACCAACACGGCGCCAAGACGGTCGCAATGCGCCCGTGCGGCCTCGAGCCAAGCACGCGATGCGACGTGGTGCACCAGCGGCTCGAGCACGATGGCGGCGAGCGAACGGCCGGCATGCTCCACCGCCACGTCGAGCGCCGCCACGTCGTCGAACGGCACATTCTGCACATCGGCGTGCGCGGCTGCGGGAATGCCGGCGCCGCTGTTGCTCCAGTCATGCCAGCCGAAGTACCCCGACGCGATCACTGTGTCGCGCCCGGTTGCCGCCCGAGCGATTCGAACGGCGGCGGTGGTGGCCTCGGCGCCCGTCTTGAGAAACCGCACCTGTTCGGCGCACGGGATGACGTCGATCAAACGCTCCGCGACTTCGATCTCCAGCACCGGTGAGAGGCCGCCCACGGGTCCGAGCGCGGCCGCCTCCTGCACCGCGCGCGTGACCTCGGCATCGGCGTAGCCAAACGCCACGGCACCGAGCGCCATCGTGGTGTCCACCAGCACACGGCCGTCCGCCGTTTCGAGGCGGCATCCATAGGCGCGTCGCATGTGTGTGGGGGTGTGCGCATCGAGGGCGTCGCCGAACAGCGCGTCGGCCCGCTTGCTGCCCGTCGAGGCGCCGCCGGGAATTGCCTGCCGAGCGCGCGCCAACCAAGCGCTGGGCGCCTCGTGTTTCATGGGGTGGGCGATGGCTCGGGCGGCAGGTCGGCCTCAGTGAGGCCAGCGCGTTTGAGCAGCGCCTTCTTTTCCCGCTCCAGCGTGCGCAGCACCTCGATGGCGGCGGTGCGCAACATCGTCAGCTCCCGCGAATCCGGAGCGGCCCGGAACACCAGCGAGCGAATGCTCCGCATGATGAGCTCCGGATTGCGCGTCTTGAAGTAGGCGATGTTGTGCAGGGCCTCTTCGACGTCACGAAACGTCCGCTCCACGTCTTCTGCGTTGGGCGGCGGCGTGGACTTGCGGGGACGGGCCAGCCGTCGCGTGGCATCGCCGGCAGCCAGGTGCAACTCGTACAGACCAAGCAGCACGGCCTGCGCGATGTTGAGCGAGTAGTGCTCCGTGGTGGGGATGGTGACGATGATATTCGCCTTGTCCACCGCATCCCCCGGCAGACCGTGATCCTCTCGGCCGAACAGGAGTGCCACCGGCCCCTCCTCGACGACGGCCAGCAGATCGTCCGCCATGGTGCGCGGCGTGTGCATGGCCCAACGCGCCGCTCGGCGACGCCCCGTGAACGCGGCCACGCGCACACAGTCCGCCAGCGCCTCGTCGAGCGTGTCGAAGTGCTGGATGCGCTCCATCACGTCGCGCGTATCGTGCGCGATCTGCTGAATGCGGGTGGTATCGTACGCGACGGGCCGAACGAGGCGGAGGTCCTGGAAGCCCATGTTCTTCATGGCGCGCACCACGCCGCCAATGTTGACGGGATCCTGCGGTTCGAACAGCACCACCTTCACGGCGGAAAGAGACGAGTCGGTCATGCGTGCGGAGCAAGGGGCAAGTCGGGCGGGTCGATCCGCAGCAGCCAGGCGCTGCTCGGGTCGTGCCGGTCTCCACGAAGATACACAAACGCACCTGATGCGCCCGAGAGGATCAACTGTCCACGCCGTCGGGCCCGGTCGGGGGGGCGCTCGTTCACGAGCAAGTCAAAACGGAAAGGCGACACGGGCAGCAGCGCCCGCGGGATGTCGAACGTCAGGCGCCAGCCCGTGAGGGTGGCGGACCAGGCCGCCGTGATCCCGGGGCTGTCCGGCGCGAGCGGCGTCTGTCGGACGGCGCCCGTCGCCGGGTCCGGCACGAGCAACCAGGCCGCCGACCACCCCTCGCCCAGCTCACCGCCGATGTGGCACTGCACGCCGTCCGCGTTCACATCGGCGCGCTCATTGTCAAAGGGGTTCTCCGAGCCCGCGGGAGGTACAGTTACCACGCCGGTGTGCGCGTGGACCACGACGCACAGCGCGTCCGGGAGGGCCGAGAGCTCGACGTCGGCCGTGGGTGCGCCAGCTTCGAGCCATGACTGCTCTGAGCGGCGATAGTGCGCTTCCGCGAGCGTGCAACGCAGTGGCTCCTGCCCTGAGATGACGTGCACGGGCGACGCGTGCGGGAGCGCTGTAGCGGCCGACTTCACGGATGCCGCGTCGTCCAGCCCACCTCGCAAGCCGCCCAGCAGCAACCTGGTGGCGGCGCCATCGGACCGCGCTGTGACCTGCCACCCGCTGGATACCGGTTCGTGCAAGACCACTGCGTCCCCGGCAGCGGTGAGCTGCAACGGGAACGGTCGATGT
Organism: Gemmatimonadales bacterium; assembly: GCA_038259155.1. Lineage (GTDB taxonomy): Bacteria > Gemmatimonadota > Gemmatimonadetes > Gemmatimonadales > Gemmatimonadaceae > JAABRT01. The sequence continues at coordinate 31,036 of JBBSPE010000011.1, forward strand.
GATTCGTGCCACGTGACGCTGCTGATGTCCGATCTGAGCGACCACACACCAATGAGCGCCCCGGATGCCGCCTGCGCACGCCACCAGTGCATACGGCGTGGGGCGGTGCCTGGTGGACCCGGCGCTTGGGCCCGCCAGAGGCTCGAGGGGGCCGTGGCCCCGTACCAAGCCGAAACGGATGCATGGGTGCGATCTGCCAATCGAAGCAGCATGCCGTCAGGCACCAGCACGCGTTCTGTCTTCGTAAGGAAGTCGAAGCCGTCCTCAAGTCCGCCGGCACCTCCGGGGTCCGCGTGAGTCCAGATCAACGCACCCTCGTGTGAGACCGCGGTAGACCGCGTCGCGGGCACCGCGCGAACGGACGCGTTCACGTGCAGCGGCAGGTCGAGCGTGATTTCGCGATCCGCCTCCCACGTGAGATGATCCACGACATGCGTGTCGAACAGCACCACCGTGCGCACCAGTCGCACACCGGGCGCCGACCCGATCGTCTGCGCGCGCATCCAGCCATCGTCCGCGACCGCATCGAACGCCAGCAGTTCTGTAGGAACGCGCGCCTGTGACCGACCATCAACCAGCGGCGCGTTGTGCGCCAACGTGCTGCGGTACCAGTGCAGTGCGCGTTCCACATAGGAGCCCGCACCAGGATCCTCCAGCACGCGATCGTGCCCATCCTGAATGGTGAGTGCGAGGCGATCCGGGTGTCCGTGGCCGCCCCCCGTGTCGCCTCCTTCGAGCGCGACGTACAATCGACCGGCATCGGCGCGCAGGACGGTGAGGCCCTGCACCGGCAGGACGACACTTTGATCGGGAGACGCCACCGGTGCTGCGGGAACCGTCAATCGTGCACACAACAAGGTGCGCCAACCAAGCGACGCACGTGACAGGGCGCTCGGCGGCTCGTCACGCTCGATGTCGGCGGTGGAGCGGGCGCGCCCGGTATCGGCAGCCGGCAGCTCACTCGCATACAGGCGTTCGAGCCAGCGCGCGAGCACCGGCTCGTCGCGTCGGGCAAGACCAAGCTCACACCACTCGGCGAAGCGCCACTGGTGAACCGACACGGCGTAGCGGCTGTCTCGGCGCGACGGGAACGTGCCATCGGGCAGCACGCCAAGCCACGGCGTCACGAAGCCGCGTGCAAACCGATCGCCGAGCGCGTCTGGGAGCGCGTGGCCGAGCGACTCGAGCAGCGACACACCATACCAGAGCCCGCGGTGCGCGAAGAGATGATAGTTCTCGCCTTCGTACCACGAGCCGTCGTCAAGGAGCCCCCGCGCGAGAAGCGCGTGTACTCCGAGGGGTCCAGCGAGCATCGGCTCCACCGCAGGCATATCGCCAAGTGCAACAGCGGCGGCGAGCTGCGCGGCGGTGTGCCACGTCTGTCGATTGGACCGGCCTTCGGGATACGACGCAATGAGCGCTCGACTCGGTTCAATGACACAAGACGCGAAACGATCGCGCGCATTCCCAGCCGGATCATGGCCGCGCAACGCCAGGCTGGCGAGACACCCGTTGAGCAGCCACACGCTTTCGAGATAGGTGCTGAAGAACGGCCGCGTCGGGCCCAGCGCGTTGTCGCGATTCGGGTACTTCGCGTACTGTGCAGCGAACTGGTCGAGCAGTGACGCGGAAAGTGCGAGTAGCGGTGGCTGCTCCCACATGCGGCCGAGCACGGCGGCGTGCAGCGCGCGTTCCATGGTCCAGAGCTGCGCGCCCATGGCCCACCACGCGTCGTGGTCCGTACCCTCGTACTTTTGCGCGCAGCGTGGACAGGTGTGGATGTGCGGCGACCACGGGTCCATCGTGAGCGGTGTTCCGTCGTGCGCGCACCGGCCGCCTTGGCGCGTGAGTTGTGCCTTCTGTGTGGGGATGGGCGCCTCGCTTTCCAGCAGTGGCGCGAGTTCACGGTGCAGGCCGTGTGCAAGCGATTGCAGCTCGGCTGGGCAGTCTTGCCATCGGGACCGCAGTGAGACGCCGAGCAACATCACGGGCGGCGCGACCAGTGGGCGATTGACGCGAGCTCGCCACGCAGATCCATCACCACGCCTTCCAGCGACCGCGCGCGACCCTGCACGCCGCGGGCGTGATACACGAACGCGACCGGCATGCTGGTGTCGAGCGCGGCACTCACGCGCCTCCACGCCGCTTGACGTTTGACCAGTCCGTCTGCCGTGCGAGCCGTGTCGAGCAGCGCGTCGAGTGCGGCGTTGTGGTAGCCGGTGTAGTCCAACGCGCCGCCGGCCTGCCGTGAATGCAGCAGTGCCGAGAGATGCCCCAAGCCGAGGTCACCGGGCACGCCCGTGTACGCGAGGTCGAACTCCTTGCGCTCGGCCCGCAGCTCGGACAGGAATGCGGCCAGCTCCACCGTCCGAATGGAGAGATCAATTCCCACGCGTTTGAGATCGCTCTGCAGCAGTTGCTCCACAGCCAGATCGCCGCTGCCCACGGTGATCACCGATACCGCCAAGCGCACGCCATCGCGCGCACGAATACCGTCGGGCGCGAGACGCCAGCCGACGCTGTCCAGCGCGGCGGCCGCGCGCGCGGAATCGGGTCCCGCGGCAACGGGCACCTCGCCAATCACGCCGGGCGGCACGGCAGATGCCGCGGGCACCGCGTAGCCGGCAACGGCCGCATTCACAATCCGCTGCCGATCGAGCACCGCGGACACCGCGCGACGCACACGCGCCTCGTCAAACGGTGGACGCGTGGTGTTGAACGCAAGCATCGTCGTGAACAGCACGGGCGGGTTCTCGAGCACCAGCAACGGATCACGCGCCACCAGACCGGCCATGGCGGGTGACACACCGGCCACATCCAACTCACCGCTCACGAGCCCCGCGAACTTGGTGGCGGGTTCGTCCACGACCGCCACCACGACTTCACGCGCGGCGGGCGGGCCGCCCAGGTCGGGGGGAAAATCCGGGTTGCGCGCAAATCGCCAGCGCTGTCCGGCGTCGCGCGACACGAACATGAAAGGACCGTTGCCGACCGGGTTGGTGGAGAAGGCGTGACGCCGCCAGTCGGCGTGCGGCACCGCGCCGAGCAGATGTGCCGGTACGGGCGGCAGCTCGGCAAACACCAGCGGCATGACGGGCTGCGCGGCGCTGAAGGTCACCCGCACGACCGTGTCGCCGATTGCCTCGATCGAGCGCACCGCTTCCAGGTCACCCGCGCGCGGGCTTCCGGTGGCAGGATCACGCGCCGCATCAAAGGTGACCACCACGTCGCGCGCGGTGGTGGGCACCCCGTCGTGCCACCGGATGTCCGTGCGCAGCACAAACGTGAGTTCCGTGCGCGTGGCGTTCCATGTCCAGGACCGGGCCAACCACGGCACGGGCTGCAACTCGACGTCGAGCTGCAGGAGTGGCATGAACAGCATGTGGCGCTGCACCTGCCGGGACATCGTGTGTACGGTGACCACCGGGTTTGCTGATTCGAGGTCCGAGCCCGAGGCCAGCACGAAGACTGACGGGTCGCGCACGGTGCTGCCGCAGGCCGTGGCCGACAGTCCTGCGGCCGCCGCAACAGCGAAAGCCAGCGCACGACAAATCGTCTGCCACCTTGACCCCAGCCGCGCCGACGACAAGATCCCCGGGGTGCGACACATCCTCCCCCGACTCGTCGATGCCCTCCTGCTGCTCTGGCTGGTCGCGACGCTCACGTTTCTCCTGATTCACTTGGCGCCGGGCGATCCGGCCTCGCTGCTGGTGTCACCAACGGCCACGGCCGAGGAGATCGCGCGGCAGCGCGCCGCCTTTGGACTGGACGGCTCGCTCCTTGCGCAATATGGCCGCTGGCTCGGTGCGCTGCTGCAGGGCGACCTTGGCATGAGCCTCGCACTGGCTCGCCCGGTACGCGCTGTGATCGCCGATGCCCTGCCCCTCTCGCTGCTGCTCGGCGGTGTGAGCCTCGCGCTCAGTGTGATTGGTGGCGTGGCGATCGGCGGCTGGCATGGGCGACGCGTGGGCACCCGCGCCGACACCGTGGTCACGGTGCTCAGCACCACGATGTACGCGGCGCCAAGCTTCTGGTTGGCGCTCGCCGTGCTCGTGATCGCGACGAGTGGACCGGCCGTGCTCGGCGCACCCGCGTGGATGCGGCTGCCGGCTTTCGGCGTGCACACACCGGCGGCAACCCTCAGTGGCTGGCCGAACATCGTGGACATCGCCCGCCACGCGCTTCTGCCCATTCTCGTGCTGGCGCTACCGGGAATCGCCGGCATCGCGCGATACGCCCGCGTGGCGATCGCGGACGCGTGGGCCGCGCCGCATGTGCGCGCCGCCGAAGCACGCGGCCTGTCGGCGCAGCGGGTGCGACGGTGGTACGTCACGCGCAACGCAGTCTCTCCCATCATTGTCTTGGTGGGCTTGGCGCTGCCCGGGGTGGTCGCGGGCTCCGTTTTCGTGGAGCAGGTGTTCGCGTGGCCCGGACTCGGTCGCACCATGTTGCAGGCTATCGGATCGCGCGACTATCCGGTGGTGCTTGGCCTGACCGTGGTGTACGCAGCCGTAGTGATTGCGGCCAACCTGCTGGCCGAAGTGACCGTGCGCGCGCTCGATCCACGACGGAGCGTGGCATGAAGACGCATAGTGCGTTCTCCGATCGGCGCGTGCTCGTTGGCGCGCTCGTCCTCTCCGGCCTCACGCTTGGCGCCCTGCTTGGACCCGCGCTGTCACCCGGCGATCCGGTGGCCATCGGGGACGTGATGCAGTCCCGCCTTCGCCCGCCCATGAGCACGGGGCCAAGTGGCGCGCTGCACGTGCTGGGCACCGACGCGTTCGGGCGTGACGTACTCGCGCGCGTGTGGATTGCCGCTCGGCTCTCGCTCGCCGTTGGCCTGATTGGATCGCTGCTCGCCGGAACGCTCGGGATTGCGTTGGGCGCGCTCGGCGCGTGGGTCGGCGGCGCGCTCGACCGGGCGCTTCTCGCTCTCGGGAACGCGCTGCTCGCGATTCCACGCCTTGTGCTGCTGCTCGTCATTGCAGCGCTGTGGGGCCCCGGACTCCCCACGGTGGTGACCGTGCTCGCGCTCACCGGGTGGATGGGCGTGGCGCGGCTCGTGCGCAGCGAAGTGCTCGGTGTGCGAGAGACCGCGTACATCGAAGCCGCCACGGCCCTCGGCGTCCCACCCGGTCGTGTGCTGCGACGCCACGTACTTCCGAATGCCCTCGGCGCCGCGGTGGTCGCGGTCACGCTTGGCGTGGGGAATGCCATCCTGCTTGAGAGTGGTCTGTCGTTTCTTGGACTCGGCATTCAGCCACCCGCGCCGAGTTGGGGCAACATGATCGCGGGCGGACGCGAGTGGCTGCTCATCGCGCCGTGGATTGCGCTCGCGCCGGGCATCACGCTCATCGCCACGGTGGTCTCCTGCACGCTCATCGGCGACGGACTGATGCGCGGACCGTCTACGGCGCCCGCCGAAGCCGCACGGAGCTGACGGCGCGCGCGCCGAGCGTGAGAGAGATTTCCGTTCGACCGGCGACGTGATCAACACGCGAGACAAGCGCACCGGGCTGGGTCCCGGCTCGCGGCGTTTCGTCCACCGGCGTCTCGTCCAGCCGTACAACCGACGCCTCAACGTCGCGCACCGGCACAATCCAGGCCGCGTCGCGCGGTGCAGCGGCGAGATTCACGGCGCGCAGGATGACGCCGTCGCCGTCGTCCGCAGGCATGATCGCGGAGCCCACCACATCGTCGCCCCGCAGTGCGATGCCGTCGATCACGTGATCCGACGGTGTGTCGGCCGGTGCATCGCGCCAGGTGGTGCCCACGAGCGGCAGCAACACATCGTCCGCGCACTGCTCCACCTCGTGTGCACGCAGCGCGCCGCCGGGGCGTACAGCAAATCGCGCACGCAGCAACCCGGGTCCCTGCGCGCCGGGGACAGCAGCCGGCCATCCAGCGTGGCCGGGCCGTTCGGGCAGGTCGGCCCGCGACAGCTCGCCCGTGGCGCGACACAGGGTGACCGCGAGGTCGCCGTTCGCGAAGGCTTCATACTCCGCCAGTCCGTCGCTGATGAGCGCGACCGAGCGCGACGGTGCGACGCGCTCCGCGTGCACGGCCACCCATCGGTGCAATGGTGCGGTGGTCGGCATGTGTTCACTGGTCTCGCTGACGTGCGCGAGCTCGTCTGCGTCCGTCCGGGCGACTTGTCGCGCATCGCTGGGGGCAGCCAACCGTTCGCCCGGTCGCTCGCGCCACCGTTCCACCGGCCCGAATGCGGCGTCGGCGAGTATTGACCGGCCGGCACAGCCAGTCGCGAATACCAGGCGCAGGCGATGATCGGGCGCGTGGTCGATGGCGCGCACGACCACTGATACGTGGTGTGCACCGGCGTCGAGCGACAGACGCAGCATCACCCGAATGCGACGCAACCGTTTGCGTGGACGGCGCGTGTGCGCCGTGCGCGGCGCGTGCTGCGCCACATCGTCGTGGCCCACGTCCTGTGGCTGCGCGTCGTCCACAAAGTCGAGGTCCGCCGCCACGGGCTCATGCGAAACCAGCAACTCGGCGCGCAACTCCACGGCGGCACGCAGTGGACCGCGCGCAAGCAGACGCACGCGCGTGACCGTGAGCCGACGCACCGGTCCCCGCGGCGCGGCGGTGTAGGTATCGCCCACATCGCGCTGCCACGTCGCGAAGATTGCATCGGACACGGTGTGATCGCGCTGCAGGTCGTGCCACGTCACGCGTCCATCGCGCACGACCACTCGCAGCGCGCCGTTCTCGAGTGTGATCGTGCCATCGACGCGCGCGAGCGTCGCTGGCGTCATGCCATCGGCCGCGGCGGCCGGTGCTGATTCGGTCTCGATCGATGGCGGCACCAAGGGCCACACGCGGAGCCCCAGCGCGGGAACCGCACGCGAGGCCGGCACCCACACAAGCGCCCGGCAGGCGTGCGCCAGATCGTCGTCCGGATAGTGATGCGGTGATTCGCGTCGCGCGTGGCGGAGGCGAGTGCTGAGCGGTTGCACAATCACATCGTCCGGACGCAAACGCAGATGGGGCCTCCGCGACGCGTGCGGCTGCAACACAGTCGCCGATCCAGGACCGACCGCGACATCGCCGATCGTGGTGAGCAGCTCAACTTCGGCCACGCCTGCACGCGGACGGCACACACGGTTTCTGAGCACGAGGCGCGGTTTCCACTCCGCCCGCTCCACGCCGCGCGCCGTAGCCGGATCGCGGGCGAGCAACGCATCGAGCGCCGCGTCGCGCAGCCCGATCGCCTGCGTGCGTGCCGCGTCCACACGTGAGTCCAGCGCCCGGGCGACCGCGTCCACCGAGCAGCCACACAGCGTGTCGTGGGGCATCGTACGCAGCAGCGTACGCCAGGCCACATCGAGCAGCGCTGCGTCCGACGTGCAAGCGCCACGCAGCCACGCGAGTGCCAGCCACGGTTCCGCATCCGTGCGCAGCAAGCGATCGGTCTGTGTCACGGCGCGCTTCTGCCAGCTGCGGGTGGCAAACGTCCCTTGCAGCGACCAGGTATGGCCGCGGGAATCACGCAGTTCGCCGTGCACGATAGGCACTGGCGCGCCGGACGCGTGCCGGTGCGCGACGGCCTCGCGCAGCGCGCCCGCCCACGCCCCAAGCGACGACCGACGCACGCGCGCACCATCCAGTTCGGCCGCCGCCGAGAGCACGGCGAGCGCCTCATCGAGGGCGGGCTGGCGCGCGTGGTGATCGGCGCCGTTGGTGAGCAGCACCACCCCGGCGGCAGACCGCGACAGCAGCTGTTCCCGGAGAGCACGCCACCGCGCCGACGCTTCTTGTGAGTCCGTTGGGAGCGCGCTGCCGTATTCGTAGCCGTCCGGCGGCAGGTGCCACACCAGCAGCTCCGCGCCGTCGGGCGCGCGCCAGAGCACGGTGTCCCCAGCCGGCCAGGCCAGCCCACCGTACCCCCGCCAGAGCACCGCCACCGTGAGGCCGAAGCCCTGCGCAATGGTGGGAAGCGCGGCCGGGTGACCAAAGGCATCGGGGGAATAGCAGACGGGCGGCGGCGACGCACCAAGACGGCGCAGCACGCGGCGCCCCGCCAAGAGGTTTCGCACCATGGCCTCGCCCGAGACGAGCAGCTCGTCGCCGAGTACATACCACGGCCCTGCCTCAAGCGCCCCCGCTCCGAGATGTATCCGGATCGCCTCCTCCCACTCGGGATGCACACTGAGCACATCTTCCAGCACGACCGCCTGACCATCGAGCAGGAACGGACGCGCGGCATGCGGCGGGTCGGCCAAGAGGGTACCCACCAGCGCCACGAGCCGCTGACGGAAACGCTCAAGCGGATGGTACCACTCGCGATCCCAATGCGTGTGGGCCACGACGTGTACGTCGAGCGAGGCGGACGGAGCGAGCGGCGGGCGGACGGTCACCCGAAGAAACTAGCAGCGCGACTGCTGGACGGCGACGACACGTCGGTCACGGTCGCCGGGGTTGCACACCAACCGTTGACCGGAGCGCAGCCGCCTTCGACCTTTCTGGATTGTCAGGCACACGTCCTGTCGCCGCGGCCCGCGAGGGGTGCGTGGCGCTTCCCCTTGCTGCTCTCCGTGGAATTCCTCTCCGACCTGCTGGCGCGACTCCGCGATCTGCCGGCCCTGGTGCAGTGGGCCGGCTATGTGGGGCTGTCCGTCATCATCTTTACCGAGACGGGACTGCTCATCGGCTTCTTTCTGCCGGGTGACTCGCTGCTCGTGACGGCGGGCCTGCTCTGCTCCCAGCCAGCCTTCGGCCTCAATGTTTACCTGCTGGGGCTGCTGCTTTCGGTCGCCGCGATCCTTGGCGACACCGTGGGGTATCACATTGGTCGTGTCACGGGCCCTCGTATCTTCACGCGTGAGGACTCGTTCTTCTTCCGGCGATCGCACCTGCTGCGCGCGCAGGCGTTCTATGAGAAGCACGGCGGCAAGACAATCATCATCGCCCGTTTCGTGCCCATCGTCCGGACGTTCGCGCCGGTGGTGGCCGGAGTCGGGCAGATGCAGTACCGCTCCTTCCTCGCCTTCAATGTCGTGGGTGGGCTGTCGTGGGTGTGGGGGATGCTGTTCACCGGATATTTTCTCGGCCGGTGGGTTCCCGGCATCGACCAACACATCGAGAAGGTGATCCTCGTGGTCATTTTCCTTTCCATCCTGCCCGGCATCATCGCGTGGGCGCGTGAACGGTTTCGTACCGTCCCGCCGTCTGCTTGACGCCCGACCCACGCTGCTCTGTGGTACCACTCAACCTCAATCAGGAGAATTTGTCCTCATGGCCCATACGCTGCCCGCCCTGCCCTACGCTTTCGACGCCCTCGAGCCGCACATCGACGCGAAGACCATGGAAATCCACCATGGCAAGCATCATCAGGCGTACGTGAACAACCTGAACGCCGCGCTGGAAAAGGCGCCGGACCTCGCGAACACGTCGCTCGACGTGCTGTTGGGCGACCTGACCAAGGTGCCCGAGTCTATCCGCACGGCTGTGCGCAACAACGGTGGCGGCCACTGGAACCACTCGCTGTTCTGGGCCACGATGGCCCCCAAGGCCGGCGGAGAGCCCGGCGGTGACCTGGGCGCTGCGATCACGAAGGCGTTCGGCGACTTCGCCACCTTCCGTGAGAAGTTCCAGACGGCCGCGATGGGTCGCTTCGGCTCCGGCTGGGCTTGGCTCGTGTCGGACATGGGCGCGCTGTCGATCATGAGCACGCCCAATCAGGACAACCCGCTCATGGAAGGCAAGAAGGCCGTGCTTGGTCTGGACGTCTGGGAGCATGCCTACTACCTGCACTACCAGAACCGTCGCGCCGACTACGTGGGCGCATACTGGAACGTGGTGAACTGGGCCGAGGTGGCGAAGCACTACTCGGCGAGCATGGGCTGAGGATCGTCGCACACAGAACGCGGGCCCGGTGGCGCAATCTCGCCACCGGGCCCGCTTTCAATTCAGCCAGCGCTGGGAATGGGGTTCACCCAGAGTCAGCACACGGCCAACTAGAAAAGGGCCGCCGGAATGATCGTGATCGCAAGCGTGCACGCGAACACGACGCCCGCGCCGATCCACGCACTGGCGGTGCTGCCGCGTCCGATGACTTTGATGCCGATGCCCACGAGCACGAACGCCCAAATGTTGATCAGATCGAGGTTCGCAAGCACCCCCAGCAACACTGGCGACGCCGTGGACGGGTCGAGGAAGCGTGCAGGGCCCAGGGAGGCATCACTCATGCTGCGAATGCTCGTCGGATCTACCAGCAAGCCTTGAACTGCCAACGTGAGCGGAGAGAGCAGGCGTGGGAATCCGGCCAGCGTGAAGATGAGCGCGCCCTGGCGATAGGATACCGGCGCGGCGGCCACCTTACCGCCGAGCAGCACGAACAGCGCGCCAATCCACACCAAGACCGGGATCAACAGCACCTGCGCTGCGAGCCCAGTGTAGACGCCAAACTTCCGTGCGCTCTCCGCCGCCCCTTCGGGCATGGCCTGTCCGCGCTCCGCAGCCTGTTGGAAACCCAACATGATCTGGGCGTCCCAGTAGGGCCTGGCCAGCCCGATGGTGGCCACGACCACTACGGCCATGAGTACCATCTGTACCAACAGGAACCGACCGTACCCATCATTGCGGCACCGCGCAAACACCTTGCTCGGCGCCACGAAAATCTCAAGAATGTCGTCCATCAGGCTGCTTGGTCTGGCCGGGGACGCACTGGTCGCTTCAGTCACGCACACACTCCTGGAGTTGGACGTTTGGCCACCACAAGGGCAGCATCGCGTCAGCGTGCTGCTTCGCCCTCGAGGTACGTGTACCCTTCCAATCCCGCGACATAGTCGGCGATGAACGCGTTTGCTTCCTCGCGGGTGAGCCCCTTGGCGGCGTTTACCTTACGGCGAAACGTCGCCAGAAGTTGCGCGGCGCCAAATTGGACGTAGTTCAGCACTTCCGTGACCGTATCCCCCTCCACGAGATCGTTGATCTCGTACTTTCCGTCCTGCGTCAGCAACACGTGCACCGCGTTCGTGTCGCCAAAGAGATTGTGCAGATCGCCCAGAATCTCCTGATACGCGCCGGTAAGGAAAATGCCCAGGATGTAGTCCTCGCCATCGCGAAACTCGTGCAGCTCCAGCGCCGGCCGACCGTCCTTGTCACCCACAAAACGATCGATCTTGCCGTCGGAATCGCACGTTACATCCTGCAGCGTGCCGTGGCGCAGCGGCTCCTCTTCGAGCCGGTGAATCGGCATGATCGGGAACAGCTGGTCAATCGCCCAGGAGTCGGGTAGCGACTGGAACAGCGAGAAGTTCAGGAAGTACCGATCGCACAGCGACGACTGCAGCTCCCGCACGATGTCGGCGTACGTTTCCGGATCGGCCTGCGCGATGGGATAGATCGCGTTCATGGTGGCCAGCCACAGCAACTCTGCGGCGGCGAGCTGCCGCAGCGTGAGGACGCCGCTGTTGAAATAGTTGCGCGCGCGTTCCTTGTCGAAGGTGGCGTCGTGGAACACCTCGAGCACCTTGCGCGGCTTGGGCAACCGCTCACTGATGGTGCGCAGGTCCTCGTGCATCTCGTGCAGCAGGGAGTGGTCGTCATCAGTGAGCGCGGGAAGCGGACGCGCCGCCTGTGACTCCACGTCGATCACCTTCACCAGCAGCATCGCGTGGTGCGCCGTGAGCGCCCGCCCGGATTCGCTGATGATGTGCGGCATGGGCAGCTCCTGCTCACGGCACGCCTCGGCCATGGTGTACACCACGTCGTTCGCGTACTCCTGCAGCGTGTAGTTGACGCTGGCGTTGTTGGTGGACGTCGTGCCGTCGTAGTCCACACCCAAGCCACCACCCACGTCCACGTGCGTGATGTCCACGCCCATGTTGCGCAGCTCCGCGTAGAAGCGCGCAACCTCGGCCAACCCCGACTTGATGAAGCGGATGTCGGTGATCTGGCTGCCCAAGTGGAAGTGAATGAGCTTGACGATGTTGAGCCGCCCCATCTCCTCCAGGCGATCAATCAGCTTGACCAGCTCAGCGCTCGACAGGCCGAACTTGCTCTTCTCGCCGCCGCTCTGCGCCCAGCGCCCCGCGCCCTCGGACGCGAGCTTGATCCGCACACCCGCCATGGGCGTGACGCCCAGCTCGTCAGCCACCTCGAGCAGCACGTCGAGCTCGCTCAGCTGCTCCAGCACGATGAACACGCGATGCCCGAGCTTCTGGCCCATGAGCGCCAGCCGCATGAACTCGTGGTCCTTGTAGCCATTGCAGACAATGAGCTGGTCGGTGCCTTCCACCAGGCCGAGCACGGCCTGCAGCTCGGGCTTGGAGCCGCACTCGAGGCCCACACCGTGCGCCGACCCATAGCGGACGATCTCCTCCACCACGTGCCGCTGCTGGTTGACCTTGATCGGGTAGACCGTGGTGTACTTGCCCGCGTACTCGAACTCGCGCATGGCCCCCGCGAACCGTTCGCTGAGCGTCTGCACCCGTGAGCGCAGGATGTCAGAGAAGCGCAGCAGCACGGGCAACTGAATGCCCTGCTCCTCCAGATCACGCGCCAGGTCGCGCAGGTCCACGGCGCCGGCCGGATTTTCCGGATCCGGCCGGACCACGACATTGCCGCGTTCATTGACATCGAAGTAGCCGGCGCCCCAGCCCTCGATGTTGTAGAGGGCCCGGGCGTCAGCGACGGTCCAGGGAGCGGCCGGCACGTCGGTCGGCTCGGCGATGGGTGCGATACGGGTAGCCATGCGCGAAAAATAGGGACGCGCGGCCGCTGCGTGTACTAGTTGCGCCCGCCCGGACTCGTAACAGATCCCGCCTCCCCGATGGTCTCGGCGCCAATCGCACGTACCTGATCGCGGCCCTTCTGGAGGAACGGGATGCCGCTCTTCATCCAGTCGGGCGCCGGAGCACCGCGCAAATGATGGTCGAAGAACTCCAGCATTTTCTTGTCAATGTCGAGCTGGTTGGCCCGCTTGGTCGGATTGTGCTCGTCGCCGTTGTAGTTGATCATGTACGCCTCCTTGCCCAGGCGGCGCATCGCCACAAAGAACTCAATGCCCTGGTACCAGGGCACGGCTCCGTCATTGTCGTTGGCCATGAACAGCAGCGGCGTGGTGATACGGTCGGCAAAGAAGAGCGGCGAGTTCTCGATGAAGCGCTCAGGATACTCCCAGAGCGATCCGCCAATGCGGCTCTGGCCCGTCTCGTACTGGAACGAGCGCGATACCCCACTGCCCCAGCGAATGCCGCCGTAGGCGCTGGTCATGTTCACCACGGTCGCGTTGGGCACGGCCGCCTTGAACAGATTCGTCTGCGTGACCAGGTAGGCCGTCTGGTACCCGCCCCACGACTGGCCGCCAATGCCAATCGCGTTCTTGTCAATGAAGCCCTTCTGGATGAGCGATTGCACGCCGGGCACAATGGACTTGTAGGCGCTAGGTCCGGGAAAACCATCCGTGTACTTGATGTCCGGCATGAACACCACGTAGCCGAGCGAGTTGTAGACGGTGGGGTTCACGATGTTGCGGCCGGCCGGCTTCACGTAGCCGTAGAGACCGTCGGAGTGCGTCTCGTAAAAGTACACGACCATTGGGTACTTCTTTGACGCGTCAAAGTTGTCGGGCTTGTACAGCAGGCCGGCGAGCGAGTCACCGTCGGCGTTGAGCCAGCTCACCAGTTCAGCCGAGCCGCGACGATACTGCGACTGTTCCGGCATGGCGTCGGAGATCTTGGCCATGCTCGTGAGCGAGGCACCGGTCCAGATGTCCGGAAACTCGCGATAGTCCGACCGGGTGTACATGAACTGATCGGCGTCTGGTGCCTTGGACAGGTTGCCAAAGCGCTTGGGCGCCATCACGATGGACGTTGGCATGGAGTCCGTGAAGCTGCCCTGGAACCAGCCCGACTCCTTGGTCACATCGTTGAATGCGGACAGCAGCACCGGCTTGGACGGATCGATGGCGCGCTCCTCGGGGTCGAGGTTCTCCACGCGAAACGCGTGTTGCCGGGCGCGACCGACGCCACCCGTGAGGCGTCGCGGCGCTGCGGCTCCCTTGGGGTCCACCACCCAGACGTCGTAGCGATCGTTGATGAGCAGCTGGCGATCGCCCTTGGTCCAGCCGGACAGGCCCCACGCCGACGGTGTGCTGGGCGTGCTCCACGTCTCCTGGCTGAACGACACACCGGCGATGTCCTTGGTGAGCACACGCGTCTGCTTGGCGACGATGTCGTACGACACCCACTGGTCGTCGGCAAACCACGTCACGAACTTGGCGTCGGGTGACAGCTGCGCGCCGCGCTCGAGCTTCTTGGCCACCAGCGTGCGTCCGCCGGTTGCAGCGTCGAGCAGGTACACGTCATTGCCGCCCTCGCCCCACATGGCCTCCAGCTGATACGGCACCGGCGTCACGGCGAGGGCAAGCCGCCCGTCGTCGCTTACCTCCACGTTGGGCAGCGAGTCGCTCTCGAGCTGTACGACCCTGCCCGTTTTCGGGTGGTAGATGGAGACGAACGTCTGGTTGCGGTCGCGCCCCGCCTGCAACGACTGTGTGGGCTGCAGGCGCGTGTCCTGCCAGTGCCACAGGTCGTAGATGGCCTTGTTCGCGAGCGAGTCGGCGGGAATGCTGTCCGGCGGTGGCGGCGCCACGGCGAAGAGCAGCGCTGACCCATCACGCACGAAGTCGAGCTGCGCGCGCTCGGGAATCATCATGCCGGCGCCGACCGCACTCCGTGCGACGGCGACGGCGGCCACCGGTGCTGCACCACGACGGGTCGCCAGCGGCGCGAGGTACACGGTGTACGACGCACGCGTGGCGGCGATGGAATCGGCCGGTGCCTCGAGAAACGCGAGCTGCGTGGCCGCGCGATCAAACGTGAGCTTGCGATAGCGGGCCTTGCCGTCTCGCATCGCGTGCACGGTACCGTTGCTCAGGTCGCGCAGGTACAGGCCGCTCTTCGTGCTGTCCGCCTCGCCCACGGCGTAGGCCAACCAGCGCTCGGTCTCGTCGAGCGTGAAGCTGGTCACATCGTCCACGCGCACCTCATCAGCCGTGGCGAGCGTGCGCACCACCATCGTGGCCCCCGTCTCGGGCCGCGGAGCGCGACGGCGCGAGGAATCAGCAGCGCCGGGACGGGCGGCACCCGCACCACCCCGAGCTGATGAGTCGGCGCCAGCGCGCGCGGACGTGTCCGCCTCAAGCTGGTACACGAGCACGCGACCACCGTCGCGCGCGAACTTGAAGGACTTCACGCGCGGCAGGGTCGTGAGCTGGCCGGACGGCAAGGTCATGAGGGCCAACGACGTGCGATTCGCTGCGCCGGCGCGCCGGCGATCGCCTCGAGCGCTCTCGACCACCGACTGTGTGGGATACACGAGCGCCGCAACGAACTGACCATTCGCGCTGAAATCGGGCGCCGCCGGATTGAACCCACCGCCGCCACCACCCGGCCGATCGTTCGGTCGGCCCGTGAAGCCGCGGGGCACGGTGAACTCCGTGCTGCCGGTGGTCGCGCGCACCACCAGCGTGCCGTCGCCGATCGTGGGCGAGTTCGTATACGCCACCCACGCGCCGTTGGGCGCCATGGTGGGCGACATGATGCCGCGCCACACGTCGTAGACATCCTGCGTGATCGGCTTGCCCGCTACCTGCGCGGAGAGTCGCGCGACGGGCGTCGCCACGAACGCGATACAGGCGAGCGCGCCCAGCCACGCAATCGCCGAGCGTCCGGCGTAGTGGGCTCGGACAGCGCGGCGCTGGCGACGGAACGGGGTCGAAGTCAGGGACATGAGAGGCGACGGGAGAAAGGACGACGGGAAAGAGCAGACGAACGGCGGGACGCGGGACGGGGTGGCTCCCCGGCCGGACCCCTACCAAGTTGCATGTGTGACACGGTCTCGGCTACGGATGCGCTACGCACCGGCAACCGAGGCCGTTGCTCCGGGCTCTGGCGAGCCCTTCCTGTCAGCGGCCATGCCGCACAAGGAGTTCCGTGGGACGATTGCTCGGCTATTTCGGACGAGGGCTGGTGCTCATTGCGCCCATCGCGATCACCGTCGCGGTGTGCGTATGGCTGCTCTCGGCCGTGGACGACATCGTTGTGAGCCGGCTGGCCGACGACAGCCCGCTCAAGGTGCCCGGCGTGGGGCTGCTCATCACCGTCAGCGCCATCACTCTGCTCGGGTTCGTGGGGTCCAACTTCATCGCGAGCTCCGCCTTGAGCCTGCTGGACCGCACGCTCGACCGCCTGCCGGTCGTTCGGCTGCTCTACAGCGCCATCCGGGACGTGCTGAACGCCTTCGTCGGAGAGAAGCGCCGGTTCGACCAGCCGGTGTCGGTCCGGTTGGACGCGCTTGGCGGCGTGCGATTATTCGGGTTCGTCACGCAGGAATCGCTGGCGACGCTGGGGCTGCCGGGCCATGTGAGCGTGTACTGCCCACACTCGTACAACTTCAGCGGCCAGCTGGTGGTGGTGTCCGCCGACGCCGTGGAGAAGCTGGTGAAGCCGAGCGCCGAGGTGATGGCGTTCATTGTGTCGGGCGGTGTGGCCGGCATGCAGGACACCGGCGTCGCGAACGCGAGCAGGCCGTAGGAAGGACGGCACGCCCACTGGACAGCGGGCACGCTCTCCCACGATCCTTCGCCGTTCGCCTGTGCCTTCCTTCCACTGGAGTCCCCGTGTCTCCCAACAACGCCGCCAGTTCTGCCAACGAGAACTGGGGTAGTCGCATTGGTCTGATCCTCGCCATGGCTGGAAACGCCGTGGGTCTGGGCAACTTCCTGCGCTTCCCGTCGCAGGCCGCCAACAATGGCGGTGGCTCATTCATGATCGCGTACTTCACCGCCTTCCTGCTGCTCGGTATTCCGCTCATGTGGGTGGAATGGGGCATCGGCCGGCACGGTGGACGGTATCGCAAGGGTCATGTACCGGGCATGTTTGCCGCGCTCTGGAAACACCCGGCGGCCAAGTACATCGGCGTGATTGGGCTGACCGTGCCGCTCGTGGTGATGATCTACTACACGTACATCGAAAGTTGGACGCTGGCCTTCACCGTGTTCTCGGCCACACGCGACTACTTCGGCAACTCGACGCAGGAGTCCATGGTGACCTACCTGCAGTCGTACCAGATGATCGGCGACAGCACGGTGCACGGCATGTGGAAGCCGTTTGCCTTCTTTTTCGTGACGCTGTTCATCAACATCTGGGTGGTGTCGCGCGGCATCTCCGCCGGCATCGAGAAGCTGGCCAAGATCGGGATGCCGATTCTGTTCGTGTTTGCAGCTGTGCTGGCCGTGGTGGTGCTGACCATGGACCCGCTCACACCGGGTGGCGCATCGCCGCTGGACGGCCTGAACTTCATCTACAATCCCGACTACTCGCAGCTCGCGCGCCCGGGGCTGTGGCTGGCGGCGGCGGGACAGATTTTCTTCACGCTGTCGGTGGGCATGGGTACGCTGCAGGCGTACGCGTCCTACCTCACCAAGAACGACGACATCGCGCTCTCGGGGCTCGCCACGGCGGCCACCAATGAAACCGCGGAAGTGGTGTTGGGCGGCTCCATCGCGATTCCGGCGGCGGTCGTGTTCTTTGGCGTGGCAGGCGCCATGCAGGTAGCCTCGTCGGGCTCGTTCAACATTGGTTTTGCCACCATGCCGGTGGTGTTCCAGCAGTTGCCGTTTGGCCAGTGGCTGGGCGTGATGTGGTTCGGGCTGCTGTTCTTTGCCGGCATCACGAGCTCGGTTGCCATGGCCACGCCCATTGTCGCGTTCTTCCGCGAGGAGTTCGGTATTCGTCGCGAGACCGTGGCGTGGGGACTGGGCGCCGTGGTGCTGGTGTTCGGACTGCTGCAGATTCTCTGGTTGCAGCACGGCATGCTCGACGAGTGGGACTATTGGGGCGGTACCTTCGGCCTGGTGGTGTTCGCGTCCATCGAGGTGGTGCTGTTCATGTGGGTGTTCAAGCCCGAGCGCGCCTGGGCGTCGCTGCATGAAGGCGCGGACATCCGCATTCCGCGCATCTTCAAGTTCATCATGACGTACGTGACGCCGCTGTACCTGTTCACCATTCTGGCGTGGTGGGGCGTCTCGGATGCGTACCCGATCCTGACCATGGCGAAGACGCCGGGCGGCGCGGTGCCCAATCCGGCGGACGTGCCCTACATCAACGCGTCGCGTGCGATCCTGGCGGCCATTGTGGTGACGTTCGTGATTCTCGTGCGCATGGCGTGGAAACGCAACGGCTACAATGATCGCGTGGGCTTTGCAGAAGTCACTCAAACCTCGGAGCTGTAGCCATGACCAGAACCGCCATTGCCTTCATGGCCATCTCGTGGGGCTGCGTGCTCACGCTGCTCGTGTGGAGTTTTGCGCGCATCCTCAGCAGCGACGCAAAAAAGAAACCCTAGCTACGCGATCGCGCGCGGCCTCGGCTGCGCGGCGCCGAACGGAGACGTTGCCCCGCCGCGCAGTTCGAGAATGCGCTCCTCGACAAACGCCACCAGCTCACGCATGGTGGCGGTGTCGAACACCAGCGACACGCCCGCCTCGGCGTAGAGCTCCGGCAGCGGCTTGGTGCCTCCCAGCGCGAGGAACCGCTTGTACGCCTCGATGGCCTCCGGGCCGTTGCGCACGGCGTTCCGGAACACCTGCAGCGCGCCAAGCTGCGCGAGGCCGTACTCGATGTAGTAGAACGGCAGTTCGAAGATGTGCAGCTGACGGTACCAGCGCGCGATCCGTTCGTTGTCGAGTCCGGTCCAGTCCACCACCGGCTCGAAGCGCGCACGGATGTCCAGCCACGCGGCGTCGCGCGCCGCGGCGTCCCCGCCATCGGGGTGCGTGTAGATCCACGCCTGAAACGCGTCCACGCTGGCAATGTGCGTGAGCGTGCAGAGCACGTCTTCGAAATGCTCCAGCCACGCCACCCGCGCTTCATCGGGCGTGTAGTAGCCTTCGGGCTGCACCAGGTACGGCATGGCCAGCAGTTCCATGGACATGGACGCCAGCTCGGCCGCCTCGTGGCCGGTGCGCCGCTGCCACGCATACGGAAGGCGGTGCGTGGCAAAGTCGTGAAAGCAGTGCCCGGCTTCGTGCACCAGCGTCTGCACGTCATCCGGCACACCAACGGCATTCATGAAAATGAACGGCCGCCCGCGGAACGCGAGATCGGTGCAATAGCCGCCGGGCGCCTTGCCGGCGCGGCTCTCGAGATCGAGCAACTGCTCGCGCGCCATGATGTCGAACCAGTCGCCGAGCTCCGGATCGACGCGCGCGAAGATGCGCTGCGCGCCGCCCACGAACTCGTCCACGGTGTCGAACGGTACGAGCGGCGTGGTGGCGTCGAGCTCCACGGCGAGGTCCCACGGCCGCAGGCTCGTGACCCCGAGGTGCTGCCGGCGATGCTCGTACAGTCTGGCGACGGCGGGCACCACGGCCTCCTCGACGGCAGCGTGAAAACCGGCGCAGTCTTCGGGGGTGTAGTCGAAGCGGTGCTTGGAAGCGAAGGCGTAGCGCTGAAAGTCGGTGAAGCCGGACTCCTTGGCCACGTCCTGCCGGATGGCCAGCATGCGATCGAACAGCGTGGCCAGTTCATCGCGGTGCGCGAGGTACGCCTCGGCACCGGCGCGGAAGGCGCGTTCGCGCACGTCCCGATCGGCCGCCTTGAGAAACGGCTGCAGCTGCGGAATGGTCTTGGGCGTTCCATCCCAATCCACGCTCAGTCCACCGGTGCGCTTCTGGTACGCCGCCGAGTACTCCTCGAGCTTGGCAAACCGTGCGACATTGGGCTCGCGAAAAATCTCGATGTCGGAACGAAAGCGGCGGATCGTGGTCTCGAGATCGGGGCGTGACCAGCCGAGCTCGATGAGACGGCGCGCCAACCGAACCTGCTGCTCCTCGAGCGTGGGAAAGATCTCCATGCTGAAGCGCAGGTACGCGCGCTCGGCGTCCTCGTTGGCCGTGTTTCCCGTGTACGCGATCATCGCCAGTGTGCCGGCCTCACCAACCAGTGTGTCCAGACGCGACCATGCCGCCAGCCACGCCTCGATCTCCGACGCCACCGGCGGGGTGGCCAGCGGCACCGACGCCAACTGCTCGTAATACGGCGCGATATCGGACCAGGTCGCGTTGGCGAAGGCGGCCGGAGACTCGGGAAGTGCGATCATCAGCGAGCAGTGCGGAAGGGAGAGAGTCGGGGAGGGTGAAACTCGGGAGTATCGCGCCGCGCGTCACGGCGGCGTCACCCCGCTAAGCCCCGTAGGGAATCCAGATGTTCTTGACCTGCACGCTACGTCGCAGAAACTCGCGACCCTCGCCGACGCGAGTGTCCATCCAATCCCGCGGCGACCACTCGGTCCAGGTCCGCTTGAGGTTGCCCACTGAGGCCTGTTCCACGCGCGTGGCCCCCTCGTGGCTGCCACAGTACCACAGCGCATCCACATTATCGTGGTCCGCCAGCACGCGCGCCAGCACATCGGGGTCACCGGTCACGATATTCACCACGCCCCCTGGCACGTCGGACGTGTCGAGCACGCTGTAGAGGTCCGTGGCACTCAGCGGCGACGCCTCGCTGGGAATCGCCACCACGGTATTGCCGGTGGCGATGAGCGGGGCCACCAGCGATATGAGGCCCAGCAGCGGATGGGTGGGCGGACAGACCACCCCGACTACGCCAATCGGTTCGTGCATCGCGAGCGACACGGCGCGCATGGGCACATCGTGCACCACTCCGTCATGCTTGTCGGCCCACGCGGCGTAGGTGAACAGACGCGAGATCGAGGCGTCCACTTCCCGGGACGCGGACTGTATGGTCACGCCGGTGCTGTCCGCGATACGCGCCGCGAACTCGGCCAACCGCGCCGACAGGTTCTCGGCCAGATAGTACAGCACCTGCGCCCGCGCATGTCCCGGCTTCCGAGCCCAGCCGGACGCTGCATGCGCGGCCTCGACCGCGTTCCGGATGTCCTTGCGATTGCCCTCGCCCACTTCGCCAAGCAGCGCGCCGTTGACGCCGTGCACGGATCGGCTGTAGCCTGAATCGGGACGCGCCTGCTTGCCGCCGATGTAGAGCTTGGGCGTGCGGTCGATGGGTGGGAGGACGGAGTCCGCATTGGCGTTGGGCGACGCTGCGTTGGACGCGAGAGTACCCTCACGTACCGGTGTCGCCGTCGCGGCCGACAATTCAGCCACGGCGCCACTCACGGACGTGTCGCTCAGTGGCGCGCGCTTCACATACTCCCACATGCCCTCGCGACCGCCCTCGCGCCCGAACCCCGACTCGCGATAGCCGCCAAAGCCGGCCGATGCGTCGAAGAGGTTGGTGCTGTTCACCCACACCACGCCGCACTTGAGCCGAGGGGCGATGTCGAGCGCGAGATTGATGTCGTCGCTCCACACGCTGGCCGCGAGTCCGTACGGCGTATTGTTGGCCAGCTGCACTGCTTCGTCGGGCGTGCGGAACGTATGCGTGACCAGCACCGGCCCAAAAATCTCCACCTGCGCGATGGTGGCCGACGGCTCCACGTTCGTGAACAGCGTGGGCGGATAGAACCAGCCCTCAGCCGGCTCCGCCCACGTGGGCTGCCAACACGTGGCGCCCTCGCTTACGCCCTGCGCCACCAGCTCGCGAATGCGCTCGAGCTGCACCGGTGCCACAATGGCGCCCATGTCCACGGCTTTGTCGAGCGGCGGGCCCACGCGCAACCGTTCCATGCGGGCGCGCAGCTTGTCCGTGAGACGGTCGGCGATGCCTTCCTGCACGAGCAACCGCGAACCGGCGCAGCACACCTGCCCCTGATTGAACCAGATCGCGTCCACCACACCTTCCACCACGCTGTCGAGATCCGCGTCGTCGAACACGACAAAGGGACTCTTGCCACCCAGCTCCAGTGAGAGCGACTTGCCCGAGCCAGCCGTCTCCGCGCGAATGCGGCGGCCCACGTCGGTGGAGCCGGTGAACGCGATTTTCTGAACGCCCGGATGCGACACGAGAGCCGCGCCGGTGTTGCCGTCGCCCGTGACCAGGTTGAACACACCCGGCGGCAGGCCGGCATCACGCACCAGCTCCGCAAAACGCAACGCGGACAGCGGAGTGAACTCGGCCGGCTTGAGCACCACCGTGTTTCCCGCCGCGAGCGCGGGCGCCACCTTCCACGCGAGCATGAGCAGCGGGAAGTTCCACGGAATGATCTGCCCCACCACGCCAATGGCCTGATAGCCGGCGAACTCCGCGTCGAAGAGTTGCGCCCAGCCGGCGTGATGATAGAAGTGGCGCGCTACGAGCGGGATATCGAGATCGCGTGTTTCGCGAATGGGCTTGCCGTTGTCGAGCGTCTCGAGCACGGCCAGATCGCGCGCGTTGCGCTGCACGGTGCGGGCGAGTGCGTAAAGATGACGTGCCCGCGCATGACCACTGAGCGCGCGCCACGCCGGCAGGGCTTCCCGCGCGGCCTGCACGGCGCGATCGACGTCGGCGGCGCTGCCTTGCGCGACCTGCGCCATCACCGAACCGGTGCTCGGATCGTGCACGTCAAACCATGCGTCCGGTTGCGGTTTGTCGAACGCGCCA
>JBBSPE010000012.1:0-52953 GCA_038259155.1 Gemmatimonadales bacterium
GAGCGTGCGCGCCGTCGGCCCCTCGCTGGCCGCCGGTTAGCGTGTGAGTGGCCGTCGCGGTGACGGTCACCCAACCCGGCGCTGCATGAAGATTCTGCTCGTGGGCAACGGTGGGCGCGAACACGCGCTCGCCGACGCCCTGTCCCGCGAAAACCTGCCGCTCGAAATCATTGCCACGCCCGGTAATCCGGGGCTGGCGAACCTGGCGCGCGTCGTGCCCATTGCGACGTCGGCCAGTGACGACTTGGTCTCGTTTGCCGCGGGTGAAGCAGTGGACCTCGTGGTGGTGGGTCCCGAAGCGCCGCTCGCCGATGGACTGGTGGATCGGCTTCGACTGCGCGGCATTGCTGCGTTTGGTCCCACGCACGACGCCGCGGAAATCGAGACGTCAAAACACGTGGCCAAGTCGCTCATGGAAAAGGCGGGCGTGCCCACGGCCCGCGCCGAAACGCATCGTACCGCCAGTGGTGCGCATGAGGCCGTGCGTGAGCGGTTCAAGGCGCCGGTGGTGATCAAGGCGTCGGGGCTCGCCGCGGGCAAAGGCGTGATCGTGTGTCTCACCGACGTCGAGGCGCACGCCGCGATTGATCGCATCATGGGTGACCGCGCGTTTGGTGACGCCGGCAACGAGGTGCTGGTGGAAGCGTTCATGCAGGGGGAAGAGCTTTCACTGTTTGCGCTCACCGATGGTATTGACGTGCTCACCATGCTGCCGGCGCAGGATCACAAGCGCCTGCTCGATGGCGACGAGGGCCCCAACACCGGTGGAATGGGCGCCTACACACCGGTCTCGCTCGGCACACCCAAGCTGCTTGACGAGGTCACGGAGCGGATTCTGCTGCCCACGCTGCACGCGCTGCGCAAGCGCGGCTCGCCTTTCACGGGCCTGCTGTACGCCGGGCTCATGCTCACGGAAGAGGGTCCGCAGGTGGTGGAGTTCAACTGCCGGTTTGGTGATCCGGAGACGCAGGCCATTCTGCCAATGCTCGAGAGCAGCCTGCTCGATCCCATGCTCGCGGTGGCGCGCGGCGGGCGACTCGCGAACATGTCGCCGTTTGCGTGGCGTGCGGGGGCGTCGGTCACCACCGTTGTTGCCGCCAGCGGGTATCCCGACAGCCCGAGAAAGGGGGAGACGATTGAGCTGCCCGATGATGACGCCACGCTGCGCGTGTTTCACGCCGGTACCGAGAAGGCGCCCGACGGTCGTCTGGTCACGAGTGGCGGACGGGTGGTCGCGGTGACGGGCATGGGTGCGACGTTTGCCGAGGCACGCGAGCGCAGCCTGGCTGGCGCGCAGGCGGTGCACTTTGAAGGCAGTCAGTTGCGTACCGACATTGGCTGGCGCGAACACGAGCGGTTGGTGGCGGCGCAGGATTGAGGCGCACGTTCGACCGCCCGCTCACCAGCACGTACGACACTCCCTGATGCCTGAGTTGCCGGAAACGGAGACCATTGCGCGCGATCTCGACGCGATGGTGCGCGATGCGTGCATTGACGCGGTGACGGTGCACCGTGCGGATGTCCTGCGCGGTACGTCCGAACGGGAGTTGCCGGCGCAACTGATGGGCCTGCGCATCGCGCGTGTCTGGCGACGCGCGAAGCTGATCGTGCTTGATCTTGCGGGTGAAGCCGTGGGTGAAGGCACGGGTGACGCCGCACTCACTCATCTGGTGGTCCAACCGCGCTTCACCGGCGCCCTGCTCGTGGACGACGGTTCACTCACCCCCGAGTTGCGCGAGTATCTCACCGTCACACTGCACCTCGCCGACGGCCGCGCCCTTCACTACCGCGACGTGCGACGCCTGGGCACAGTCTCGTTCATGTCCGCGCCCCGATTTGCGGCCTACACCGGTGCCCTTGGCCCTGAGCCGCTCAACGACGCGTTCACCGCAGACAGCCTGCGTATCGCGTTCTCGGGATCGTCGCGTGCCATCAAGGCGGCGCTCATGGACCAGGCGCGACTGGCCGGCGTGGGCAACATCTACGCCACCGAAGCACTGTGGGAAGCGGGTATTGACCCGAGCCGCGGAACGGATCGCCTCGCGGCGGCCGAGTGGGTGGCACTGCACGCGGCGCTCCAGCGCATTCTGCGTGCCAGTGTGCAGGCACGCGGCACCAGCTTTCGCGACTACCGCGACGCCACCGGCGGGCGCGGCAGCTACGTCTCGGCCCTCTCGGCGTACGGCCGAGAGGGGCAGCCGTGTGAGCGGTGCGGCCGACGTCTGATTGGCACGCACGCGGTCGATGGCCGCAACACCGTGTTCTGCGCGAGCTGCCAGCGGTAACACTGCGCGGCATTGCCCCCCGGACGGCGCCGAGCTAGCTTCGGCCTATGTTCGGCACCGTGAAGGGCGCGCGCCATGCCCCCACCCAGCTCAGCTTCCTCGATACGCCGCAGCGGCTCGACGCCTCGCCGCTGCGTGAGCTGGTGCGCAAGAGCGCGCGCAACGTGCCGGGCGTATACCGCATGCTGGGCGCGCGCGGCGATGTGTTGTACGTGGGCAAATCGCGGCAGCTGCGCACGCGCCTGCTGTCGTACTTTCGCCTGCCCTGGCCCGAGCACCGGCACGCGCGCATGCTGCGCGAAACGGCGCACATTGAGTGGGAGCCCACACCCAACGAGTTTGCCGCGTTGCTGCGCGAAACGCGTCTCATCCGCGCGCATTTGCCGGCCTACAATCGCAAGGGTGCACGTCCGCTGGACAAATGGTGGGTGATCGTGGTGCCGCGCGGTGATGTCCCGCGACTGCGTGTGCAGCGGGCGAGCACCGTGGCCGGCACGCGTGCTGGCGTTGCCGCCACGGTGATCGGCCCCTTTGCGCATCGTGCACCGCTGGTATCCGCCGTCCGCGTGCTCAACGACGCGCTCGGCCTGCGCGACTGTCCCGATCGTATTCCCATGGTGCTGCGCGACAGCGGCGATTTTTTTGCGGACGATCCCGCGTACGCCCGCACGCCCGGCTGCCACCGCTACGAAACGCGGCGCTGCCTGGGCCCGTGCGTGGCGGCATGCTCGCATGCCGAGTATGTGGTGCAGCTCTCGCGCGCGGAGGAGTTTTTGCAGGGCGCGAGCGACGAGCCACGTGTGCAACTGGAGCGCGATATGGCCGTGGCCAGTGCGCAGCTCTCTTACGAGCGCGCCGGCTGGTTGCGCGATCGTCTGGCGTCACTCGAAACGCTTGATGCGCAGCTGGCGCGCGTGCGCGATGCGCTGCAGCGTCCGTCGTTTGCCTATCGAGTGCCGAGTGTGCTCGGTGCCGACCGCGTGTATCTCATACGTGACGGGCGGGTGCTCGCTGACGCCGTGCTCGGCGACGTGGACGCGATGGACCGCTTGTTGCAACGGGAGTCGGCGCCCGTGTCGCGAGCCACCGCGTTGACGGTGGACGCGTTGGAGGAGCTCACGCTGCTGGAGCACTGGTTCCGCACGCGCGGCGAGGAGCAGGGGCGGACCGCGCCGACGGTGCGGGAGCTGCTCACGTAAACGGTCGCTATTTCTTCCGGTCCACCACCACCGATACCGCTCCGCGCAGGTCGCCCACCGCGTAGCCCGTGGCCCGATCCTCCGGATATCGTGCCGCCAGCACGGCGCGCACCGAGGGGGGAATGTTTTCCGGTGCGCCGTGACAGGCCAAGCAGCCTTCCTGCACGCGCACCGGGCGCAGGTACCGCAGGCGCGTCCCCCCGCCGGCCAGCGCCTGCATCACCACGGTGTCGGCCGGCAGCTGGCCGGCGGCCAAGCTCGCTTCGAAGGCGTCGAGCACGACGCGTTCGAAGGAATCGGGTGCGTTTTCCGGGTTGCGAACACGCGTCCCGACACGACGCACTGCAAGACCTGCTTCCTGATGCTGCCGAGTGCGCGCCTGAGCCGAATCGGCGCAAATGGCGATGGCCGCATCTGGTCCGCCTCGCTTGAGCTCGCCGGTCAGCATGGCTATCAGGTCCCCGCCCAGCGCATTGGCGGCACGCGTCGCGTCGGCCAACATCGCGGCATCGAGTGGTGGCGGTGGTTCGACCCGCGCGTCGGGGGCGCAGGACGCCAGCAGCAGGACACACAGGAGCAACGTCGTGCGCATGGGCGACCGCGGGAGAAGGAATGCCAACGATGTGCCGCCTACCAGTCAGTGCGTCAGAACACCCGGACGGGAGATCGACTCAAGCACCTGCTCCACCAGAATCGGGTTGTCCGGGCCAATGCTGATCGCCAGATCCGCCTGCGCCACGACGCCCACAACGGCGCCCTGTGCGTCCACCACAGGCACGCGCCGCACCTGAAACTGCTTCATGCGTGCCGCGACCTCGGTCTCCGACTCCTCCTCCGTGACCGTGACCAGTGGATCGCGCGTCATGTGCGTGTGCACCAGCGCTGCTCCGCCGTGTCCCGGCGCGACGCTGCGGACGACGATGTCGCGATCGGTGAGCACGCCGATGAGTCGCCGGCTCGTATGGCTCTCAACGACGGGCAGCATCCCCACTCCCCGCGTTCGCATCAGCTCCGCCGCCATCATGATGTTGTCCGTACCGGTAACGATCGCCGGGTCTCCGGTCATCAGCTTGCGTGCAAGCATCAGTCGCTCCTGTTGGGTGGCCATCCCGCGCCCTGACGCACGCGAATAGTGTGCCGGTGTGGGATACCCGCAGGCTACACTGTCGGACAGCGCGAGTCAGTCATCCGAACACCGTCACCACGTGGGGGAAACCACTGCGGGTGAATGGCCGCGACGGAACGACCGCTACCCGTCACCCAGCAGCGGAATGATCTCCACCTCCGCCGCACCACGCGCGATGCTCAGCCGCGCCACACTCGGCTGCACATCGAACCGCTTGGGGCCCGCCGCACCGGGATTCACCACCAGCGTGTCACCCACACGCGTGACCTTCGCCTTGTGCGTGTGCCCGTAGATGATCACCTCTGCCTCAGGGTAGGCTTCCACCAGCCCTTCCGGCGTGGGTACACCGAGCTCATGGCCGTGCGTCACGAATACGCGGATGCCCCCGATCGTGCGTTCGAGGTGCTGCGTGAGATCGGATCGCCCGGGGGCATCGGTGTTGCCGTACACGGCACGGATTGGCGCGATGGCCGAGAGCTCACCCAGCACCTCGGCAGGACCAACATCACCGGCGTGCAGAAGTTCACTGACACCCTCGAGCGCCCCGAACACCTCCGGGCGCACGAGGCCATGCGTATCAGAAATAAGACCTATGGTGATGCGCTCAGCGCCCCGCCCTTCCAGTGGAACCGGTGTCATGGCTGCTCTCCGCCCCATCGGCGACCCACGGTGTGCTCGAGGTTCAACTGGTCCAGAATGCGGGCCACGATGAAGTCCACGAGATCGCTGATCGCCTGCGGTTGATGGTAAAAGCCGGGCGCCGCCGGGATCACAACGGCCCCGGCGCGCGTCACGGCGGTGAGATTCTCCAGATGCACGAGAGACAACGGCGTCTCCCGAGGCACGAGCAACAACGGACGCCGCTCCTTGAGCGTGACGTCGGCGGCCCGCTCCACAAGTGAACGCGACGTCCCGTGCGCAATCGCACTCACGGTACCCATGCTGCACGGGCACACCACCATGCCGCTCGTGCGCGCCGACCCCGACGCAGGCAACGCACCGCGGTCGCCATCGTCGAACACACGCACATGCGCGTCGAACGCCTCCGGCCCCACGTACACGCGCAACGCGGTCAGGTCCACAATGCCGGTTTCGGTGTGCAGCAATCGCCACCCGTGCGACGACACGATGAGCCATACGGGGACGCCGAGCGTGACGAGCGATTCGAGCAGCCGCACCGCGTACGGCGCGCCACTGGCGCCGGTGATGGCCAGCACGACGGGATAGCGCGGCACCGTCATGCGATCACGCCCGGCCAAGCAACGTCGCGCCCAGCACGCACACGAAAAACAGCATGGAGATGATACCGTTCATGGTGAAGAACGCCGCGTCGAGTTTGCTCAGGTCATGCGGACGCACCAGCCGGTGCTCCCACACAAGCAACGCCGCTGCGAGCACCACACCACCGCGCATGAGCCACGTGGCGAGCACTTCACCCGTACCGGACAGCGCAAGCGGATCGGCAGCAAC
Source organism: Gemmatimonadales bacterium (assembly GCA_038259155.1). Classification (GTDB taxonomy): domain Bacteria; phylum Gemmatimonadota; class Gemmatimonadetes; order Gemmatimonadales; family Gemmatimonadaceae; genus JAABRT01. The sequence continues at coordinate 6,081 of JBBSPE010000012.1, forward strand.
CGCCGCCGCGAGACAGATCACCGTGAGCACGTGCAACCCGCGCGCCACATTGATCGCGGCCGGCACCCCGATCGCGGCTGGCAACGAATGCAATCCCTGCCGGCGATCAAAGTCGGCGTCTTGCAGCGCGTAGAGAATGTCAAAGCCGCCGGTCCAGGTCATTACAGCAAGCGACAGCGCACACAACAACCACCACGGCTCACTCCACGCACCGGTAACGGCGAGATAACCGCCCACCGGCGAAATGCCGAGCCCGAGCCCAAGCCACAGGTGCGACCAGCGCGTGAATCGCTTGGTGTAGCTGTAGCCCATCACCCACAGGAGCGCCACAGGGGAGAGCCACAGGCAGAGCGGATTGAGCTGCCACGCCGCCACGACGAACAGTACGCACATGGCACTCACGGCCGCGGTTGCCTGAAACACCGTGAGCGCACCGCGTGGAATCTCGCGCATCGCCGTGCGCGGATTGAGCGCGTCCACGTCGCGGTCAATAATCCGGTTGAAGCCCATGCCCGCAAACCGCGCGGCCGTGAACGCCACCAGCACCCACCCCACCACACCCCACGTCGGCGCCACCACGGCACTCGCAAAGCACACACCCACCAGCGCAAACGGCAACCCGAACACCGTGTGCGGCAACTTCACGAAGTTGGCCAGCCGCACCAGAAGCGACGTGCCGTCAAACGTCTGGCCGTCGCGCGCACCGGTGGGCAACTCCGCCGGCGTGTTCATCGCACGCCCGGTGTGGGCGCGGGCGTTGCCAACCCAAGCTTGCTCCACATCGCGTCAACACTGGCCTTCGTGGTGTCGTTCATCGCAATCATCTTGGGCCACGGCCGAGTGGAGCCTTCTTCGGGCCACTTGCGCGTAGCATCAATGCCCATCTTGCTGCCATACGTGAACGCTCGGCTCGCGTGATCGAGCACGTCCACCGGCCCCATGGTGAACCGCGTGTCGCGCTCGGGATCCATGTTGTTGAGCGCGGCCCACCACGCCTCGGTGGGATTGCGCACGTTCACGTCATGATCAAGAATCACGAGCACCTTGGCCAGCGACATCAGACCGGCCCCCCACAACGAGTGCATGACCTTGTCGGCCTGCCCCGGATACTTCTTGTCAATGGACACAAACACGAGGTTGTGAAATCCACCCTCGGCCGGCATGTGATAGTCCACGATTTCCGGACACGTGAGCTTGAGCAGCGGCAGGAAAATGCGCTCCGTGGCGTGTCCGAGATAGAAGTCCTCCATAGGCGGCTTGCCCACGATCGTGGTGGCGTATACGGCCTGCTTGCGCATGGTCACCGCAGTCACGTGGACACGCGGATACAGATCTGCCTCGCTGTAGTAACCGGTGTGATCACCAAACGGACCCTCGGTCACCAGCGCCTCGGCCGGATCGATGTAGCCTTCGATCACGAGGTCGGCGTCAGCCGGCACTTCGAGATCGCACGTCACGGCCTTGGTGAGCTTCACCGGCGACTTGCGCAGGAAGCCGGCGAAGATGAACTCGTCCACCATGGGCGGCAGCGGCGCCGACGCGCTGTACATGCTCGCCGGATCGGCACCCACCGCAATGCACACGGGCATGGTCTCACCACGTTCCGCCATTTGCCGAAAATGCTCGGCGCCCGACTTGTGGCGCTGCCAGTGCATGGCCACGTCGCGCTTGCCGAGCTGCTGGACGCGGTACATGCCCACGTTGCGAATGCCACGCGCGGGGTCCTTCGAAATCACCATGGTGAGCGTGACGTACGGACCGCCGTCTTCAGGCCAGTAGGTGATGATGGGCAGCTTGTCGAGATCCACCTCGTCGCCCTTCCACACGATGTCCTGACAGGACGGCGTGCCGCTCGCGGTGCGCGGCGGAAACTTGCTCACCTCGAGCAGGCGCGGCAGCAGGCTGAGTTTGCCCATGAGACCGTCGGGCACCTTGAGGTCGAGCAGGTCGGTGATGCGCCCGCCAATGCTGTCAAGATCATCAACGCCGAGCGCCAGCGACATGCGCCGCATGGAACCGAACAGGTTGATGGCCACCGGCATGTCAGACCGCGTGCCGTCGCGCAGAATGACGTGTTCGAACAGCAGCGCCGGACCACCGCCGGGCAGCTTCATGGCGCGGTCGGCGATTTCGCAGAGCTCCAGATGCGCACGCACCGGATGCGTGATGCGATGAAGTTCACCCGCCTTCTCAATGGCCGAGAGAAAGCTGGACAGATTATCGAGGGACACAGCCGCGTGGTGTTGAAGACAAGTGAGGATCGCTCATGGTGCAATGCCCACGTGGATCGCGGCGATCCCGAAACTCACGCGCTGCCACGTGACATCCACGAACCCGGCGCCGCGCATGCGGTCCGCGAGCGCGTCTTCCGTGGGAAAATGGGTCACCGACATGGGCAGGTACGTGTACGCCGAGCCGTGCCCGCTCACCAGCTTGCCCACACGCGGCAGCACATGATGGAAGTAGGCGTGGTAGCCCGCGCGCACGATGGGCGACGGCGGGGTGCTGAACTCCAGGATCACAAAGCGCGCGCCCGGTGACAGCACGCGGCGCACCTCGCGCAGACCCGCGTCCAGATCGGCCACGTTGCGAATACCGAAGGCCACGATGGCGCCGTTCATGCAGCCGTTGGCGAGCGGGAGCGCGAGGGCGTCGGCACCAACGGGCGCCAGCCGATCGCGCGGCGCCTTGCCCGCGCCGTGCTGCAGCATGGGCACCGCAAAGTCGGCGCCCACGACGCGGCCGGAGAAGCCCTGCTGCTTCACGAGCATCGCGCCCACATCGAGCGTGCCGGCGCACAGGTCGAGGTAGGCGCCGTTGGGCCGCGCCGTCCACCCAAGCGCCTTGAGCGCCTTCCGCCGCCAGCCCTTGTCGATGTTGAGCGAGAGGACGTGGTTGAGCAGGTCGTAGCGCGGCGCGATGTCGCTGAACATGCGCTGCACGTAGGCGCGCTTGCCGTCACCGGCTGCGGCGGCCGCTGCCTCCCGGACGGATGGCGCGGGACGGGTGGCCGGATCGGAGGCCGGCGCGGGGCCGGCGGCGAGAGGTGGTACCATCCCGAAGAATCGCCGTCCGTCACCGTGGGAGCAAGCGAACGCCGCTGGTCCTGCGTGCCGCCCGGGACTACCTTCCCGACGCCTTGATGCCTATCACCGACGAGTTGGACTCACTTCCGGACGCGGACGTCGTACGCCTCGCCCAAGAGGGGCGCGAGCGTGCATTCCGCGAACTCGTGCGTCGGTATGAACGCCCCGTCTTCTCGCTCGTCTACCGTATGGTCCGCGACCGCGAGCTGGCCGAGGACCTGGCCCAGGACGCGTTCATCAAGGTGCTCAACCACATCGACCGGTACAGCCCGGAGTTCAAGTTCTCCAGCTGGGTGTTCAAGATTGCCAACAATGTGGCGATCGATCACCTGCGGCGTCGGAAGCTGAACACGATCAGCATGGACGGCTCGCCGCACGCCTCGAGTGCGGCCGAGGTTGAGGCCAGCACGTTTGACGTGGCGGTGGACCAGGAGTCGGCGCTCGACGAGCTCGAATCCCGGGACCTCGGCCAAGCCATTGAAGCGGCCATTGGCGAGCTCCGTCCAGAATACCGCTCCTGCATCATGCTGCGGCACGTGGAGGGGCGGTCGTATGAAGAGATCGCGTCCACCCTCGACCTGCCGTTGGGGACGGTGAAGACGTACATCCACCGGGCCCGGCACGAGTTGCGCCGGGCTTTGGAGGACCTGAAGGCGTGATGTGGGTCACCCAAATCCCGTCCCCGGTAGACGGGTTTGCAATTCATCCTTCCGGCCTGAAACCGGACACCGCTGCGGGCCGTACGCCCCGGTGGAGGCACTCTTGCTAGATCGACACCTGCGTTCAGACGAAATCGACCTGCTCCTCGACACCGAGGTGGGGTTTGGCGTGCAACCACTCCGGGCGCACGTGCGAACCTGCCCTTCCTGTCAGGGAGAACTGGATCGCGCTCAAGAACTGCTGCTGGTCCTCGAGGACCTGCCGCATTTTGTGCCTTCCCTCAACTTTGCCGACCGCGTGATGAGCCAGGTGCAGGTGTTCGAGCCGTGGCACGTCGCGGCGCGCAACAGCGTTCTCCGGCTTGTGCCGTCGTCCAGACCGGCTCGGGTGGCGGCCGGCGTGGGTGCGGCGGCATCGGCTGGCCTGATGGTCTCGGGCGCAGTCTGGGGCTTGAACCGGGCTGACCTTGGCCTGGTGCTCGCGTCCGTGGGTCTCGATGGGGCGCAGTCGGCGGCCAGCGCGGCCATGTCCGACGTGCTCCTGGCGGTGTTTGGCCAGAGTGGTCTGGAGGCCTGGGCCAACGGTGGACCGGCGGTCGTGCTGATGGCCGGTGCCGGATTCATAGTGACGGCCGGTGCGATGGTCGCCGGATTGCGCGCCCTCACCACCGCGCGCAGCCGGAACTGATCATGCGCCCGCTGCGCGTTCTCCTGTTCGGTGCCTTGGCCGTCATGTTTTCGCTCTCGGCCACGGTTGGACAGGCGTCCGCGCGTGAAATACGCTCGGCCGGTCCGTCGGTGGCCGCTGCTGGGTTGCCCGTCGCACCACTCGCCGCGTCGGTCTCCGTCGCGACCGGCGCGGCTGCAATCCAATCCCCGGAGCTGCTCCGTTTCGCCCTGCAGCGAGTGGCCACACGACTGGTGGAGGTGAGCCGCCAGCTCTCTCCCACGCTGGCCGAGCGTATTGACTCCATGCTGCAGGCCCGCCGCGGAAGCGATCAGGCGCCGCAATCGGGATCCGAACGCACGGGTGCCGCGCTCATGCGGCTGGGCGGAGTGGCCGTGATTGGCCTGGTGGTCGCGCTCGTGGTGCTCGTCACCGCGCTCGGACCGCTGGAGGGGGTCATCAAGACGGTGGAGGCCGACGTCTCGGGCGCCTTCTGGCGCGGCCTGCTGGTGCAGGCCGTCACGTTGCCCATTCTGGGCGCCATTCTCTTGGCCCTCGCGCTCACGGTCATCGGGCTGCTGGTCGTGCCCATCGCACTGCTCGCCAGCTCCATTCTCGTGGCGGGTGTCAGCACCTTGGGCATTCTTGCGGTGGCCGCCGTGATCGGTCGTGCGCGTGCTTCCGGCGACCGTGCGCGCTCGCGTGCCGGCCTGCTACGGGCACTGCTCATTGGCTACGCCATTGTGTGGTTGCCGTGGCTCGCGGCCGCGCTGCTCGTTTCTGTGCCTGGTCTGGGCTTGGCCACGCGCATCGTTGCGCTGGCCTCCACCTGGGTGCTGGCCACCGTTGGCACCGGCGCGGTCATGCGCTCGCGCGGTGGTGTGCGCATTCCCGACGTGGTGCCGGCGCGGCAGGCGATTGGCGCTCGTGCCGCAGCGGCTCCGGACTGGTCAACGCCCACGCCGATCAGCGGCGTGGTATCAGCAGTGCGACTGCCGGCTGCGCAGCGCTCGGCCGACTAGCGCTCGTCGGTCGGCGCGGGGTGCCACACCACCGCCGCACCCACCACAAGCTCCAGCTCGCGCGCCGCATGGCCGTCGCGCACGGCCAGCTCCAGAAACCCGCTCGAGCCCACCACACCAACGGGTGTTCCACGTGCCACGTCGGCGTACGTGCGCACAACCGGCAATCGCACCCTAGCCGCGCGCGGTGCGACCAGTTCGAGACTGCCTTCTGTTCGTGCGAAGAGGTTGGTGATTGCATTGCCGAAGCGATCAATGGTGAGCACCTCGCCCTGCAGTGAACCGTCGGCTCGGCGCCGCGGTTCAGGCGTTCGCTGACGCGCGGCCGAGCGCCACGGCTCCCCCAGCTCATGCAACGGCACGCCCGCGGCCAGTCTCGCGGCAGCGGGCGCGAACACATCGCGCCCGTGGAACGTGGCCGACGCGCTGCCGGGAATGGGCAACGCTACAACCTGCGCGTCGAGTGCAAACAACGACGGCGACAAGACGCCGTTGTCCGGACCCACCAGAAACTGTCCGCCGCTCGCCACGGCCAACGCGGCGCGCTCGGTGCCGACGCCGGGGTCCACCACCACCAGATGAACCGCGCCGGCTGGAAACCGCCGCCAGTAGCGCGCCAGCGCCAGCCGTGCGCCCTGCACATCCTGCGGCGCGACGTCGTGCGAGATGTCCACGAGCGACACACCCGGCGCCATGCTGCACAGCACGCCCTTCATTTCACCGACGTAGCCGTCGGCCGAACCGAAGTCCGTGAGCAGCGTGATGAGCGACATGATGCGTGGCGATCAGCTGGCGGCCGCGCCCCAGCGCGCATCCATGCGGGCTACCACCGCCTCGGCAATGGAGCGAATCGCGCGCGAGGCCTTCGCATCGGGCTCAGCCACAATGAGTGGACGGCCGGTGTCTCCACCCTCCTGAATGCGCGGGTCCACGGGCACCTGGCCCAGCAGCGGCAAGTCGGTCTCCGTGGCGAGGCGCTGACCACCGCCCGTACCGAACAAGGCGATCGGCTTGCCGGTCTCCGGGTTCTCGAACCACGACATGTTCTCGACAATGCCGAGCACGGGTACAGACACCCGCTCGAACATTTTCACGCCGCGGAGTGCGTCACCCACGGCCACCTGCTGCGGCGTGGTGACGATGATTGCGCCGTGCACCGACGTGGCCTGCACCAGCGAGAGCTGCGCGTCGCCCGTGCCCGGTGGCATGTCCACAATGAAGTAGTCGAGCTGACCCCAGTTCACATCCTTGATGAACTGGGTGATGATCTTCATCACGATGGGTCCACGCCAGATCGCCGGCTGTTCCTTCTCGATGAGAAAGCCAATGGACATCACCTTGATGCCGTGCGCCTCGAGCGGAATGATCTTTTCGTCACGCACCATGGGCGCAGCGTCCACGCCGAGCATGAGCGGAAGATTGGGGCCGTACACGTCGGCGTCCATGATGCCCACGCGTGCACCACGCTGCGAGAGCGCGATCGCGAGATTCACGGCCATGGTGCTCTTGCCCACGCCGCCTTTGCCCGATGACACGGCAATGATGCGGCCGAGTTGCGGGTACTTCACCGGCGGTGGTGGTGCGACACTGCGCGCGACCGGCGCGGCGTCCATGACCGGCAGCGCACGCTTGCCTGCCGCGGGCGGCGGGCCGCCTGCGCCCGGCCCTGCGGCTACCGCAGTCTTCCCTGCTCCGCTCGCGCCGTTCGCAAACTGGGCCGGATCTTTCACATCCACGCGCACGTCGGTCACGCCGTCCACGGCCTGCACGGCGTCGCGGACGTCCCGCACCAGTGTGGCGTCATCGGTAGCCGACAGCAGCACGGTGAGCCGGACCTTGCCGTCGGTGGTGGTGCCAATGTCGCGCACGGCCTCAGCCGAGAGAACATCGGTGCCGCGAGAGGGGTGCGCCACGCCCTGCAGAGCGGTCGCAATACGTTCCTGGAGTGTCTTGGTCATGCCCGTAAGCTATGCGATTGAACGGCCCAAGCGACACCGATGCGGTGCCGGACTGCGCCAATGCCCTGCCAGCGCTACGCCGCCGGCACCGCGCTCAGGTATTCACGAGCGGCGCTGATCACCTGCGCCTCCACCGTCGCGAGCGACCCGGAAAGCAGCGCGCCCGACGCCTTCACGTGGCCACCGCCGCCGAACTGACGTGCCAGCTCCTGCGCGTCCACGTTGCCTGTGCTGCGAAAGGACACTTTCACCTTGTCGTGGCCCAGATCGCGGAACAGGAGGGCTAGCCGCGTGCCGGCCACCGAACGCGGGTGCTCCACGAGGCCGTCCACGTCGTCCGTGGTGGCGCCCAAGCGGTGCACGGTCTCGTACGGAAGCGAAATCCAGCTCAGGCCGATGCCGCTGTCGATCTGCAGCGTGGCCAGCGCTTCACGCAGCAGGTGCAGCCGCGCGGGCTTCACCTGCGCGTAGATGCGTCGGTACATGGACTCCGGCGCCACGCCCGCCGCGAGCAGCGCCGCGGCCACGGCGTGACACCGCGGTGAGGTGTTGCTGAAGCGGAATCCACCCGTGTCGGTGAGAATGGCGCAGTACAGCGACTCCGCAATCGCGGGCGTGATCTCGAGGTCGAGTTCACGCGCGAGGTCGAACACGAGCTCACCCGTGGCGCACGCGGCGGTGTCGGCGTAGGTGACCATGCCGACAGGCTCGCCGCCCGGCACGTGGTGATCAATCACACCAATGGGCACCGTCAGCGCACGTACGGTGTCCGCCAGCACGCCGAGTCGGCCGACATCGTTGATGTCGAGCACGAGCAGCAGATCGATGTCCTTGAGCGCGGCAGCGCCGCGTGGACTGGCGTCCACCACATCGTCGCCGAGCAGAAACGTGAACAGCGCGGGCCACGGTGTGGGATTCACAATGCGCACATCCATGCCGCGCTGCGTGAGCAGGCGGGCGAGCGCGGCCTCGGAGCCGCAGCCGTCACCGTCCGAGTTGAGATGCGTGCTCAGCGCGACCTTCCGGCCCGACTCCAGTAGCGGTTCAAGCGCACGAATCGCAGCCGCTCTGTTGGGCGGCACGGAGAACGCGTGCGCAATGATGGCCGTGTCCTGCGGGGTGAGACGTGATGACATACGAGAGTCGATCACCCGCTATACCGAGTAATTGGGCGCTTCGCGCGTGATCGTCACATCGTGCGGATGCGACTCACGCAATCCAGCCGTGGTGATGCGCACGAATTCGGCCTGCGTACGCAGCTCCGTGATGTTTGCACAGCCCACGTAGCCCATGCCGCTGCGCAGGCCGCCCACCATCTGGAAGATCACGTCACCCACCGGACCCTTGTACGGCACGCGTCCCTCGATGCCCTCGGGTACCAGTTTCTTGGGGGAGAGCTCGCCCTCCTGGAAGTACCGGTCGGCGCTGCCGTCCTGCATGGCCGACAGCGAGCCCATGCCGCGAATCATCTTGAAGCGCCGACCCTCGAGCAGGAACGACTCGCCCGGGCTTTCTTCCGTGCCGGCCAGCATGGAGCCCATCATCACGCTCGACGCACCGGCCGCGAGGGCCTTCACGACGTCGCCGGAGTATTTCACACCACCATCAGCAATCACGGGCACGTCACCCGCGCCTTCGACCGCATCCATGATGGCGGTGAGCTGCGGTACGCCAACGCCGGTGACCACCCGCGTGGTGCAGATGGAGCCCGGACCGACACCCACTTTGATGGCATCGACCCCACGTTCGGCCAGCGCTGCCGCGCCAGCACGTGACGCCACGTTGCCGGCAATGAGCTCCACGTCGGGGAACGCCTCACGCACTCGGGCAGTCGCGTGCAGCACGCCGTCCGAGTGTCCGTGCGCGGTGTCGATCACCATCACGTCCACACCGGCCGAGACCAGGGCACGCGCACGATCGAGATAATCACCGCCGGCGCCAATGGCCGCTGCCACTCGCAACCGGCCATGCTGATCCTTGTTGGCATCGGGAAACTGCCGCCGCTTGTGGATGTCCTTGACGGTGATGAGCCCCTGCAACTGAAAGTTGTCATCGACCACGGGCAGCTTCTCGATGCGGTGCTTGCCGAGAATCCGCTCGGCTTCATCGAGCGTGGTGCCCACCGGTGCGGTGACGAGCTTCTCGCTGGTCATCACGTCGCGCAGCGGCTGGTCGAGGTCGCGCTCGAACTGCAGATCGCGATTGGTGATGATGCCCACCAGGCGACCGTCGCTGTCGACGATGGGCACGCCGGAAATCTTGAAGCGCATCATGAGCGAGACGGCCTCGCGCAGCGATGCTTCCGGCGAGAGCGTGATCGGATTGAGAATCATGCCGCTCTCCGACCGCTTCACCCGATCGACTTCAGCAGCCTGCCGGTCGATGGACATGTTCTTGTGCAGCACGCCAATGCCACCGGCGCGTGCCATGGCGATGGCCATCTCGCTTTCGGTGACCGTGTCCATGGCAGCGGCCACAAGCGGCACGTTGAGCGTGATGCCGCGCGTGAAGCGCGATCGCAGGTCGACTTCGCGCGGGTGCGTGATGGAGTGGCGAGGCGCGAGCAGGACGTCGTCGAACGTGAGCGCGAGATCGGCGCGAATCCGTGCGCTCTGCGCCGAGGGGGCGGCGGCGGCGTTCCCGTTGCGCGACGACCCGCTCCCGAGAGTGTTCTCAGTGGCGGGCCGTGTGGTGTCTGGCGATGATGTCGTCATAGCGAAGGATAGAAACCGGGCGCCACGCTGTCCAGCGGCGACCGCAATCCCGCCCTGCGGCGAACTGGGCTGTGAGGCCTACCAGCGCTTGGCGACGCGCCGAAGACGCTGAATGGTGCGGCCCGGCAGGAAAAAGGCAGCCGCCCCCACCACCCGGGCCAGCGAGGCGTCGGACAGCGCCCGCGGATCGCCGCTCCAGTACTGCAGCACGAGGTCCCGCCCGGCGTTCTTGACGAGGCGCTGCAACGCCAGCACGAGCAGGAAGATGTCGTCCACCTGCCCCAGAAACGGTACAAAGTCCGGGAGGAAATCGAGCGGGCTCAGGATGTAGGCGATTGCGCCCAGCACCATGACGCGATCCAAACGCGACACCGAGCCGTCGAGCATGAGCCCACCGAGCAGCCGTACGTAGGAGGGCAGCTCGCGAATGGTGCCCAGCACCGTGCGCTTGGCGCCGCTGCGCGGACGTGCGGCCGAACGGCGCTTGGTGTCGCGCGTGGAGAAGATGCTCACGATGGACGATCGGTGGGGGGCGGCATATGCGGAACACCGGCGGCGGCCTGCGGCGCTGCGGGTGCTGCAGCGGCCGATGCTCCAGGCGCTCCAGCCGGCGGCGCCGACGTGGCAACACCCGGTGCGGCGGTGTTCGGCGTGTTCACGATGCGCTGCACGCCGGCCGCGACGTCATTGGCCGCGGTTCGTCCCACGCTGGCTACATCATTGGCCACCGACATGCCGGCCGCCGCCACGCCACCCAGCACGCCGACGGCGCGATTGAGCAGCCCCATGGTTTCGACCACGGTGGAGGCCGAGATGCCGCCCGTGCGCATGCGGTCTTCGACACCGTCGGTGAATCGCTGCAGCAGCGACACCGGCGAGGGCGCCTTTTCTGCGTACTTGCTCTCCAGGAAGTCCACGTAGTCGAGCACCTGATACCCGCGCTCGTCACTCAACGTGTCCAACTTTCGCAGCATTCGATCGCGAAGATTCGGATTCATGTGCTCACCCGCGCCAGCGCTTGCGTTCGCCGCGCGCATCGATGTGGACATAAGGGGTGGGCCATCGCGAACTGGAATAGACACCCAACCCACCCGCGAGTTCCGGTGTGAGTCGTTCCACCCAATCCACCGCGCGCTCCACCTGATAGGCGTCAAAGATCGTGAACTTGCCGTCGCCATCGGCGTCGATGGCCACGTCGGCCGCGTCACCGTACATGTGCCGCGAATCGCGGGCGGAGCCCTCGACGCCGGCGTTGTGCAGTGGGGTGCGAAACCCGCTGTGCACCCGCACGTCGAAGGTGAGCTGGTCATCACCACGCCGACGCGCGAGCTCGCCCAGCACGAGCTCGATCTTGTCCACCACGCGCGGGTCGATGGCCACGTACCTGGGCCATTGCTTCTGGCTGTCGTGCGTGAGGAAGTTCGACACGCGCAGGTGTGTGGAAAGCATCACGTCGGCATCGTCGGCGCGCACTTCCACAAATCCAGGCGGGCGACGGAACCGCTCGGCGCCGGCCGACCACTCGGCGGGATACTGGCCAATGCGGTAGCCGTTGAGCATTCCGCCAAGTTTGCGCTCGAACGGCACCAGTACGGCCACGCGCGGTTCGGCCAGGCGATAGACCTCGCCACCGCGTGCGATCTGCAGTTCGTAGATGCCCGCGGTGAGCGGCGCCAGCAACTGCGTTTCGGTGAGGGCGCGCGCGACGTCTCCGCTCTCATCGGTGTCGCGGCGAATCCACTGGTAGGTGTAGCCAATCGCTTCGCCGTGCACCGTGAGCGGAAAGCTGATGGCCTCGCCCGCGACCACGAACAGCATCTTGAGATTCCCGCTCGTGCCAAAGGCGGCGGGCGCGCTTTCCACGCGCGGCGCCACGGCGCGCGGCGCGACCGGCGGCGCTTCGGAACGCATGGCGTCTGCTGGCTGATACCACCAGAGCGCGGACACCGCCGCCACACCGGTGACGCTGAGCCACAGGCGCCGCTTCATGAAGCAGCCGAGAGAGAGGTACGGCGAAGGATCACAGAAACTGGAAAACGATGAACGGGAGACCGTGGCGCGGCCGAATGCGCGGCAACCGCCGCACGCCTGTCTATAGACGACCGAGCCGGCGTCGCGATGCAACTTTGGAATCTAACGAGTTCCGGGAGCCGGTCTGAGCAGCACCCCCGTCCACAGGGGTACCCGTGCGCGCGTAGGCGGGTCCGCTGTCGTCGGGCATGCGCGAAAGTGGTTTGGCGGGCGGCGAAACGGATGGGCCTCGCGCGAGAGCGTTCGCTCGCGATCAGGGCCGCGACAGCTCGAGCAGCTCCAGCACCGGTACGCCCGCCGGTCGGCTGTGTCCGTTCCGCACCCGGGCAGTCACCGTAATGCGTGCCAGTGGGCGAAGCGCGCGGGCCTGCCCCACCAGCGCATCCGGGATCGCGAGATAGAGCACCGCTCGCTCCTCATCGGGCCCACGCGCCAGCAGATAGGGCTCACCGGGCGTAAGTCCGCTCCGGAGGTCGTCGGCCGTCTGGAAGGCCAGCGACTCCACCGTCCAGCGCACCACGCGGCCCCGTGTCCCGTCCGGATCGGCCCGCAGGTCGGCGGCGCTCAGCGCTCCCGTGGCACCGGCACCCGCGGCCTCCACGGCCGAGTCGGGGAGCCAGCCCTCAAGGCGCACGCGCACCCAGCCGTCCTCGCGCGCCAGCGTGGTGAGCGGCACCCCGCCGGACATGGTGGCCAGGACATCGCCCTTGGGTCCCAGCCGCAGGGACGGCGCGCCGCGGGTTTCGAGCGTCGGCTCCCCTCGCGGCGCGGGGGGTAGCTCCGCGTCGAGCTGACCGGCGGCGGTGTCGGAGACGGTCGCTGGCGCGGGTTCCTTGGCGGACGCGGATGAGGCTGTCGCCGACTTGGAAGGCGCGGTCTTGGCAGGCACCGTCCTGGCTGCCGGCGCCGACGTGCGTTCGGCGATCACACGTTCCGCGACCGCTTCGCCCAACCGCGACTTGGCCACCCACAGGGTGCGGCGCGCCTCGATATAGTCGGCACCGCTGCCCGGGAAGCGCGCCCCCTGCCGTTCCGGAAAGAGGTACGCACCCTTTTTGAGGGTGGCCAGCGCGTTTCCGGAGCGCGCAGCGGTGCTTCGCAGCGCCGATCCGTCGGACGGCAGGACCTCGCCGCGCGTGCGGTCGGCAGTCAGTCGCACGTCATCAGAAGACACGTGCCCCTGAATGGTGAGCCGTACGAACTCCGGGCTCGTGGCTTCAATGGTGCCCGAGACGGCACGATGCGTGATGCCGATGATCTCGCCGCCGGCCGCGCTGCGGAGCGCGGTTCCGGGCAGAATGCTCACCCGATCGCCGCGCGACTGGGCCGATAGGGCGCCGGCGGACACACACAAGGCGAGGAGCACGCGACACATCGTGGTCCGAGGGAAGCAGCTCCGTGTCCCGGAGCGGCCGTTCCGGCTGGCTGACTGGCGCATGGGGCGTCTCGGTTGGATGGGCAGTGCGGTTTGGGTACATTTCGCGCGCGCGGAAGACAGTCGGCGCACCCAGTCGAGCGTACCCCGCAAACGTATTCCGTGTCCCGCACCGAGCAAGGATGACCGCTTCCGTATCCCGCCCCGTCGCCCTCATCATTTTGGACGGCTGGGGGTACCGTGAGACCAGCGAGGCCAACGCGATTGCGCTCGGGCGCACGCCCACGTGGGACCGGTTGTGGGCGCGGCCCACGCGCACGCTGCTCACGGCCTCAGGGCCGTCCGTCGGCCTTCCGCCGGGGCAGATGGGCAATAGCGAAGTCGGCCACATGAACCTCGGCGCCGGCCGCGTGGTGATGCAGGACCTCGTGCGCATTGGCGCGTCCATCGAGTCGGGCCGCTTTTACGACAACGCCGTGCTGGTCGCGGCATGCACCCGCGCCCGGGAGTCCAACCGCGCCGTGCACCTGTTCGCGCTACTCGGCACTGGCGGGGTACACGCGTTCGACCAGCACCTGTTCGCGCTCATTGAGCTCTGCGCCCGGCAGCAGGTGCCGCGCGTGTATCTGCACGCGCTGCTCGACGGGCGCGACACGCCGCCCACCAGCGGCCTCGAGTTCCTGCGGGACACGCTGCGGGTGCTCGACGGACGCGGGCAGCTCGCCTCCCTCTCGGGCCGCTACTTCGGCATGGATCGCGACGAGCGCTGGGAACGCACGGGCAACTGGTTCAAGGCGGCGGTACACGGGATGGGTGAGACCACCCGCGATCCGCTCGCGCTCGTGGAAACCGCCTATGCGTCGGGGACCAGCGACGAGTTCCTGCCGCCGCACGTGATAGTGGACGACGACGGCGCGCCCGTAGGCCCCATGCGCGACGGGGATGTGCTCATTTGCGCCAACTTCCGGTCGGATCGCATGCGCCAGGATCTGCGTGCGCTCACCCAACCGGATTTCGACGACTTCGTGACCGGCGAGCGGCCCGCATTGCACGTGGTCACCATGACCCGCTACGACGACGCGTTCGCCTTCCCCGTGGCGTTTGCGCCGCAGTCAATGGCACGTCTGGTGGGCGAGGTCATCGCCGACGCGGGTCTCACGCAGTTGCGCACGGCGGAAACCGAGAAGTATCCGCATGTGACCTACTTCTTCAACGGCGGGCACGACGCGCCCTTTGCCGGCGAAGACCGGGAAATGGTGCCGAGTCCCAAGGTCGCCACGTACGACCTGCAGCCGGAAATGAGTGCGGCCGGTGTGTGCGACATTCTCTGCCGCGCGCTCGAAACCCGATCCCACGATTTCGTGCTGTGCAACTTCGCGAACGGCGACATGGTAGGACACACGGGATCGCTGCCGGCGGCAATCAAAGCCGTCGAGACGGTGGACGCCTGCCTGCACCGACTGCTCGCCGCGGCGCAGGTCGGTGGCGCACGGCTGCTCATCACGGCTGATCACGGCAACTGTGACGTCATGATCGATCAGGACAGCGGCCAACCGCACACGGCCCACACCACCAATCTGGTCCCACTCGTGATCGTCGATCCGGACGGCGAGTGGCTGCTTCGCGACGACGGCGCCCTGTGCGACGTCGGCCCCACCTTGCTCCACATGCTCGGCCTTGATGTTCCCCAGGAAATCACCGGACGCGACCTGCGCGTCGCTCCTCTTGCCCCATGACGTCGTGACGCCGTTTCTTCCGTTGGCCCCATTGGTTTGCGTATCCTCTCGCAGCGCGGCTCGCATCGCGTTCCGCCGCGCGCTTGTGACGCTCGCCCTGCTGCTGATCGCCCGCACGACGCCCGCGTCGGCGCAGCTGGTGGGCAGCAACCCAACACGCAGTCCCTTTCGCGATCTCGAGACCAATCAGCAGCTCACGTTCTCCGCCGGTTGGCTCGCTGCGGCCAACGACGCCGCGAACGTTGGTCCCGATGCGGCACCGTTTTTCAGCCTGCGCCACGACATTCACATGGCCGGTCCCGCCTGGCTGACCACGCGGTATGGCTTCATGCGCTCCGAGCGTCGGGTCATTGACCCCGGCCTTCCGACGGCCGAACGCGAGCAGGGCGTGCAGAGCGTGACGCACCACGTGGCGGACATCGGCGTCATGCTCGCCCTCACGGGGCAGAAGTCGTGGCATTCGATGGTGCCCACGTTTGGTGGTGGCATCGGTCTCACGAGTGACTTCGCGGGCACGGACATTGGCGGCTACGACTTCGGAACCAAGTTCGCGTTCACGTTCGGCCCCGGTTTGCGCATTCCGCTGGCGCGCGGCTACTCACTCCGCCTGGACCTCACCAACAACGTGTATCAGTTCCAGTATCCGAGCACGTACTTCATCGCCGCGTCCGACAGCACCAGTGTGCTCACCGACACCAGACAGCGATCCGGATGGCTGAGCAACTGGAGCTTCACCACGGGTCTGTCCATCCCGCTCTTTCGCTAGCGCGCGTCTTTCGCCGAGCCCACATGCCCCGCATGTCCCTCACGCGCCGCGTGTACTTTTCCGCGGCCCACCGGTATCGGCGTCCCGAGTGGGATGACGCGCGTAACACGGCCACGTTCGGCAAGTGCGCGCGGCCGAACTTTCATGGGCACACGTACACCTGCGACGTGAGCGTGAGCGGTCCGGTGGACGCGGAGACGGGCTTCGTCGCCGATCTTGGCCTGTTCGATCGGGTGCTGTCCGCCGAGGTGGTGGAGCGACTCGACCACGCCAATCTCAATCTGGACATCGCAGAGTTTGCCGACGGCGCGACCATCCCGTCCAGCGAGGAGATCGCGCGGTGGATCGCGGAGCGCGTGCAGCAAGGATTGGCGCACACCACGGCGCGCGTGACACGCGTGATGGTGTCTGAGGAGCCGCACCTGTGGGCCATGTGGGAGGCGGACGACGCATGATCCGTGCACTCGCTCTTGGTGCCCTCGCCGTATCGATTCTCAGCGGCTGCGCCGCTCGCTCCGCCTCCGCGCCGCCAGCCACGGCCGACATCCCGGTGCGCATTGACCCGGTGCAGTTGCCCGTGGCCGTGATTTCGATGTCCGACGTGCCCATGCCGGCCGCGCGCGAAGCCCTGCTCCAACTGGTGGACTCGCTCACGCAGCAGCCGGCGTTTCGCATGGCGCATTGGGGCGTGCTCATCATGGACCCCGAAGTCTCGGACACACTCGTGTCCATCAACGCCGACAAGTTGTTCATGCCGGCGTCCAACCAGAAGCTGCTCACGGGTGCCACCGCGCTCGAACTGCTCGGCCCGGATTACCGGTGGCGCACACCGGTACTGCTGCGGGGCACCGTGCAAAACGGCACCTTCCGCGGCGACGTGGTCTTGCACGGCAGCGGTGACCCGTCATGGAGCGACTCGCTGCAGCAGGGCGACGCGCTGCACGCGCTGGTGCCGATTGCGGATGCGCTGGCAGCGCGCGGCATTCGACGCGTGGTGGGGCGCATTCTCACCGAGGGCGACGCATTCTCCGACGCGCCGCTCGGCTTCGGCTGGGCGTGGGATGATCTCGACTTCGGCTATTCGGCTGGCGTTGATGAACTCATGCTGAATGAAAACGCGTTTGACGTGGTGGTGTCGGCAGGCGCGCGTGCGGGTGCGCCGGCGACGGTGCGGTTGTCGCCGGACATTGGCTACCCTGCCCTGCAGATCACCGCGACCACACGCGCTGCGTCCGGCGGTGCACGCGAGTTTGCTCCGCTGGACGTGAGCGCCGACTCCACCGGCACCCGGCTGTACATTCGCGGCACCGTTCCGCTCGGCGACAGCGTACAGCTTGTGCGCGCGTACCGGCACCCCAACTCGGCGGTGGTCGCGGCGGTGAGCACCGTGTTGCGTACACGCGGGCTTGCGTTTGAACAGGCGAGCGCCGCCAGGAGCGGTGTTGCCGCCTCGGCGACCGACACCCTCGTGGTGCTCGAATCGCCGCCGCTCAGCGAGGTGCTATGGCGCATGCAGAAGCCGTCGCAGAACCAGATCGCCGAGGTGCTGTTCAAGACCATGGCGCTCGAGCGCACGGGTGTCGGCCGAGCGGACAGTGCGCGCGCTGTGGTGGAGCGCCAGCTGGCGTTGTGGGGTGTGGCGCCGGACGGCATCGCCGTTCGCGACGGCAGTGGGCTGTCGCGCCACGACTATCTCTCGCCGCGCACCGTGGTGCGCGTGCTCACCGTGATGCAGGCGCACCCCGCGTTTGGCGCGTTCTACGCGGCGCTGCCCATTGCCGGCGTGGACGGCACCATTGATTCGCGGTTTCGCGGGACAGCGGCGGAAGGCAACCTGCGCGCCAAGACCGGCTACGTGGACAAGGCCCGGTCGCTCTCGGGTTATGTGAACACCGCCGACGGCCACCAGCTCGTGTTCTCGATTCTCTGCAACAACTTCGCGGGCAGTGTACGCGATGTGGAGCGTGTGCAGGATGCGATCGGCGTATTTCTGGCCGGCGTGCGCATGCAGGACCTGCGCTTGGCCATGCCCGAGTGAGCGACGCCTCGCGCGAGCCCGCCGCCATCGCATTGAGCGTGGCGGACGCACTGCACGCCATCCTCGCACGCATGCGCCCCGTGGCCACCGAGCGTGTTCCCCTTGAGTCGGCGATCGGACACGCGTTGGCCGAAGACATCTCGTCCACGGTCACGCTGCCACCCTGGGCGAACTCGGGCATGGATGGCTACGCCGTCCGTCGCGAGGACGTGCTGGGCGCTGCCACCGACTCGCCGCGCACGCTCACCGTGATTGGCACGATCGCCGCGGGCAGCCAGGAACGTCCGACCATTGAAGCGGGCACGTGCGCGCGCATCATGACGGGGGCCCCGCTTCCGCCGGGCGCCGATGCCGTAGTGCGCGTGGAAGACACCGATCGTGGCGAACAACAGGTGCTCGTGCGCAGTGACCGGGACGTGCGGAGCGCTACCGGCAACGTTCGGCCCAAGGGTGAGGACATCGCCACCGGCCAGCGCGTTGCATCGCGCGGCGACCTGATCACGCCAGCGCTGCTAGGCGTGCTGTCGAGCGTTGGTGCGGCGGACGTGCTGGTGCACAGGCGGCCGTTGGTGGTGATCGCGTCGGGTGGTGATGAGCTCGTGGACGTCACGCAGATTGATGCCGTGCGCGAGGGGCGCGCGATCGTGTCGTCGAGTACGTACGCGCTGCCAGCGCTGCTTCGGGCCACCGGCGCGGATGTGCGCGTGCTGCCCCTGTTGCCCGACCATCTTGAACTCATGCGCGACGCGATTGGTCGCGCGTTCGAGCAGGGCTGCGATCTGCTGGTCACCACGGGTGGCGTGTCGGTGGGTGCGTTCGATCACATGCGTCAGGTGATCATCGACCTCGGTGGACGCATTGACGTGCCGCGCGTGCGCGTACGGCCTGGTGGGCCGCTTGGCGCCGGGCATGTGCTGGGTACTCCGTGGATCGGCCTGCCCGGCAATCCAGTGAGTTCGCTGGTGACCGCAGAGCTGTTCGTGCGACCGGCGGTGCGTGCGCTCGCCGGTCTCTCGCAGGTGTTGCCGCAGCGTGTGACGGTGCGCCTCGCCGAACCAGTGTCGGCGCCGGCACCGCTCAGCTTTTATCTTCGTGCCCGCCTGAATGTGGCGAGCGACGGTGTGCTCGACGCACGCCTTACCGGAAGCCAAGGGTCCAACTTGCTCACGTCCATGTCACGCGCCCACGCATTGCTGGCCATCGAGGGCCCCGCACCGGAGGTCGCAGCCGGCACACTCGTTCCGGCCATCCTGCTCGACGGCGCCCTGCGCCAGTCCGGAGACGCGGCATGACGCAGAGCGCCGCAAGCCTCGAACGGCAGCGCATTGCCGAGCTCGATGCGTCGCTGTCGCGATTGGATCTGGTGAACTGCGTCGTGGAGTCGGCTGGCGCGCGCATCGCCTTGCGCAAACCGCGCAGCGCCGAGCAGCTCATTTGCGACGATGACTTTTCGGGCGACGAACGCCTGCCCTACTGGGCCGACGTGTGGCCGTCGTCTCGCGCGCTGGCGGGCGTGGTGCGTGGAATCGCCGGCGCGGGCAAGTCGCTGCTCGAGCTGGGGTGCGGCGTGGGGCTCGTGTCCACCACGGCGCTGCTCGCCGAGTTCACGGTCACCGCCACGGACTATTACCGGGATGCCCTCGAGGTCACGCGGTTGAACGCCATGCGCCTCGCGTACGACGGCGACACACGGCTCACGGCGCGCGAGGTGGATTGGCGCGCGATGCCCGATGATCTCGGGACATTTGACGTGGTGGTGGCGGCCGACGTCTTGTACGAACGCGAGTACGCGCAACTGGTGTCGGCGGCCATTCGACGCACGCTCAAGCCGGGCGGACTGGCGCTCGTAGCCGATCCCGGTCGTGCCGCCCTCGAGAGCTTTCGCGAGGAGGCGCGCAACATCGGGCTTGTGGAGACGGACGTGCTCACGACGCTCGTGGTCCCGGATGACGCGGCCGGTGATCTCGTGGCGCGTGCTCGGCCCGGCGCCTCCGGGCTCACGGCGCCCAGCCCCGGCGTGCAGGCGGCCCACAAGATTCGCGTGTTCAGCTTTCAGGGGTGACCGGGCGCGGGTGGTTGCGCCTGGTCCGCTCAGCGTCGCGGACGCGCGTGGTAGACCGTAGGCGCTGACAGCAACCCCGTGTTGTTGGCTACGCGCGGAAACGGGCGCGGCGCACGCAGGCGCTTGCGGAAGCAGCGCTTGGGCACGAGTGCGAGGCCCGTCTGCTCGAGCATCGCGTAGCGCGCCAGCTTTTCGGGATAGCGGGCCACCGTGGCCTGCTGGTAACCCAGATGCGAAAAGAAGTGATCGGCGAGTGTGAGCGCGAACAGCTCGTGATGCCCGCGCAGCCGCGCCAGGCGCTCCACCGCGCGCACCACACGTGAGCCAAGGCCAAGCCCCTGCGCGCGCGCATCAACGGCCACGGAGCCCACCTCGGCGAGCGACGGCGAATACTCGAGCAGCGCCGCGCACGCGAGCACCGCACCCTGCGGATCAGTCACCACCACGTACGCGTCAATGTGGGCCGCCACGTCGAACACGGTGCGCGGGAGCAAGGATCCGTCGGCCGTGAACTGGCCGATGAGCGCCACGATGCCGCGCACGTCGGCCGGCCGGGCCGCACGCGCGCGCAGCGATCCCACGCCGGAGGGGCGGCGGGAGGCAGACGAGTCCGTGGCGGGCCGGTCGGTCGCGGTGGGGGCGACTGCCCCCGAGACGACGACCGCCCCGTCACCGGAGGACCGGTGCAGGGCGGAGAAATTATGCATACTGAATGCATAAAGATGCGCGGGCCTGCGCGCAAGTGGCGGTGCGCTCCGCTCTGAAACGGACAAGGGGCGGCGCCATGCCGGCGCCGCCCCCGTCTTACCAGCCTCCGGTCCGCCGACGACGTCAGGACGACGCGGCGCCCACCCCTGCCAACTGCGCCGCCACCACTTCGGCCACGTCCAGCACCGGCACATCCTTGCCAGCGGCCGTCACGCCGTCGGTGATCATGGTCATGCAGAATGGACACGCCACGGCAATCGCCTCGGCCCCCGTGGCGAGCAGCTCTTCGGTGCGCTCCACGTTCACGCGCTTGCCAGCCGTCTCCTCCATCCACATGCGACCGCCGCCTGCCCCGCAGCACATGCCGCGGCTCTTGGTGCGCGGCGGCTCCACCAGCGTCATCACGGGCAATGCCTTGCGGAGCGAGGTGCGCGGTGCCTCGTACACGTCGTTGTAGCGGCCGAGGTAACACGAATCGTGGTAGGCCATGGTGAGGCGCTTGCCGTGCTCCGTGTCGAGCGGCACGAGGCCGTCGCTCAGCAGCTTCTCGATGTACTCGGTGTGGTGAATGACGTCGTAGTTGCCGCCAAGGTCGGGAAACTCGCTTCCCATCTGGTGGAAGCAGTGCGGGCAGAACGTGACCACCGTCTTCACCTGATAGCCATCGAGCGTCTCGATCACGCCTTTGGCCAACATCTGGTACAGATACTCGTTGCCCATGCGACGCGCCGGATCGCCGTGACACGTTTCTTCCTGGCCGAGGATCGCGAACTTGACGTTTGCGGCCTGCAGGATGCGCGCGAACGCGACCGTGATCTTCTTGGCGCGATCGTCGAAGGAGCCCATGCAACCCACCCAGAACAGGATGTCCGGGCGCTCTTCGCGCGCGACCATCTCCGCCATGGTGGGGATGTCCATCCCTTCGGCCCAGCCCGCGCGGTCCGAAGCGCTGAACGCCCACGGACTGCCGTTGCGCTCGAGCGACGTGAGCGCGTCCTGCGCTTCTTCCGGAAAGCGCGACTCCATGAGCACCAGGTCGCGTCGCAGCTCGTTGATGATATCGAGCTGGTCAATGGACACCGGACATTCTTCCACGCACGCGCGGCAGCTCGTGCAGGCCCAGAGCTCCTCTTCGGTAATCCAGTCATCCAGCAGGTTCTTGTCGAGCACCGCCTGCTGCTCCTCGGTGGCCGTACCGGCGCCCACGAGGTCGAGCATCTTGGCCTTTTCCGTGAGACGCGCGCGCGTTTTGACCACGATCATGCGCGGCGAGAGCATCTTGCCCGTGACGTTGGCCGGGCACGCCGCCGTGCAGCGCCCGCACTCCGTGCAGGAGTATCCGTCCATCAGGTTTTTCCACGACAGGTGCTCCACGTCGGCCGCGCCAAACTGCTCGGCGTCTTCGGCCTCCAGGTCCATGGGGCGCATGGCACCCTTGCGACCGGGACCCGACGTGTTGGAGTACCACGTGTTGATGAGCGACGTGAGGACGTGCAGGTGCTTGGAGAACGGCAGGTAGTTCGCGAACGCCAGCAGGCCCAGCGCGTGAATCCACCAGCTCACGCGGTTGATCGCGTGAATCGCGTCGGGACTCAGGCCGCCGAGCAGCGCGGCGATGGGCGTGGAGAGCAGATGCCCCGTGCTGTCTCCGCCGGCCGCTGTTTCCGTGGCGAACACCAGCAGCAGCGTGACCATGAGCACCGTGATCATGCTCAGGATGAACAGCGCGTCGCCGCCGTGCACCGGATCACCGCTGAAGCGCTTGGGCTTGATGACCAGGCGGCGGTAGAACAGGAACGCCACGGCGACCAGCACCAGTCCGCAGAAAATTTCCTGCGACAGCAGATACAGCACGAACAATGGCCGCGGCAGCAGCCAGCTGTAGCTGAACCCGTTGACCACTCCCTGGATCAGGATTTCGAGCGCGCCCAGTGCGAGCACGCAGAAGCCCCAGAATACCAGCGCGTGCATGAGGCCACCAAACCCGTCGCGCATGATCTTGCTCTGCGCGATACCGATCATCAACAGGTTCTTGGTGCGCTCCGCCGGCTCGTTGGTGCGGTCTTCCGCGTGGCCGATGAGCGCCCAGCGGCGCAGGCGCAAGGCGCTGGTGGCGAAGAAAACACCAGCGCCGAGGAGGGCGGCGACAAACAGGTAGTTCAGAGCGGTCATGAGGTGACTACGCCTTTGCCGCCTTCACCGCTGCCGTGAGTGCCGGCATGACATCGAACACGTCACCCACGATGCCGTAGTCGGCGATCTTGAAGATGGGAGCGTCCTTGTCCTTGTTGATGGCCACGATGGTGCGCGACGTGCGCATGCCGGCCAGGTGCTGAATGGCGCCGGAGATGCCCACCGCGATGTACAGGTCGGGGCTGACATTGCGCCCGGTCTGCCCGATCTGGTCGGAGTGCGGACGCCAGCCTTCGTCGGTGACCGCGCGCGTGGCGCCCACCGCTGCATTCTCGAACTGATCCGCGAGATCCTGACAGAGCTTGAAGTTTTCGGGCGCCTTGAGACCGCGGCCGCCGGCCACGATCACCGTGGCGTCATTGAGATCGACCGCGTCCGTGTTGCCCTGCTTGAGCTCCACCACCTTCACGCGCGACGCCATGGGGTCAACCGACGACGCGAGCGGTTCGGTGACGAGCGGGCGCGCGTCGGGCTGCGCCGCGATGGCGGCCGGACGCACCGAGAGCACGGCAGGCGACCCGGCGAGCGCCAGCGTAGCGACGACCTTGGCGTTGTTGATGGGATGCTGCCCCACGACGGCACCGCCGTCCACGACAAAGCCCGTGAGATCGGCCGCGAGGCCAACGCCGAGCTTGGCGGCCACGCGCGGCGACAGATCACGGCCGTGCGACGTGGCGCTGAACAAGGCATACGCGTAGGCGCCGCCCTTGAGTGTCTGCGACAGCGTGGCCGCGAGCGCCTCGGGGTTGTAGTGCGCAAAGCCATCGTGTTCGAGCACCAACACCTTGTCGGCGCCGTGCTCCGCCAGTGAACCGGCCTTGCCGGCGATGCCTGACCCGCCAGCGAGCACCGCGTGCACTTCGCCGCCGCCGGACAGCTGCGCCAGCTGGCGCGCCGCGGTGATGGCTTCGAATGCAACCTTGCGCAGCTCACCAGCGCGTGTTTCTGCTACTACCAGGACGTTGGCCATGATCAGAGCACCTTCGCTTCGGTCTGGAGGAGTCGCACGAGTTCGGGCACCGCGTCGGCGCCTTCCCCTACGATGCGGCCAGCGGCCCGCTCGGCCGGCAGGGCCATGGAGCGCACGGTCACGTGCTGATCGCCAAGCGAGGCCGGCTTGATCTCGAGCGGCTTTTTCTTGGCGGCCATGATGCCCTTGAGCGACGGCAGGCGTTCCTTGTTGAGGCCGTCATCAATGGTGAGCACGGCTGGCAGCGGGAACTCCATCACTTCGCTGGCACCCTCGAGCACGCGCTCGGCGCGACCCGTGGTGCCGGTGATGTCGAGCTTGAACACGTTGGTGACCACCGGCAGATCGAGCAGCTCGGCGACCATGGGACCGGTCATCTGGTTCATGGAGTCAATGGCCACGCGTCCGAACAGGATGAGGTCGTAGCCGCCATCCTTGAGCTCGGCAGCGAGCGCGCGGGCGACGGTGAGCCCGTCGTAGATTCGCGCATCGGTTTCGAGCAGCGCGCCGGAGTCGGCGCCCATGGCCATGGCCTTCCGGATCTGCTCCTGGGCCGCGTTGGGCCCCAGGCAGACCACATGCACGGAGCCAGCGCCGGCTTTCTCCTTGAGCTGCAGGGCCGCTTCAATGGCCCAGAGGTCGAAGTCGTTGATGTCGTACTTGAGGCCCGTCTCCTCATAGCGGGAGCCGTCCGCCGTAATGGCGAACTTCACTTCCATGACGGGCACGCGCTTGATGCACACGGCAATCTTCACCGCGCTCGCTCCATTCTGTGGGTGCTTGTGAAGGATTTCACGAGCGAAAGTTAGGAGAGTGCGCGGCGGCGGGCAATGTGACGGCGCCGTCGCATTTTGCCCAGCCGTCGCTCCCGACCGTCTGCCCGCGAGCTGCGCCGAGTGCCCTCGACCCTACTTGAACGCGTTCAATCCCGTGATCGCCTGGCCCAGAATCAGCGAATGCACGTCGTGCGTGCCCTCATACGTGTAGACGCTTTCGAGATTGGCCATGTGCCGCATGGCAGCGTACTCGGCCAGAATGCCGTTGCCACCCAGCAGGCGACGCGTTTCGCGCGCGGCTTCGGTGGCAATGTGCACGTTGTTGCGCTTGGCCAGTGACACCTGCACCGGCGTAAAGTTGCCGGCGTCCTTGAGGCGACCCAGATGCAGCGACACCAGCTGCGCCTTCACCAGTTCGGTGAGCATGTCGGCCAGCCGTACCTGCTGGATCTGGAAGCCGCCAATCGGCCGGTCAAACATCACGCGGTTCTGTGCGTACGACACGGCTTCTTCAAAGCACGCCATGGCGGCGCCGAGCACGCCCCAGGAGATGCCGTAGCGCGCCTGCGTGAGGCACATGAGCGGGCTCTTGAGGCCACCGGACTGCGGAAGGAGCGCATTGGCCGCGACATGCACGTCCTCGAGCACCAACTCGCTTGTGACGCTCGCGCGCAAGGAGAGCTTGCCCTTGGTTTCCTTCGCGCTGAAGCCCGGCGTGTCGGTGTGCACGATGAAGCCGCGAATGGACTTGTCGTCCTGTGCGTCGCCGGTCTTGGCCCAGATGATCGCGATATCGGCCACGGATCCGTTCGTGATCCACATCTTGCCGCCATTGATGATCCACGAGCCGTCCGCCTGCTCCCGTGCACGTGTGAGCATGCCCGACGGGTTGGAGCCGTGGTCGGACTCGGTGAGCCCGAAGCAGCCGATCATCTCGGCCTTGGCCAGTCGCGGCAAATACGTGAGCCGCTGCTCTTCGCTGCCAAACGCAAAGATCGGATACATGACCAGTGCGCCCTGCACCGAGGCGAACGAGCGCAGCCCGGAGTCACCGCGCTCGAGTTCCTGCATGATGAGTCCGTACGCCACGCTCGACAGCCCTGCGCAGCCGTACCCTTCAGGCAGCGTGGAACCGAGCAGACCCATCTCGGCGATTTCGGGAATGAGCTCGGTGGGGAAGCGTCCATCCACGTAGCACTGCCCGATGATGGGCAACACTTTCTCGTTCACCCATGCGCGCACCGTGTCGCGGATGGCGCGTTCTTCTTCGGTGAGTGCCGCGTCGATGTTGAAGAGGTCGGCGGGATTGGCGGTGAGCTCGACCGAAGGAAGTGCGGGGACCTGGGACAGTGTCGCTTCGGCAGACATGACAACCTCAGGGAGGATCAGGGAGCAGGAAACGGTTTGTGTGAAAAGTAACCTTCGCGACCGGTCAGCCGACCGGTCGCCGTGCGCGCGGCGTCACCCCCACTTCCTTGGCCTTGCGGCGAAACGCCGGGCCATGATCGAGCGGTCGTGCCGTCTCGTCCTGCCACTGGTGCACCATTTCGTGCAGCAGTGTGTGGAGGCCTTCGGCCCAACCGTCGCGCCGCAGGTGTCGTCGACTGAGCACGATTTCCGCGCTCGGTCCGTCCTCACCGGCCGGGCTGTAGTGGCCCAGCCGTGTTTTCATGCGGCCGGAGAGTCGCACCGGGATACGCGAGAGTGAGCCGCCGAAGTGACGTGCGTTCAAGTCGTTGTGTGCGTCAGCAAGGCGCGCGAGCAGCGGAGCATCGCCGGGCCGCTGCGGCTCTTCGCGCCGCTGCGCCGGTGGTCGTTCGACCGGGTGCGCGAGGATGATCTCCTGCGCGGCCAATCGGGCGGCCCTCGTTCGCGCGGTGGCGAACGTGACGACGGCGCGCAGCACCGGTTCCGGTGCGTTCGCGTACCCCTCGTGAATGCGCAGCGTGCGTCCCATGATCGACACCATGACACGACGCGTGCGCATGAGCGTGATCGCGTCCACCGAGTGCATGCCCAGCGTGTGCAAGCGATTGAGGAGCATGGCGGACTGGGCGCGTCGCGCGGCGGCGCCACGGGAGGGCCGCGGCGTGGATGGCGTGCGCGGCGCGGCCTCGGGCGCCGCCGGCTCGGAGGCGCCAGGCAAAGCCGCCGTCGGTAGATCCGGCGGCACATCAGACGGTGGAGCCTGCGCTTTCGCCGGCGTCGGGTCCGACGGCGACAGAAAATCGAACCCAAGCTGGGTCTCGTTCGCGGCCATGTGGCCACGCGCGGCGAGCCGCTTCACGGCCCCGAACAGGTCGAACATTCCGAAGGATGGAGCCGTGCAGGGTGGAATGCCACAGCGCTCGTCGCAAAGGCGCTTGGCGACGGCGCTTGGCGACGGCGCAGGCTGACAGCGTCTCGCGAGCGCTACGCCGTCTTGGCCGCCCGAGAAATGATGGCCTGCCCAGCGTCGACCTGGTCCTGTACCACGGTGTGCGTCACGCCCGGGTACACCCGCAGGTCCACGGTCGCGCCCATCGCGGTGAGCACCTGGGCGGTCTCCGACACGCGCGACACCGGAATGTGCGGGTCACGATCGCCCACCCCAATGAAGACGGGCGTACCCGCCAAGGAGCCCGGATACGTGCGCGGCGTGCCCTCCGGGCCGATCAGTCCACCGGCGAACGCCACAACGCCTCCGTACGGCTGGGCGTGGCGCGCGGCGTATTCGAGCGCCAGACACGCACCCTGCGAAAAGCCGGCCAGCACCAGCCGTTCGGCCGGAATACCGGCAGCCAACACCTGCCCCACCACGCGATCCACGAACGACAGGGCGGATGTGAGCCACGGTTCGTTGAGATCGAGCGGCTCCATGAACCGATTCGGATACCACTGGTTGTGCGCGGCGTCGGGCGCGAGCCACGCCACGTCAGGCACCGGCATGGACGACGCGAGCCCGAGAATGTCGCGCGCGTCTGCACCGCGACCATGCATGATCACGACGGCAGCCCGCGCGTTCGCGAGCGGCACACCGGTGGTCAGCACCGGCTGTCCCTCGTGCGGATTGTCTGCGCGCGACTGTCCGTTCATCTGCAAGCTCCCCTTTGTTGGTGTGTTGATTGCGCTCATGCGCCCGCCTCCGCCAGCGCGGGCGCCGGCTGCGGCTTGCCGGCATGGGCCGGTTCCGCGCTCGCACCATCGTGCGGCCAGGCTGGTGAATCGAGGGGCGTCAGGCCATGGGCAATGCGTGCCCGGTGCTCCTCGAGCCACGGCGGCAGCCGCAGCGCGCGACCGGTCTCCGCTTCGGACTCGTCCATCAGAAAGCCGGGAATCGCCGTGGCGACTTCCACGATGTGTCCATCGGGGTCCCGGGTGTAAATGGAGCGGAAGTACACGCGATCCTGCACGGGCGATACCGGAAGCCCCGCGTGCAGCAGCGCCTCACGCAACGCCAGTTGCTCGTCATCCGTGTTTACCGACAACGCGTAGTGATGCGTCTGCCCCGCCCCCATCACCGCATGATGAGCGTCCGGCGCGTCGAGTCCGAAGTACGTCACGAGCGAGCCCGGACGTGCGTCGCTGGCGCCCCAGGTCCAGTGCGGCATGGTCGGGTCGTCAAAATTGCCGGTGCGCTTTAGCAGAGACAGGCCGAGTACACCGCGCAGGAACGCGTCCGTGCGCGAGAGGTCGCTGGCCGTGGCACTCAGATGGTGCAGACCGCGCGTGAGTGACATCGCGGCATCGATCGTGGGTACGGGTTCGCTCCATGACGCCGCTGCAATGGCCGCTTCGTCGCGTGCGCCTCGAACGAGCGCCGCGGGCGGCACGTGCGTCGCAACGTCGGCAGCGGAATCGGCGCCGGAGTTCGCCAGCGCTCCCGGCTCATCGATGAGCATCCCCGGGCCATCCGTCGCAATCTCGAGGATCGTACCGTCCGGGTCGCGGAAGTAGATGGACGTGAAGTAGTGCCGGTCGTACGGCCCGCGCACGGACACACCCAGATCGGTGAGGCGGCGCTTCCAGCGCAGCAGCGCGTCGCGATTGGCGGTGCGCAGGGCGATGTGGTGCGTGCCGCCAATGCCGGGGCGGCCGCGTGGCGCGCGCGGCCACTCGAAGAACGTGATCACGGACCCGGGCGTGCCGGTGGCGTCGGCGTAGTAGAGGTGGTAGCTGCTCGGATCGTCGAAGTTCACGGTGGTCTTGACCAACCGCAGGCCTAGGACGCGGGTGTAGAAGTCCACGTTCCGCTGCGCGTCTGCGGTGACGAGCGTGACGTGGTGCAGGCCGGTGATGGACATGGGGTGCCTCCGGGCGCTGGGCGCCGATGAATGTATCTCAGTACTAAGATATACATTCTCCGGCGCAGAGCAAGGGGGCCTGCCAGAACGACGGACTACGGTCTGCGGCGCGGCGCCACGTGCGGCTCACCGGCACGGAACTGCCCCGTCGCCAGCTCGTAGCGCTGCGGGGTGACCGTGATCGACTCAGCGTCCGCCACCACCGTCATGAACGCACTCGCCCGGGCCCCGCGCGAGCGGTTGCTGAGGGTGCCTGCGGTGCTCGCGACAAACTGCCCGCGGGAGCGCGTGACCGTCTGCACCGTCTCCTGGTGGTCGTGCCCGGACAGCACCACGTCCGCACCGGTGGCCACGATCGCGTCGAGCATGGCCTCATGTTTGGTGAGCCCCCACCGCTGCGACAGCTCGCCCGGCACGATGTTGTGGTGCACCACCAGCACACGCAGGTCGCCCGCTGGCGCCGCAGCGAAACGTGCGCGGGCGTCTGCAAGCTGCCGCGCCCGCAACGCGCCGCGCACGGACAGATCGCGCGGACGTTTGGTGAGCGTGTACCAACGAATGCCCGGCGACGAGTTCAGACCTACGATGGTCGCGCCCGGGACCTGCAGGGTGGGCTCGAGGTCCGCGTTGATCCAGCGTCGGTAACCCGCATGAATGAGCCACGGCACGCCCACGCCCACCGGAGCGAACCACCACGCTGAGTCGTGATTGCCAGGCACGACAAGCACCGGGGCCACACGTTGCAGGCGGTCAAGCATCGCCCGCGCCTGTTGAAACTCGCGTCGTCGCGCGCGTTGCGACACATCACCCGACACCACAATGGCATCGAACCCGCCATCGGCCGCAAACCGTTCCGCGGCCGCCACGTGCTCGGCCACGTGCGGCCGCCCGAAGTGTACGTCTGAAAGGTGGAGCAGTCGGGTGACGCGTCCGCTCATGCGAGGGCAGCGATGACCGCGTCGGTGAACTCGTCCGTGCTGGACGAGCCGCCGAGGTCCCGCGTGCGCACCGCACCGTCACTGATGGCGGTTTCGAACGCCTTGCGCACGTTCGCGGCAACGGCTGGCTGTCCGATGTGGTCGAGCAGCATGCACGCCGCGAGCAGCAGCGCGCCGGGGTTGGCGATGTTCTGCCCCACGATGTCGGGCGCCGTGCCGTGCACCGCTTCGAAGATCGCCGCGTTCGTGCCAATGTTCGCGCCCGGCGTCATGCCGAGACCACCCACGAGGCCGGAGATCTCATCAGAGAGAATGTCGCCGAACATGTTCGTGGTCACCACCACGTCGAACTGCTCCGGACGCATGACGAGATGCATGGCCATGGCGTCAATGATGCGGTCCTCGAAATGCACGCGTCCTTCGTATTCGCGGGCCACCATGCGACCGGTGTCGAGGAAGAGGCCCTGCGAGTACTTGAGGATGTTGGCCTTGTGCACGAGCGTGACTTTCTTGCGCCCGTTCGCGAGTGCGTATTCGAACGCGTACCGCACAATGCGCTCCGAGCAGTGCCGCGTGATCACGGCGATGCTCTCGGCGGCGGCGCGCGGATCGTCGCCAATGCGGATGTAGTGTTCGTGGCCGATGTACAGCCCTTCCGTGTTCTCGCGCACCAGCACGATGTCCACATTGTCGAAACGGCCACCCTTGAGGAGGCTGCGCGCCGGCCGCACGTTCGCGTACAGATCGAACGTCTTGCGGAGCGCCACGTTTACGGAACGAAATCCCTCGCCCACCGGCGTCTCGAGCGGTCCCTTGAGCGCGACGTTGGTTTTTTTGATGGAATCGAGGGTCGTCTCCGGCATGGGATCGCCCCAGCGGCTGACACCGGCGATGCCGGCGACCTGATGGTCCCACTCGATGTCGGCGCCAGCGGCGGCCAGAATGCGAAGCGTGGCGTCCGAGATGGACGGGCCGATGCCATCGCCGGGAATGAGCGTTACGGTAGTGGACATGCGTGCAATCTGGCGAAAGGGAGTGATCAGGTCATGTGCGAGCGCCCTGTAAAGTCTCGGTCGCGCAGGCCAGATGGCACCCCCGGCGCCAGAACTTCCTCAGCGTTCCGTGGGAGGCGCTGAGGATTCGCTGACGATCGCGCTCAGAACTGTTGCTGGCAGGCCACCGCGCGAGCAGCCGTCGGCTCGGGCAACAGGACGTCCAGCACGCCCCGAGTGGGCCACTGCTCTGGCGGAAGCAGCGACTCGGGAGCCTCGCGCGCTCGGCGCGCGGCCGCCGGCATGAGCGCCAGCGCCGGTCCCAACGCCGGATCGTTGTGCCACTTTGTGGCCAGCGCCTGCAGGGTTGCCTCCCGCTCCGGGGCAAAGCCGAAGAGCACCTCACGGGTACTGCGGCACGCGCCACCGATCGCGGCGTAGAGAATTTCCACCCGCACGGCGAAGGGGAGCTTCTCGTCGTCGAACAGCTCCAGCATCACGGGCGCGTCCGGATCGGCCGCATCGCGAACCGCCTCTTCCCGTAGCGCCTGAAAGCTGGAGCCGCGCGTGGAGGAGATGCGGAGCACCTCGACGGCCTGCGCCGCGAGCGCCTCGACTCCGGTGCGACCGGCAACGCGCGCCACCAGTTCGGCTCCTGACGCGGCCATCGCGAGGCCAGCCGTGAGATCGATCATGAGCGGGGAATCCAGATAGTGTCGGCTCGCCGACATGTTCTCGAGTCCGCGGGCAAGCGCGCCATCCAGGCGATCGGCGAGCAGGTCGCTCCATCCGGCCAGCTCGTTCAGCTGCGCCAGCGCGACCAGACCGGTCGCGTTGCGCGTGGGGAGGTCGAACGAGCTCCCGACGCCCGGCAGACCCGCGCGGTAGCCCCAGAACGGCGGAAGGGGCGCGCTGCGCGCGTGTTGGCGCCAGCGAGCCGTCCATCGGGTGAGCGTGTCGTCGGCCGCGCGGTTGAACTCCGTCGTGTCGAGTGCCGAATCGGCGCGGACGCGGCGCAGCGTGCGCACGAGGCGCGCTCGGTCGATGGATGGGCCGTCCAGCGGGAGCAGGCTGTCAGGCACCGGGATCCACACGGCGGCGGCCGTCGTGGACGCCTCGCGGTCCTCCAGCTGCCACAGACGCGACATCACGGCCACGTCCACCGGATCGGCTGCCGGCAGCGGTCCCAGACGCGCCACCATGGAATCCACGACCGCACGCAGCGTCTGCACCTGATACAACTGTTCCCGCGCGACCGCATAGGACGGCGTGTCGCGCTGCACGCCGCCATGCGCCGCGTGCTGCCGCGTGGCGTCGGAGGCGACGATCACGGTGGCGGCGGTGGCGCAGACGGCCAGCACGATGGCGATGGACGCCAGCGTGGCCAAAATGACAGATGGACGTGCAGGCGGAGACGATATGGACACAGACCAGGGCAGATCGGTGGGGGCCGGACATTCGCGATTCGCCGGACTGGGGTGAACCGTACGCTCACCAGACGCCACGACGTGGCTCGGGTCACGCGACCGTCACGGCCTGCGAAGGTGTCGTCACACGGACGGCGTTGCGCCCCGATTTCAGGCCGCGCTCGCACCACTTTCGCGGTCGGGCTACGTTGGAGGATCATCCCGTGTCTGCTACGCGCGGGCGCCGAGCCCGACGATCATCCCCGTCCAATCCATGCCTTCTTCGCGACGAATCCCGCGCGCCTCCGTGCCGCGCATTGTGGCGCACTCCGCCGTTTCGCTGCTCGCGCTGGGCGCCCTGTGCGCACGGCCCACGAACCTCGCGGCGCAGACGACGCCGCCATCGTTTGGCTTCGACCTCTCCGTGGCCAACATCATGCGCGGCCCCGAGCACTTCGGGCGCGATCCTGCCGGTGTGCGGTGGACGGCCGACGGGCAATGGCTCTACTTCCGCTGGGCGGAGGCGGGCAGCGCGTGGGACGCGCCGAGCAGCTGGTTCCGGGTGCGCGGGAGCGGTGGCGCACTGCCGGAGCGCGTGTCCGACGCACACGCGGATTCCATTGCCCCCTACATCGCAGACGGTCCGCTCACCCGCGATGGCCGCACCCGGGCTGTGGCAGCCAACGGGGACCTGTGGTTGGTGGACGTGCGCCGAGGCAGCGTGCGACGCCTCACCGAGACGGTGGGGAATGAATCGCAGCCGCGTTTCTCGGCCACGGAACGCGAGCTGCTTTTCATGAGCGATGGCAATGCGTTCGCGCTAGAGCTGGCCGGCGGCGCGCTGCGCCAGCTCACCGACATCCGCAGCGGCGCGGCGCCACGTGATTCGGCGGAGCCCACCGGGCAGCGCGCCGCGCTGGGACGCGATCAGCGCGACCTGCTCGGCGTGATTCGCGATCGCGTGCGGGATGATTCCTTGGCCACGATGCGTCGAGACGACGCGGCGTCGCGCCGCCTTCCGCCCGTGTACGCGCCGCAGGGTGAGCGCATCGTATCCGTGAGTGTGTCGCCGCGTCTCCGCTCGGCGGTGGTGCTCACCTCGAGCACCGGTACGGCAGGCCGCACGGCCAACGTGCCCAATTACGTGACCGAGAGTGGGTTCACCGAGGACATTCCGGCGCGCACCAAGGTTGGTGACCGGCAGAACACCGTGCGTGCCTGGCGGCTGAACCTCGCGACGGGTGCACTCACTCCACTCGCGGTCATTGCCGGTGACACGGCCACACGCGCCGCGTCGGTGCAGGTGGCCGAGTGGCGCGATGACGGACTGTACGCCCTGCTGTTCGCCACCACATCGGATTTCAAGTCGCGGTTCATTGTGTCCGTACCCTCAGACAGCGGCGAGGCCCTGGCCACGGATGCGCTGCGCGACAGCGCCTGGGTGAACGGTCCGTGTTTCAGTTGCGCCGGTTGGTTGCCCGATGGGCGGGCGTGGTTCGTGTCCGAGTCCAGCGGCTACGCGCACCTGTACGCGGCGCAGCCCGACGGCAGTGGGCGTACGGCGCTCACCAGTGGCGATTGGGAGGTGTTGGACGCCACGCTGTCACCCAATCGCCGCTGGTTCTGGATGCACACGAGCGAGACGTCGCCCTTCGTGCGCGAGTTCTGGCGCATGTCAGCGGGCGGCGGTACGCGCGAGCGCCTGACCACGGAGACGGGGAGTCACGATGTGGTGGTGAGTCCCGATGACCGGCGTGTCGCCGACGTATACTCCGCATCCAATACGCCGCCGGAACTGTTCGTGCAAAATCTGACCGGTGGGAACCGACTGCAGGTCACGACCTCCACCAGCGAGGCGTTTCGGGCCGGCCGCTGGATTGCCCCCGAGATCGTGCGCATTCCGGCGAGTGACGGCGTACAGGTGCCGGCGCGGATCTACACACCGGAGAACCTGGGCGTCTCGCGCAACGGTGCGGCCGTGATCTTTGTGCACGGTGCCGGCTATCTGCACAACGTGCACGAGTATTGGTCCACGTATTCACGCGAGTACATGTTCCATCACCTGCTCGCGAGCAAGGGCTACGTGGTGCTCGACATCGACTACCGCGGCTCGGCAGGTTACGGGCGCGACTGGCGCACCGCCATCTACCGGCACATGGGCGGTCGCGATTTGCAGGATCACGTGGACGGTTCGCGCTGGCTGCAGCAGCAATACGGCATCGCACCGGAGCGCGTCGGCCTGTACGGCGGCAGCTACGGTGGCTTCATCACGCTCATGGCGCTGTTCACCGAACCGAAGATGTTCGGCGCCGGCGCGGCGCTGCGCTCGGTGACGGACTGGGCGCACTACAACCACGGCTACACGGGTCGCATCCTCAACCTGCCGCAGGACGACACGCTTTCGTATCGCCGCTCGTCACCGATCTATTTTGCCGACGGACTCGAGGATCCGCTCCTCATCGCGCACGGCATGGTGGACACCAACGTGCATTTTCAGGATGTGGTGCGTCTGGCGCAGCGGTTGATCGAACTTGGCAAGACGGAATGGGAGATGGCCGTCTACCCGGTGGAGAACCACGGCTTCGAGCGTCCCGATTCGTGGACGGATGAGTACCGGCGCATTCTCGAGCTCTTTGACCGGACGATCGGGCCGGCCGGAACGAAGGCGGGTGCGGGCGGCGACGGGCGCTGAGTGGCAGACGAGGACGATGCGCCCAGCCGCGTGCAGCGCGCGCTCAGGACTTCGCGCTGGGCGCGCTGAGCGGGTCGGACCGTTCGCCGCTGAGGGTGTGCCGTACCGCTTCGAGCAGGGTCGCCGAGGTGAACGGCTTGGCGAGAAAGTGCGTGTGCGGCTTGGCCAGAGCTTCGTCGAGCGGCTCCGGCTCGCGATAGCCCGACATGAACAGCACCGGTAGCGTGGGACGGCCTGCGCGCAGCTCTTCAACGAGTGCCGGTCCGCTGAGGTGCGGCATCACCACATCGGTCACGACCAGGTCGAACTCGTCGAGCGCGTGATGTTCGAGGAGTTCGAGCGCCGCCTTTCCGTCACTGGCTTCGCGTACCGCATAGCCGGCGTTCAACAACAGGCGTGACACCACACGTCGGACCGCCGGCTCGTCCTCAACCAGCAGGACGTTCGCGTCGCGGTGTACCGGCGTGGATGCGGGCGCCTCGACCTCGGTGGCCGCCTGCTGATCCTGCTCCGCCGGTCGCAGATAGAGCGACACCGTGGTGCCGACGTCCAGCGCGCTGTGCACCGTGACGTGGCCATCGTGCTGCCGCACCGTCCCGTACACCGTGGCGAGCCCAAGTCCCGTTCCGCGACCCACCGGCTTGGTGGTGAAGAATGGTTCAAAGGCATGCTCGAGCACCTCCGGCGACATGCCGGTGCCCGTGTCGCGCACCGAGATCACAATCCACTCGCCCTCGGCGACTCCCTGGCGGTGTGGTTCGGTGCCGCGCTCCACGGTGAGGTTGCGGGCGGTCAGCTCGATCGTTCCACCGGCCGGCATGGCGTCGCGGGCATTCACGATCAGATTGACGATCACCTGCTCCACGGCGCTCGTGTCCAGCCGTGCGAGACCGTGCGTCAGCGCGGAGCGGACTCGCAGTGTCACCTGTTCGCCAATCACGCGTTGCAGCAGCGTGGAAATCCCCCGCAGCAGGTCCGCCACCTCCACGATGCGCGGCGAGAGCTCCACGTGGCGCGCGAACGTCAGCAGCTGCTGGGTGAGCGCGGCCGACCGATGGGCGGCTTCGAGCGTTGCGTCGATGTCGGAACGCGCCGGATGAACGGGCGCAAGGGCCTGGCGTGCGAGCTCGGCGTTTCCGATGATGGCCGTGAGCAGGTTGTTGAAGTCGTGCGCCACACCGCCAGCAAGCTGCCCGATGCTCTCGAGCTTCTGTGCCTGCGCGACGCGCGCTTCCCGCTCTTCGAGTCGGGCCGCCATCGCGTCAAAACTTCCGGCCAATCGCCCGAGTTCATCGTCCCCGCCGGGCCGACCGGTGCGGACCGAGAGATCGCCGGCGCCCACGCGCTCGGTGGCGGCCAGAAGCGCGCGGACATCGCGCAACACGAACCGCTCAGTGGCCCACCACGCCAGCCCCACCAACAGCGCCAGCCACACCACCAGCAGCATCGCCGTGAGACGGACCTCACGGTTCACGCCGCTGTACACGGCGCGCGCCGGCAACCCGATGCTCAAAAAGACCGGAGCGTCGTCCGCGGCGCTGAGTTGGTCATACGCCCACACCCGCCGCTGGCCGTCAGTGCCTTCCGCATCGAGTACGCCTCGCGAGTTCTGCTGCATCGCCACAAGCAGCGGGTGCTCGGTGAACGGACGATCGCTCGCGGATGGCTCGGGCACCTGCCGCAGGAGCACACCGTCCGCTGTTGAGATGGACAGGACGGCGCCCGGCGTTTCCGCCAGCGACCGCAGGATCGACGCCAGCCACGGCATGCGCAGCCCCGCCGACAGCACGCCATCAAAGACGCCTGCGCTGTCCCGCAACGGCAGGTTGAGCGGGAGCAGCAACTCGCCGTCCTGCGCGCTGCTGACGTACCGTCCGATGGTCGGTTCTGTCTTGTCGCGCATGTCCTGGAACTGCGCGTCCGACGACACGTCGCGTGGCAGGCGCTCCGGTCCCACGGTGGCACAGTCCTGGATGCCGCTCGCCCGGGTTCGCGTGAGCGAGCGCGCTTCTTCCACCAGCGTCCGCAGCGTGGACATGAGCCGCTGGCAATCCACGCTGTTCCCGGTCCGGATCTGCGGCAACATGGCGAACGCGCGCAATAGTCGGACCCCGTCGTCCACGGCCTCGCGCTGGCCGGCCACGCCCGCGTCCACCAACTGAAACGCCGCGGATTGCGCCACGTTGAGTCGCATCGCGCGCTCGCGGCTCACGAACGCCAGCAGCAGGGCGAACGAAGGCACCAGCACCACGGCGATCAGGAGCATGAGACGAACGCGCAGACTCGACATGCTGCACAGTGGCATGGTTGCGGGCATCCGTCCAGCGTCAAACCCCGACTTGCGCGACCCCGCGCGACATCGCAGCGTGAGGGCATGCCGCTGCTTCGCCCCGCCCCCTCGGCGCTCGCCCGTGCCGAACATCGCCTGCGTGAGCTGCGACCTCGGCTTGCGCCGCTCGCGGAACTGTTGCACACCCGTGATGGCGCCACACTCGGGACACAGTTGCGACTCGCACAGCTCGCGGCGCCAACTGGGGCCGAGGGACTGCGCGCCGCACTGGTGGCGGACGTGTTTCGTCTGCGCGGTTTCGCTTCGGTGCGCACAGACCGCGTCGGCAACGTGATCGCGCGCCGCCCATCACACCAGAACCAGGCGGCGCCCGTGTCGTGCGTGGCGCATCTCGACACGGTCTTTCGCGATGACACGCCGCTGTTGTTGCGCCACGACGGTGCGCGGCTCGTCTGTCCCGGCATTGGCGACAACGCTCGCGGACTCGCGGCGATGCTCTCCATGGCTGACGCGCTGGGCGTGCCGGGACTCGACGGCGATGCCGCTGCGCTGGCACGGCCCGTGGAGTTTGTTGCGACCGTGGGCGAAGAGGGCCTCGGCAATCTGCGTGGCGCGCGCGCCTACTTCGATGATCTGGCTGATGCGGGCGTGGTGCCACACGCCGTTCTGGCCCTTGATGGACCCGGTGACGAGCGGATCGTGCATCACGCGCTCGGCTCCCGTCGGTACCGCATTGCTTTTCAGGGACCGGGTGGTCACTCGTGGGCGGACTTTGGGCGACCGAATGCGATCCACGCGGCTGGCCGCGCGACCAGCTGGCTGGCATCGCTGCCGTCCGAGTTGCGCGGCGATCTGGCCGTGTCCGTGGGACGCATGGGCGGCGGCGAGTCGCTCACGGCCATCCCCACGCACGCGTGGATCGAGGTGGACGTGCGGGCGACCAGTGAGCACGCGCTCACACGCGCCGATCACCAC
Organism: Gemmatimonadales bacterium; assembly: GCA_038259155.1. Classification (GTDB taxonomy): domain Bacteria; phylum Gemmatimonadota; class Gemmatimonadetes; order Gemmatimonadales; family Gemmatimonadaceae; genus JAABRT01. The sequence goes on from JBBSPE010000012.1 coordinate 44,418, forward strand.
CTGCGGGCGATCGTACGGCGCGCTGCGGCCGACGAGAATCAGCGCACCGATCGCGGCGACACGCAGCTGCGAGCCGACGTGCAACTGCTCGGCGAGCGACCGGCAGGACATCTGGAGCCCGACCACCCGCTCGTGGCCCTCGCGATGGCGGCCACGCGCGCCCACGGACGCGATCCGCTGGGTGCCGTGGCAAGCACCGACGCGAACATCCCGCTGTCGCGCGGCGTTCCGGCGATCACGATCGGTGGTGGTGGCCTCGGGGGCGGCGCGCACACGGCCGATGAGTGGTACGAGAATGTGGACGGGGCCATCGGCATCGCGCGCGCGCTTTCCATTTTGTACGCGCTGGCCGCCTGAACGAACACCGGCGTACGCCGCCGGAACGGGTCAGCGCACCGGAACTTCCATGGCGGGGGCCGCAGGGCGCGTGGTGAACCACGATGAACGCGCCGCGATAGCGGGGGCGGCGCCAATGTACGCGCACCGCCAGCGCTCAAGGAACGCCTCCGCTTCCGCCGCCCGTATCATCGCCCAGACGCTGCCCCCAAATCCCGCCCCAAACGCGGAGGCGGCCACGGCCCCCTGCTCCACCGCCGACTGCGCGAGTAGTCGCGTTTCCGGCACCTGATTCTCGAGCGCCTGCTCCGCCGCGTGCTGTGAACTCCACACGAAGCGCCCAAACGCGGCCAAGTCGCCACTGGCCAGCGCGGTCGCGGCTCCGGGCACGAACTGATCCGTTTCGTCGCGGAACTGATCGAGGCGCGCGCGCAGGTGCGCTCCGGTGAACTCGCTGGAGGCCGCCGCGTCGAGTATGCCCTGCAACCGCGAGTAGGCGTCGGGATCGCTCCGCAGCGCTTCGCCGAGTGTGGCGTCGTGTCGGTGCGTGTGCAGGTTCCAACTGCGAAGCAGGTGCGCGACGGTGCGAGCGGTTCTGTTGTACTGGCCGCGCACCGCGCCCGCTTTCGACGCCACCACGCCACTCACCGCGATCGCGAACACGTTCGTGTCGTCCCACGGGACCCAGCGCTCGAACTGCGCGGGCGCCCACCCGAACACGCCGAGCTTTCCACGCGCGCTGCAGAGAATCGCCGTGTGGTCCTGCGCCCCACCCATCGTGCCCACGCCCGTGTCGCCGTCGAGCGTGCCAAAGCGGAACCCGTTCTCGAGCGCGCCCACGTAGCCGGCCAGCGCCAGCCGCGAGGGGAGGGCACGCTTCCACTCATCGGTCAGCGCCAGGCCACCGCACTCCGCCACAGCCACGGTGAGCCCCACGGTGAGCGCGCTGGAGCTCGACATGCCGGCGGCCGACGGCAACCCGCTTGCCATGGCGATGTGCGCGCCGCCCACGTGCTCGCCGAAGTTCCGCACCAGCCGTCGTGCCACCGTGCTCGGATACAGCGGCCAGCCGCGGGTTGGGCGCGACGCGGCCGCGTTCGCCAGATCGATTTCTACCCGGCCCTGTCGCACCGCATCGAGCACATGCAGCGTACGATCCGCGCGTGGCGCCGCCACCAGCACGAGCCCGCGCTCCACGGTGCACAGCAAGGACCGCCCACCAGCGTAGTCGGTGTGTTTGCCCAACACTTCGATACGTCCGGGTACCACCCAGCGACGCCGCCCGTCGCGCGGCACCCCATCCGCATCCAGCGCGCGATTCGCCGCTTCGTTCTGGGTCGCGTAACGCGCGACGGCATCGGGCGGCAGACCCGCGTGCTCCAAACACTCGGCGAATCCCGCGTCGCGGTCGCTCACCGTGGCACCAGCTTCCTCGTGGCGCGCACAGGCAGCACGTCCCGGTTCACGGCGTCACGCTGGATCCGCGCAGGCGCTCGGTCACCGATGCGATATCGCGACGGTGCGACAGGTCGAGCACCGCCGCGTGGCTACGTTCCACCCGTACGGCGAGGCCCTCGGCGAGCGCAATCGCGATGGCCTCAGGCAGTTCGAACTCGCCTCGCGCGGAACGCGTCACACGCCGGCACGCGTCCACGAGCACGGGCGTGAGCGCCCAGAGGTTCATGCTCACCCAGCGCGCCGCCTCGCTGGACAGATCGAGATCGACACCCGGCTTCTCGACAATGCCGAGCAAGCGATCATCGGGCCCGATATCGAGAATCGCAAACTGCCGGATGCGCTCCGGCTCGATGCCACCGCCAGCGATGAGCCCATCGCGCTCAAACGCGACCACACCCGCGGCATCCTGCGCGGCCAACGCTCGCAATGCACTGGCCGGGTAGAAGTTGTCGGCGTTGAGCACGAGAAACGTCTCTTCGCCAATCACGGAGGCAGCGGCCAGCACGGCGTTGGCGGTACCCAACGGTTCGGGCTGCACCGCAAAATCGAGCGTGATGCGCGCCGGCGGGTGTTGCTGGAAATATTCGCGCACGATCACGTGCTCGGGTCCGATCACGAGCACCGCGCGCTTGAGCCCCGCGTCCGCGAGGGCGGACAGCGAATAGTCCAGAAACGGGCGATCGATCATGATCATCCCCTTGACGCCAGCGTCAGCGGCGGCCGCCTGCGTGGGATCAAGTCGCGCATGCGAGTCCTCCGTTCGCATGCGCGAGCCGAGACCGCGGGCAAGGATGGCCGCTGTGTGAATCATCTCAGGCCACGGGGTCGCCGGACCACAACCTTGGCACGACGCGCAGCAGTGCCAACCCACTCGCCACCGCCAACGCGCCCCACAGGCCTGCCGCGGTGGTGTGTCCAAACAGGAAGGAGCCCACGCCGAACAGTGCGCCGTACACGAACGCCAGTCCGAGCATCCATGCGAGCAGTGCCTGCGGCAGTGAGTCAGGTGCGGCCGCCACGCCCGACTCGCGGCGGATGTCGGCCCAACCCGGTCCGGACGGCCGTACCAGGCGATAGAACGAGAGCAGCGTGGCGTGGTCCGTGCGCGGCCCCATGTACGCGACAACCAGCCACACCACCGAGGTGATGCCAACCGACAGCAGCAACGCAATGGACGACGGGATGCCCGCGCCGTTCTTCTGCGCAATCGCGAGCGCCACGGCGATCACAAACGAGCTGCCCATCGCGGCGATCTCCGCCCACGCCGTGATGCGCCACCAGAACCAGCGCAGCAGATAGATCAGCCCGGTGCCCGCGCCAATGGCGAGCAGCAGGTCGAAGCTCTGGCGGGCTGTCTCGAGCACATAGGTGAGCAGTGCGGCGACCACCATGAGCAGTGCCGTGCTCCAGCGCGCAACGGTCACGTAATGGCGTTCGTCGGCGTCGGGCCGCAGGAAACGCCGGTACACATCGTGCACGAGGTACGACGTGCCCCAGTTCAGGTGCGTGGAGATCGTGGACACGTACGCGCTCAAGAGGCCCGCCACCATGAGCCCCAACAGACCGGCCGGCAGGAAGCTCAGCATGGCCGGATACGCCATGTCATTGCCGATCAACGCCGGGTCCACGTGCGGCAGCGCGACGCCAATGTCGCCCACCGTGGGATACACCAGCAGCGACGCGAGTGCCACCAGGATCCACGGCCAGCTGCGCAGCGCATAGTGCGCCACGTTGAACAGCAGCGTGCCGCCGAGCGCATCGCGTTCCGAGCGCGCCGCCAGCATGCGCTGGGCGATGTAGCTGCCGCCGCCCGGTTCGGCACCCGGGTACCATACCGACCACCATTGCACGGTGAGCGGGATGATCATGATCGTGAGCGCCAGATTCCAGTCGCCAAAGTCGGGCACGAAGGACAGCACCTGCGGGTCGAGCTTCTCCACGAGGCCACTGAGTCCGCCCACTTCCGGACGCCGCAGCGCGTAGACGGCCGCCGCCACGCTGCCGGTCATCGCGATGCCAAACTGGATGAAGTCGGTGACCATCACGCCCCACAGTCCACTCGTGGCGGCAAAGACGATGTTGATGGCCGCGCACACGACCAGCGTCTGCGTCATGGGCCAGCCCAACAGGACATTCGCGATCTTCACGGCGGCGAGATTCACCGTGGCCATGATCACGCAGTTGAAGAACAGGCCCAGGTAGACCGCGCGAAACGCCCGCACCGCGCGCGCCGGCCTGCCCGAATAGCGCAACTCGTAGAACTCGAGGTCGGTGAGCACGCCCGAGCGGCGCCACAACCGCGCGTAGAAGAACACGGTGGCCATGCCGGTGAGCAGGAACGACCACCACGCCCAGTTGTTCGCCACGCCGCCGCCACGCACCAGATCGGTGACGAGATTGGGCGTGTCGGTGCTGAAGGTGGTCGCAACCATGGACACACCCACCAGCCACCACGGCGCCGACCGGCCGGAGCCAAAGAACTCGGCGCTGCTGCGACCGGCTCGCCGCGCCATGAACGCGGCCGGCGCAAAACACACCAGCAGCGAGATCGCAACGATCGACCAATCCAGAGAGGTGAGCTGCACGGTTCAGCCGGTGCTGGTCGTTCCGGCCCACGCGCCACGCGTGAAGTCCGGGAACGGCATGGGTGCGCTGCCCTGCGCCACCGACGCCTCGCTGAGCGGACCAGGCGCGCTCCACGTGGCCGCGTCGTAGACATCAAAGTCGGGGGCCAGGCCCTCGCGCATGCATTGCACCAAGCGGTAGCACATGATGAAGTCCATGCCACCGTGCCCACCCAGCTTGCGTGCAAGGTCCCCCACGTTTGTCCAGAGGGGATGCTCGTACTGCGCCTTCACCCCATCAATCGAGTTCCATCGTTCACCGCCGTCCATGCCTTCGAGGTACAGGCGCGGCGGATAGTCCTTGAAGAGGCCTTTGGTGCCGGCAATCGAGTTGAGGCGGTCGTACGGTCGCGGGCTCACCACATCGTGCTGCAGCAACACCGTGCGCCCCTGCACCGTGCGAATGAGCGACGTGTTCAGGTCACCGCAACGATAGACCTCCTTCTGCTTGGGACTGTCGGCAGCGACGTGGTCGCGACGGTACGCTGACAGGCCAAACTCGCCGGTGCTCATGGACACCAGGTGATCGTAGCGATCGCCGCGGTGGATACCGAGGAACTGCGAAACCGGGCCGAGGCCGTGCGTGGGATACAAGTTGCCATCGCGCGACATGTGAGGCGTGCGACGCCAGAGACCTTCGTCGCGGTCCTCAAACAGAATCTCACGGAGATCGTGCAGGTACGCCGCCTCGCCGTGCTTGAGCTCACCGAATGCACCGGCCCGCACCATGTTGAGCACGAGCAGTTCATTGTAGCCGTAGCAGCAGTTCTCCATGAGCAAACAGTGCCTGCGCGTGGCTTCGGACGTATTCACCAGCTCCCAGCAATCGTCAATCGTGAGCGCCGCTGGTACCTCGACGCCCACGTGCCGACCGGATCGCATGGCGGCCAGCGCCATGGGTGTGTGCCACTGCCACGGCGTGGCGATGTACACAAAGTCAATGTCGTCGCGCTGCAGCAGCCGCTCGAAATCGCGCTCCCCATCGGTGAACACGGCGGGTGCCGGCTGTCCGCGGTCGGTGACCAACTTGACCGCGCGCGCCGCCTTCTCGGGCGCGATGTCCGCGAGTGCCGTGATCTGCACACCCTCAACGGCCAGCAGCTCGCCCATGGTGGACCGGCCGCGCAGGCCCGTGCCGATCACGGCGATTCGCACTTTTTCATGACGCTCGAACGGCACGCCGAGCATGCGCGACTGCAGGTTGGCCGCAGGGACCGGCGGCGCCATGAGATCGGCCCGCCACGCCGGGGTGGACGCGAGCAGTGGTGCGGGACGCAGCGATCCCGCGGCCGCGACCAGCGCGGCGGCACCGAGTCCGCTCAGCGCCTCGCGGCGCGTGATGCCTCTCGGCTCGTCACGCATTGCGTCTCCGGCCCCGTCGCTCACAGGGCCACGCTCCCGCGCACCACCGCGTCGTCGCCCAAGTTCACGGTGCCGTGCACATGCTCCAGCTGCACGCGATCGCCAATCAGCGAGTGCTTGATGGTGGCGTGGCGAATGTTGGAGTGGCCGCCGATGATCGAATCTGACACGGACGCGTGCGCAATTGTGCTGCCGGCCAGCACGGACACATTCGGTCCGACCGTTGCATGCTCGACCGTGACGCCGTCCTCGATGTACACGGGCTCCACGATCGTGGCCCCCTCGCCGAGCTGTGCGGGCCGCCGGGCCCGCCCCTTCTCCAGAATCGTGCGATTGGTATCGAGGTAGGTCTCCACCTGACCGGCATCGTACCACCCCGCGACGTCCACCACGCGGATCTTTGCGCCGTGATCGATCATGTACTGGAACGCATCGGTGAGGTACCACTCGCCCTTGTTGGCCGGCTGCGTGAGTACGTAGGCAATCGCCTCGTACAGCAGCTGCCAGTTGCGGATGTAGTAGAGGCCGATATTCGCGCGCTTGGAGATGGGCTCTTTGGGCTTCTCCACGATACGCGTCATGTTGTCATCGGCATCCGTGACCACCACTCCGAAGCGCTGGTAGTCCTCGACTTCCTTGGTCCAGATGATGCCGTCGGCGTCCACCGTGTTCACGAGCGACAGATCGGCATCAAAGATCGTGTCCACGAAGATGATCAGCACGGGCTGGTCCACCCAGGGCTTGGCGAGGGCTACAGCGCCGGCCGTCCCATCCTGCACCGCCTGCTCCACGAACACGCTGGGCAGGCCATAGGCCCCGGTGGCGTAGGCCTCGACCTTGTCCTTGAGGTGGCCGGTGATGTACACCACCTGCTCGACGTTGCCGAGGGCCTGCACATCGTCCATGACGTAGTCCATGACCGGTCGGCCAGCGACCTTGAGCATGGGCTTGGGTGTGATGTGCGTGTGCGGACGCAAGCGCGTCCCCTTACCGGCGAGGGGAATGATGACCTTCATCGCTGTCAGGCTCTGTGCGGCGGGGAGGCGGCTCGGCGCGCATCGCACCGTGTCGCGGAGGGCTGTCGGACAGCCGCAATCTCTCGCCCGGGCGCGGGCGGGGCAACCAACGCGCGCCCGTCTTGCCAATCAGGCGGTGCTGGTCCCTTCGCGCCCGTAACGGTCCTTGAGCCGCACCACGTCGTCCAGTTCAGGCGTGGACGCCTCCATCACGTCACAATCGCTGATGGCCTCCATGTAGTGGATCGTGCCCGGCGTGATGCGGAACGACTGGCCCGTGACCAGCTTCTGATCGCGCAGTTCCGTATCGCCCGGGAGCTGCACCCAGTAGGTCATCTCCCCGGACAACAGGTGCACGGTCTCGTCCTTGCGCTCGTGATACTGGACACTCAGCGCGTGGCCGGCCTTGATATGCAGGATCTTGCCCACATAGCGATCGGTATGGGCCCAGATGAGCTCATGGCCCCAGGGTTTTTCGACGCGTCGCACGTCCACTCGTCCACTCACCGGCCTTCCTTGCGAAACAGGGCGTTCAGGCGCGCCACCGCATGCGGCCGCCTCACTGCAGAGTCAGACGATGCTGCCCCGCCGACGCCACGTCCGTGGCCCCGAACGGATCCAACCACGCCGCGTCCGGCTTCCCGGGCGTGTCCACCACGACCACCTGCGTGTCCAGCAGCGGATCGCCGCGCACCACCGTCCAACCCGCGGCGGTGCGCACCCCCACCGGCATGGGATGCCGGTACGTTCCCACCTTGGTGAGGGTCACCGTGGTGCGCCAACCGGACGCCGTCTGCAGCACCGACGCGTCCCGCAGCGTGTAATCCACCACCCCCACGTGATTCACCCACTGGTCAAAGAACCAACTCAGCGAACTGCCGGTCACGCGCTCGGCGCTGGCCTGCATGGCCCAGCGATCCACGTGCCGGAACGCCCAGCGCGCAAAGTAGTCGCGCAGGAATGCCCGGAAGGCCGCCTCACCAATCGCGTCGTGCAGGGACTCGTACATGGCGGCCGCGCGGCCGTACACCATGCCGCCGTACGTGCTGAAGTCGCGGAACAGGTCCGCACGCGTACCGATGGGCTGTGCGGACCCGTCCACCACGGTGGCATTCCGCGCGTCGGCCGCCATTCGCAACGCCGTGGCCCGCGCTGCCAGCGCCTCATCGGGAATGTCGGTGGGATCCTGTCGATTGTACGCGGCCACCGCGGCACTCACAGCCGAGCGCGTGTCGCCGGACTGCATACTGGTTTGATAGGACGTGAATCCTTCATCCATCCACCCCGACTGCCACTCGTTGCTCCCCAGGATCCCGTACACATAAATGTGGCCACCTTCGTGCGTGGTGAGCCCCTGCGACGCGGACCCGTTCTGCATCATCATCGGGAACTCCGTTCCACCCCCATCTATGCGCTTGAGAATGGTGACCTGCGGATACGGATAGGGCCCGAACACCTGTTCCAGCCAGTCGATCGTGATGAGACCGAAGGCGAGCGCGCGCCCGTTCTCCCACTGCCCCTTGGACGACGCCACACAACTGCTGCGCGTGCGCTCACGCTGTACCGTGGGTGCCGCAGCCGCCACCAGCGCGCAATCCTGCTCTGCGTCGCCGCGGTACAACACGTGCACCGCGATCGTGTCCATCATGGGAAAGCGATACGTGCCGGGAGCGGCGGCGCGGACGTAGCGTCCACCTTCGTAGCGGAAGCCGGGCGACGCGCTCCACGCGAAGTGGTGCA
>JBBSPE010000013.1:0-51689 GCA_038259155.1 Gemmatimonadales bacterium
GGTCGGATACGTGTAGCCGTCAATGAACACGGCGCCACGAATTCGCGGGTCATGCACCGCCGCCGGATGGGCCGCGTCTACACCGGAGCACAAGGCAACGATGAGTACGTCCTCCACGCCATGCGCCTGCTGCAGAAAGTCGATGGCGGCCGCGTGATCGGCCGCCTCGCTGGACGTGTCGTTGAGCGAGGTCGGACGAGGCGCGCTCTCGCCCATGCCGAAGTGGTCGAACCGCAGCACCCACCATCCCTCTGCGGCCATCGCGCGCGCGAGCTCCACGTAGAGTCGGAACGGCCCCACGCGGTGGTGCATGCCCACGTTGGACATCACCACCGCGCGCAGCGGACCCGGAGCCCGGGTGGTGGGCGACGTCACAATGCCCTGCAGCCCACCCATCGGCCCGAAACGTACGACGGTCTCGGTCATTCGCTCAAACTCCGAGAAACGAGACGATCGTGCGCATCGCCCCGTGCGCCAGCAGTGTGTCGAGCGGATCCATCGTCTCCCCATACAGCAGTGGATCGTCCACGCACTCCTGCACCACCCGCAGGTCATCCGCCTTCGCACGCACCGACAGGGCCGTCTGCGCCACCTGCGCCGCTTGCGTGCCCGGTGACACGATCAACAGCCGGCGCGGCGCGCCCAGCGGCTCCGCCAGGAGGTTGACCGAGCTGGTGTCGCGGCGAATGGCATCACCGAAGGGATAGCCGAACAACTCGCCGACGGGCGTACGATTGCTCACCGGATAGTGGCGCGAGCGGAGCACCCGCTGATCCACCTTGTCCATCATGGCCACGTAGTCCGTGCCGCTCACCACGGGATCCCAGAGCACGAGGTCCCGCACGCGAAGCCCGCGTGCCACGGCGCGCACGGCCAGTGCCGCCCCCAGCCGCAGGCCCACGATGCTCAACCGGCGCACGCCCGAGGCGTCGCGCAACTCCTCCGCCGCCGTGTCGATGTTGTCCACCCAGCGTGCCAGCGACGCGTCCGCCGATACGCCCGCCGAGTCGCCGGTGGCGAAGTAGTCGAAGCGCAGCACCGGAAACCCGACGTCCGCCAGCCGCGTGGCGAGCTGGCGCATGCTCCAGTGCGTCATCGAGTATTCCTGCGGCGCCGCGTGGCACAGCAGCACGGCCGTATCGCGCACCGTGTCGCCACGACCAACATGAAACACGCCGAAGAGCGAGTGCGCAGGGTCGCCGAAGAACCGCGCGCTCTGGTCGTGCACCATCATCGAGGCTCACGCGAAGGCGGCGCGGCGAGTTCGCGTGCGACGTCGGTCATCGTGCCCGTGAGGAAGGTGCGCGCACTGACACGAATCGTGGTTCGCTCGCGCAGCGCGTCGATGGCGCGAAAGCACAGCAGCGACGTGCCGCCGAGACGGAAGAAGTTGTCGGACCGCCGAATCGTCGGCACCTCGAGCAGCGCTGCCCACACGTCACGCACCGCGACCTCGTCGGACGACAGGGGCACCGTGTCCTCGCTGCGGTCGTGCCCGCCGGCGTCTTGAAAGGGGGATCGCAGCTGATCGCGCAGCAGCGCACCGGCACCGTCGAGGGGGAGCGCCTGTTCGACGGCTACGCGCGCGGGCAGAAACGCCATCGGAAGGCGCGCGCGCCACTGCTCGCGGAGTTTCGCCACATCAGGCGCTGCCTCCGGGGCAGGCACCACGTGTGCCACCAGGCGCAACGAACCAGAGGCATCGACATGTGTTGCCACCGCGACCTCGGCAGGCCCGTCGTCTGCCTGCAGGATCGCCTCGAGTGTGCCTGGCGCAATCTGTTGGCCGAGTGAACGCAGGGGCGCCCGGTCCGGCGCCGTGTCGAGTGTGAGGCCGGTGCCCACGCGCCGCCGCGCGTGCACAGCGGCATCCTGCCACGCCGTATCGATTCCCGCGCGCGCAAACTCCAGACGCCCGGAAACACCCGTTTCGACCTCCGCGTCGCGTGCGTCGACAATCCGCAGCGTGGTGTCACCGAGTGCCGTCCAGGCACCGTCTCCTCCACCCACGATGGTGCGCCGCAACGTCGCGCCCGCGTCGCACACCGGCCCAGTGATTTCGATGAGCGCGGAACCGCGCCCCACGAGCGCCAGGTGGTCGGTCGCCGTCACGCCACCACCCACCACGAGGCCGCGGCTGAACGCCGTGCCAGCGTACGCCGGGTCGGCTGTCGCGCGCCACGCCTCGATCACGCCCACCAGGCACGTCGCGTCCTCGGCGTCCTCCGCGAGGTCGAGCGGATCGGCGATGCTCTCGTCGTCAACCATCTGCAGCGAGGCGCCCGTCGAGAGAAGGGCGAGCAGCGCCGGCACGTACGCGGGCGCCGAGGCAGGCACGGCGTACAACACGGTCTCGAACCCCTGCACGCCGGCAGCGTCCACCAAGGCCTGCGCCTGCGTGGCCAGACGCGCGAGGTGCACCACGCGCATTCGGACAGCCGAGAGCGACTCCAGCTCGGCCAGCACGACGCCGCTCTCGGTGGACTCATGGACGGTGGGTCCGGTGGCCGCCGCCGCGGCACCCTCTTGTTCAAGGACGGCCGGCGTCACGACCGCACCCTGTGCGGCAACGCTGCCATCGGCAATGAGCAGCCGTGGCGCTGCCGCCGTCAGCACGAGCTCGCGATACGACTTGCCGTCGTCCAAAGGCACGAACAGCAACCGGACGCCCGCACGGAGCCCACCGAGGAACGCGGCCATCCGGTCCGTGTGCCGGCGCACGTCTATCGCCACCGTGTCACCGGGCTCCAGGCCGCGCCCGATGAGTCCACTCGCCATGTGCCCCGCGCGCTCCCACAACCGACCAAACGTCAGGCGTCCGTCGGTCGAAGCGATTGCCGTGGAATTCGGCGATGCGACCGCGATCTGTTCGATCGCCGCCAGCAGGCGCGACCCCGTCCCCACCTGGTCGGCTCCGGCATCCAACGCCGATAGCGCTGCCGGCGGTGCGTCGTACTCGGTACGCATGGGCAGGCTGCGAATCGGCCCATCGGCCGCCTCCGGTATCGCACGCAACATCGCCTGGAGCTGCGCGAGGAGCAGCTCGATTGTTGCATCGTCCAGGATGTCGGTGCTGTAGTTCATCACCGCCTGCATGCGATCAGCGAACTGTACCGTCCAGAGCGTGAGCTCGTTGGTGGCCACGTGGAGCGGCACGTGCACCTGCGACACGTCGAGCGGGCCAAAGCGGACGGGGCGCGCCCGGGCGTCCTGCATGGAGAACACCGCGCGGATCGCGGGTAGCCGCCCGCCGAGGCGCTCGAACGGCAGCTCCTGGTGTGCATAACTGTCGAGCGCCGTGTCGCGAACGGCCCGCAGCGCGTCGGTGAAGCGTGTCTCCGGCGTGAAGTGCTGCGGCAGTACCACCGCGTTCACGAACGGACCGATCACGTCCTCGAGCTCCGCCTGCATGCGCGCGCGCATGGGCGACGCGATGAGCAGTTCCTCCTGCCCGGTGTGCCGGTGCAAAAGCGCACCGAACGCGGCCAGAATCACCATGAAGAGGGTGCTGTCATGGCGATGGGCAAAGGTCTGGAGCGCATCGACGGTCGCACGATCGATGGCCACAGACCGCTGCCCACCCTGAAACGACGGCGATATCGGGCGCGGCCGGTCGGCGGGCAACTCCAGCGACTCCCGCACATGGCCAAGCCGCTCATCCCACCACCCGCGGTGCCGATCGGCGAGCCCACCCGACACCCACGCCTGCTGCCACGCCGCGTAGTCACCAAACGTGATCGGCAATGCGGGAAGCGTGGCGTCCCGCTGCTCGACACGCGCGCTGTAGAGCTCGCCAAGGTCCCGCAGGAACAGATCGAACGACCAGCCGTCCCAAACGAGGCCGTGCTGCAGCGTGAAGAGACGGTGCCGCTCAGCGCCCAGCGCAATGAGCGTCACCCGCATGAGCGGCGCCTGGTCGAGCGCGAACGGCACCGCCTGTTGCGCTCCCAGCACCTCGCCGAGGGCCGCGTCCTGTGCCGGTCCCTGATGCCCTGTGAGATCCACGTACTCGAGCGCCAGCATCACCTCGTCATCGACCTGCTGCACGCGCTCGCCGTTCTCGAGGACGAAACGCGTGCGCAGCATGGCGTGGCGCATGGTGAGCGCCGAGAGGGCGTGGCGGAGGGCGTCCACATCGAGCGGGCCGGTGAGCTCCCACGAGGCAGGATGCGCGTTCGCGAACCGGCGCCGAGGGTCGAGCTCCTCGAGCATCCAGAGCCGCTCCTGTTGCGCGGTGAGCGGCGACACACCGGTGTTCGCGCGAGGGACGACCGCGGGACGCGTCTCTTCCTGTACGCCCGACTCGCGCACCGCCTCGCGCGCCGCGTGAATCGCCACCGCGAGCTGCTCCACGGTGGGTGCCTCGAAGATGCGGCGAAAGGTGAGCTCGATCCCGTGATCGCGACGCAGGCGCGACAGCACCTGCGCCGCCAGCAGCGAGTGCCCGCCCAGCGCGAAGAAATCGTCGTGGACCCCGATTTCCCCGACGCCAAGCGCCTCCTGCCACAGCTCGGCGAGCAGTCGCTCGGTTTGATTTCGCGGCGGGACAAATGTCAGCGCGTTGGTGGAGAGGTTCGCGTCCGGCGCAGGCAGCTTGCGCTTGTCCACCTTGCCGCTGGCGGTGAGGGGCATGACCGCAAGCTCCACAATCGCGGCCGGCATCATGTACTCCGGCAGGGTGCGACGCAGGTGCGCGCGGAAGTCGTCACCGAGCGAGGTGGCGGCATCGGCGATGATGTACGCCACGAGTCGCAGGTCGCGGCCGTTGTCGGCGCGTGCCACCACCACCGCCTGTCGCACACCGGGCCACTGGCTGGCGACGGCGGCAATCTCGGCCGGCTCGATGCGATAGCCGCGAATCTTGACCTGGTCGTCGGCGCGGCCGAGGCACTCGAGGTCACCCGATGGCAGCAGGCGCACAAGGTCTCCGGTGCGATACCACCGCGATCCCGGGCGCTCAAGGTCGGGCGTGAAGCGCTCGGTGGTGAGTTCGCTGTTGCCCAGATAACCGGTGGCCACGCCCGCGCCGCCGATGAAGAGCTCGCCGGCCACCCCAATGGGCACGGTCTGCCCGAGCGGGTCACGGATATCGATCACCGTGTTGGCGACGGGTCGCCCGATGAGCACCGGGCCGGCATTTGCCTGCACGAGGTGGAACGTGGACCAGACCGTCGTCTCCGACGGTCCATAACCGTTCCACAGCTCGCGGGCGCAATGCGTGAGCACTTCTGCCAGCTCGCGCGGCAGCGCCTCACCGGTGCAGATGATGCGCAGGTGTGCACCGCCGGTCCACCCTTCGGCCAGCAGGAGACGATAGGTCGCGGGGGTGGCGTCAATGAACGTGACGCCGCGCGTTTCCACGAGCGTCCGCAGCAGCGAGCCGTCGCTCGCCTCGTCCCGCGTGGCCAGCACGATGCGCGCGCCCACCGTGAGCGGCAGCAGCACCTCGGACACGGCGATGTCAAAGCTCAATGTGGTCACGGCGAGCACGGTGTCCTCGGCCCGCAGGCCCGGGACGTGCTGCACGCTCCGCAGCAGGTTGGCCAGGGCACCCTGCGGCACGACGACGCCTTTGGGACCACCGGTCGAACCGGACGTGAAAATCACGTACGCCGGATCGGTGGCCGAGCGCGTGACGGGATCCAGCGGCCGGTTGTCGTCGGCGTCGCTTGCAGCCAGCGTGATGTTGCCGTCGAGCGACAGCAGCGTGGGCGCCATGTCGCGAGCGTCCGCCCGCAGGTGTTCCGTCGTGATCACGGCGGCGGGCTGCGCGTGCTCCACCATGCGCCGCAGGCGGTCGATGGGCAGTGCCGGGTCCATGGGCACGTAGGCGCCACCGGCCTTGAGCACGGCCACCAGCGACACGATCATGTCGGGTGTGCGCTCGAGGTACAGCCCCACCATGACGCCGGGCCCCACGCCGGCCGCGCGCAGGGCTCGCGCAAGCCGGTTGGCACGCACGTTCAGCTCCCGGTACGTGAGGGAGACCGTGTCCTGCTCGATCGCGATGGCGTCGGGCGTGCGCTCCACCTGCGCCTCGACGAGCGCGTACGGGAGCGCATTGTCGGGCCAGTCGTGCGCCGAGTCGTTGCACCGTGCCAGCGCCGCCAGGTCCGCTGGCGTGCGCATCGCGAGCCGGCCCACCGGCGTCGCGGACGAGGTCACCGCCGCCTGCAGCAGCCGTTCATACGATGCCAGCCATCGCTCTACCGTGGCCGCGTCGAACAGTCCGGTGTTGTACTGGCACTCGAGCGCCAGGCCGTCGTCGGTCTCGGTGGCGTTGAGCGACAGGTCGAAGTTCTCGGCGCAGCGCGGGATGCTCTCCATCTCCACCGCCACGTCGCGAAAGGACAGGGCCGCAGGCGAGAGCGCCCGGTCCACATTGAACATCAACGCGGTGAGCGGCACACGACTCGGGTCGCGCGGGAGGGCCAGCTGCTCGATGATCTGGCCGAATCCCACGTCCTGGTGGTCGAGCCCATCGAGTACCGCGGTGCGCGCCTGCGCGAGGAGCGCCTCGAACGGCTGGTCGAGAGCGACGCGCAGTCGGAGCGGGATCGTATTGACGCAATGGCCCACCAGCCCGGTCCGACCGCTTGCCAGCTGCCCCGCTGCCGGCACGCCGACCACCAGATCGTCCGTACCAGCGAGCCGCGCCATGAGCAGCGAGAAGCCCGCGAGCAGCGCGGCGAACATGCTGGCGTCGTGCTGAGCCGCCATGCGCCGGAGGGCGGTGACGAGCTCCGGCGACATGCGGGTGTCCACGCGTCCCGCGGCAAACGTTTTGCGCGGGGGACGCGGGCGATCGGAGGGAAGGTCGAGGGGATCGGGCAGCGTCTGGAACTGCTCACGCCAGTAGCGACTGCTCTCCCCGATCGCCGAGTCACGGGTTTCGACGGCGTAGTCGCTGAACCGCTCCGGGCTTCCGAGCGCACGATCGGCAGCGGCTGCCGTCTGGCCCGCGCTGATGGCGTCGTAGAGCGCCTTGAGCTCGCTGGTGAGTACGCCGAACGACCAGCCGTCGCACACCAGGTGATGCGCTGCGATCACCAGCACGTGCTCGTTCGCGCCCAGCCGGACGATCTCGAATCGGGCGAGGGGGCCGAGCTCGAGGGCGAAGGGCGTGGCAACGACGGCGAGCTCGAGCGCCGCGAGGGCGGGCGCCCGGTCGTCCGGGGGCAGGTGCGACAGGTCGTGCGAGACGACCGGGTTCGCCGTGCGCTCGGACACCAGCATGGACCGGCCGTCCGGGCTGAACATGGCCCGGAGCGACTCGTGTCGATCAATGAGGGTCTCGATGGCCTGCCGCAGGCTGTCCCCGTCGAGTGGCCCGGCCAACCGCAGGCGCACTGCTTCGTTGTAGGCGAGGGCTGCGTCGCCGCCCATTTGCGTGGCCGTCCAGATCTCGAGCTGCGAGTGCGTGGTCGGCACGACGCTGGTAATCGCCGGGCCCGCAAACGGATCGTGGGCGGCGAGCGTGTGCTCAGCAGACACGCTGACCGTCCAGTGCAGCGCACGGGCTGCCGACGGGCGCGGCGTCACGTCCGATCGGGCAGAAAACAACTGGGGAGGTCAGCACGGACAATCGATTGATGATCGGTCGCGACGGGACACGGGCGGCCTCGTTGCCGCCACTTCTGCAAATTAAGCGGGAGTGTCACATTTGACGACTCATTGCGGCCCACGAAACGACGACGCCGACGCCAGTCCTGCCGACTGGCGAAGATGTCGCGGCATCATTCCGGCATGGCGCTGCGCCTCAACATCAGCGATCATGCGAAATGCCACGACTCCCCCTGTCGATTTAGTGAGCGACGTGAGACGAAATCGAATTCAGGTGACGTGATGACGGCACGTTCTTTCCGGCGGGCGTTCGTGCAGGATGCGCGGCGCTGGATCGTGCCTGGCCAGCTCAATGAACACACGCCGCTTCCCTGGTCTCTGTTGCTCCGGTTGCTGCTGCACCACCTGCCGCTCCGGGCCATGGCGTGGTTCCGCTTCGGCTGCTGGTGCAAGCACAAGCGCATTCCGTTCCTGCCGGGCTTCACGCAGCGGTGGATCTATCAGCACTACGGCCTCGAGATCAAGATCGGGTCTGACATCGGCCCGGGCCTCTACATCGCGCACCCGGTGGGCGTGGTGCTCTCGCCAGAGCGCATGGGAGCCAACTGCAGCGTCATTGCGGGCGTCACCGTCGGCATGCGCAATGAGTGGCTGTTCCCAGTCCTCGGCGATCGGGTCTTTCTGGGTGCCGGTGCGCGAGTGCTGGGTGGAATCACGCTCGGAGACGACGCGGCTGTCGGCGCCAACGCGGTTGTGCTGAGCGACGTGCCGGCTGGTGCAACGGCGGTCGGCATTCCAGCCCGAGCCCGGATGCGCGTGGTGCCGCCGCCAGCCGACACAATCATTGATGAGTAGCGGTGCACAATCTTCAGCGCTGCTGACTGAGCGCAAATATCATCGCCCCCACAATCACTGCCACCACCACAGCCGCGCTGATCTTCCACACCGACCACGGCCGGTCGCCTTGCACGCGGCCGGTCTGGCCGTTCACCACCACGCGGTACGCCTTGTCCTTGAAGCGATAGGACGCAATCCATACCGGCAGCAGGATATGTTTGAAGTGAATCGCGCCGTAGTGCGTGTTGACGCGGTGCACGCGCTGCTGGTGTCCACCGATGTCTGATCGCACGGCGCCGTTGATCGCGCGCGTGAAGCGCTCCTGCGCGGTGGCAAAGCCGTCCTCCAGTCCCACCTGATACGCTTCCACCGTGAAGCCGGCCACGTAGTTGTCGTTCACCGGCACCAGCGCGGACGTGTCCCATCCCTCGAGCACGTCGGCCAGGTGATCGGGGATGCTGTGCGACGCGAGCACGAGCTCGTCGTCAAACACCACGTGCACCACGCCGCTCGCGTGGTACCAGTCGGTGACAATGCGCGACACCTGCTCCAGCTGTCCCTGCGCGTTCCGGCGTGTTTCAGTCACGGTGCGATTCATGCCGCGCTCGCCCACGTAGTCGCTCGTCGTGTCCGCGTCGTACGTCCAGCAGGGCACGTACACACCGCGCACACCCTGCGCGCTTTTCACGGTCTGCTTGAGTGCATTGGGCGCGAACCACCGGCCTTCAATCCACGCACGAAACCGCTGCTGCGCCGTGGCGGTCTCGAGCGCAAACGGCACCACGCCGCGAGGACGAATCTGCCGGGACGCATGCGCCGTCACCGACACCATGGGCGACGCGCAGAACGCACAGTGCGACGCCACCACGTTGGGATCGAACACCGTTTGCGCGCCGCACTGCGGACAGGTGACCACCTGCTGCTCGATGGCCGGTTCGCGCCCCGCCTCGCGACGCAGGGCCTCGCGAAAGTCGAGTTCCTCGTGCGCGACCGCCAGCGCCGTGTCGTCCACGGTGAGCAACTCGTTGACTGTGCCGCAGGTGCTGCACACGAGGCGCCCCACGCCGGGTGCGAACTGCAGCGATGCGCCGCAGTTCGAGCAGGGGAAGGCGCGGCCGGTGATCTGGCTGATGGGAGCGTTCTCCAAGGAGCGTGGCGGATGGGCGTGGCGACAGGCTCTCCAAGGTACCGCCCTGCACACCTTGAGGGCCGCCAACCGACTGCGATGCGCTCGTCCGTACCCTGTCCGACGGTTACGACGGCCATGTCCGGTGAGTCAGGAGCCTGATTCTCGTTTCCCTGCCTCCTCGTTGACCATGCGCTTCGCTCTGTTCCGTTCTCCTGTGGCACGCTGGACGATTGCGGCACTGACGGTCGTGGTACTGGCCGTCGCCGTACGACTGCAGCCGTGGCGCACGCCACCGTCACCGCCGATCGCCATGCGCTACAGCGATTTGCTGTCGGCGCTCGCCGCGCAACGGGTCGATTCGATCGTGATGCAGCCCGGAACAGCCTTGCGCGGCTGGCTGTCGGCGCGCGATGCCGCGTCGGGGACGCGCGAAATCCGCGTTGCCTACGGGGCCGATGAGGCAAGCGCTTTGGTGAGCGCGGCGATCACCGCGGGAGTCGCCGTGGCGTTCGCCGCCCCGCCGCCGGACCGCACGCCGCTGATCTCCCTTGTGGTCACCTTGCTCGCCACGGTCGGCATCGGCGTCGTGCTCTACGCACAATACGTTCGGCAGGCGCTCATCGGCGGCGACTTTGAACTGGGCACCGGCCACGACGGATCGGGTACCCGGACCACCTTCGCCGACGTGGCCGGCAACTCCGCGGCACTCGCCGACCTGCGCGAAGTCGTCGAGTTCCTGCGCGACTCAAAACGCTTCGTTGGCATGGGCGCGCGCGTCCCCAAGGGGATTCTGCTGGAGGGACCACCCGGCACCGGCAAGACGCTCATGGCGCGGGCCCTCGCGGGAGAGGCCGGCACGAACTTCTTCGCGATGTCCGGGCCGGACTTCTCGGGCATGTTCGTGGGACTCGGCACCATGCGGGTGAAGGCGCTGTTCCGCAAGGCGCGCAAGGCCGGCGGCGGCGTGATCTTCATAGACGAGATCGATTCGCTCGGCGGTCGTCGCGGCCGCGCCGGTGGACAACCGGAGGACGACCGCACGCTCAATCAGTTCCTGGTCGAACTCGACGGCTTCAGCGCCACCTCGGCGATCGTGGTGGTGGCCGCCACCAATCGCGCCGCCGATCTCGACCCGGCGCTGCTCCGCAAGGGCCGTTTTGACCGGTCCGTCACGGTGGCGCTGCCGAGTGTGGGGGAGCGTACCGACATTCTGTCGTTGCACGCCTCCAAGCGTCGGATGCCGATTGCCGCCGACGTCGAGATGGGGCGTCTGGCGCGACTCATGCCGGGCGCGAGTGGCGCCGATCTGGAAGGGCTGCTCAACGAGGCGGCACTACTTGCCGTGAAGACAGGTGCGGCGTCCGTCGCTTGGTCGCACATGGAGGAGGCGCGGGACCGCGTGCTGCTCGGCCGTGCGCGAGAAGGGCTGGTGGTCGCGCTCGTGGAGCAACGGCTCATCGCACTCCATGAGGCAGGGCATGCGCTGGCCGGCCTGACGTTCTGCCCATCTGACCCGCTGCACAAGGTGACCATTCAGCCCCGGGGCGTGGCCATGGGCGTCGCGTTTTTTCAACCCGACGCGGAACTGCACCTGCACGCGCGCCACTATCTCGAAGGGCAGATCCGCAAGGCGCTCGGCGGGCGCGCGGCCGAGGAGCTGATCTATGGGCGTGCCGCCGTCACGAGCGGCGCCAGCAGCGACCTGCAGCACGCCACGCGAATTGCCAAGCAGATGGTCTACAAGTTGGGTATGGGACCAGCCACCGGACTCATGACGTTCGACCCCGACTCCGGCCCGGTGAGCGGGGCGATGCACGCGAACATGGATACCGACGTCCGCGGGATCCTGGAGGCCGGCTACGAGGATGTCCTGCAACTGTTCCGTGAACATCGCCGGGCGCTGGAAGCGCTCGCCGACGCGCTGCTCGAGCACGAGACACTCTCGGGAGACGACGCAGTGGTCGTGCTGCGGGCCGCGGGATGGGTGCCGCACGATGCGTGTGCGTTGTCCGTCAGCAGCGCGGCGGCGGCAGGGTGTCGGCTGCGAACCGACCCAGGCAGCCCCTGATGTCGAGCGCGACGCGATCCAGCGCGTTGGTGAGCTGACCCACGAGTGCGTTGAAGTCGCCCGCGGTAAACTCGCCGTCCTCGACGTTGGTGGCACCGCGCACGAGGATCGCCCCGTTGGACGGGCGGATGATGTCCCAGCTGATCAGCGCGTGCGCGCGGCCGGTGGTGGCGGCGGAATCCACCACGCCTTCGAAACGGGACACGTGCAACTGCACCAGGACATCGTGCCTGGCGCGCACGGCCCATGGGGCGACCTCGACCGCGCGAATGGGAGGCCCGACGGCGAGGTGTGCGGCCACTGCATGGTTGATGCCCTCACCGAGATCTTCTCCCCAGCGATGAAACCGGGACGGCACGATTTCGTGCGCACCGTGTCGCACGACGACAGAGGGGGTGGAGAGGTACGGCGCGAGGTCCGCGCGTCGAATGCCGATGGTGAAGCCGCTCGTGTCAACAGCGGTCGTGGCGGCGAGCACCGAACGGGCGCCGCCAAGTACGTACTGCTGAATCGGCGGCGCCGTACGGGAAAGCCGGAAGCAGCCAGCGAGCGCGAGCAGCAGCACCGGAGCCAACAGTCGGGACGTTCGCATCATCATGGGCAGTGGCAGCAGGGGGAGCGCGTCAGTTTGGCGGCGGCTTCTTGCCGCGCAGCAACATGTCGGGATTCTGTTCCAGCGAGTTGATCAGCACGCGCAGCGCGTCTGCGGCTTCGCGCATGCTGGTGAGTGCACCCTGCAGCGCGTACCCGGGTCCGGCGTCCGCCGAGAGCAGGCCCTGCGTGTCGTCGAGCGTCTTCCGGAGTGCCTGCAACGTGGCGATGGCTTCGGTGGACGCTCCCGTGATCTGTGTGGTCATCGGATCGAGTGCGGAGTCGGCGCGTGTGGCCAGTCGACCGACGTCGGCCATGGTCTGGTTGATCTGTTGGGTCAGGCCGGGAAGCTCTCGGAGCGCGGCTTTGAGCTCCGGTGAGGCCATGAGCTCCTCGATGGCACGGGCGGACTGCACCACCGCGCGGTTGATCTCGGGCATGTTCACGTCGGTCAGCATGGAGTTGACGCGGTTCAGGATCTTCATCACGTCGGACAGCACGCTGCCGGCGCCGCCACCGATGGCCGCCATGAGCGACGGCGTGGTGGGAATTTCCGGCCAGTCCACCGATGCATTCGCGACACGCGGCGGCGTGGAATCCATGCGGTAGGCGAGCTCGACGTACAACAGCCCGGTGACGATGCTCTCCATCTGGAGCTGCGCGCGCAGACCATTCTCGATCTGCTGGCGCAGCACGACGGAGTCCCGCAGGTTCACGTAGGTACCCCGCGGGGTTGTGAGCCGTGGCAGATCGACTTCGAACTTGACCGGCACCTGAAACGACATCTCCTGATCATTGATCTCGATCATGATGTCGGTGACGGTCCCCACCGGCACGCCCTGGAACTTGACGAGCGCGCCGTTCTCGAGGCCGTTGACCGACTCCGGGAAGAACGCGATGAAGGTGGTGCGCCGCTCGAACCATGCACTGGAGGCGAGCGTTGCCACTGCCAGCACGGCGAGCACGAGCGCGCCGATCAGAAAGAGACCGATGGCCGTGGGATTGGCACGCCTGCTCATGACCGTCCGTCGCTGCTGCGGGTGAGGAACCGGTGCACTTCATCGCTCGGGGGATGGTCGCGCAGCTCGGCGGGATCACCCAGTGCGGTCATGGTCTTCTCCGTGATGTCCAGGAACAGCGCCCGGTCGGCGATGCGGAAAATGCTCTCCAGATCATGCGACACCACCACAATGGTGGTGCCGAAGCTGGCCTGCAACTCGATGATGAGATCGTCAAGGCGGCTGGCACTGATGGGATCGAGTCCGGACGAGGGTTCGTCAAAGAGGAGCACCTCCGGGTCGAGTGCGATGGCCCGTGCCAGCGCGGCACGTTTGCGCATGCCGCCGCTGATCGCTGAGGGATAGAAGGCCTCGAATCCACGGAGCCCGACCAGCGCGAGCTTCAGCGACACCACGTCGGCGATGGCATCCGCATCCATTTCGGTGAACTCCTCGAGCGGCAGGGCGATGTTTTCTGCCAGTGTGAGCCCGCTCCACAGGGCGCCGTTCTGGTAGAGCACGCCCATGCGGCGCAGGACACTGTTGCGTTTCGCGGCATCGTCGATGTCGAACTCGTCGCCATTGAAAAGAATCGTGCCCTCCGCGGGCTTCTTGAGTCCGATGAGATGCTTGAGCAGCGTGCTCTTGCCGCTGCCGCTCCCACCCATGATCACGAACACCTCGCCGCGTGCGATGGTGAAGTTGAGATCCCGCATGACCACCAACGAACCGTACTGCATGGTCAGGTTGCGCACCTCGATGGCTGGCGTACCGGACGATGTCATATCTTGAGCAGGGCGGCCAGCCAGTCCACCACGGCGTTGGCGAGAATGATGAACGTGATACCCAGCACCACGGCGGAGGTCGCGGCGCGTCCCACGGCGCCGGCGCCGCTTCCGGTCTGCAGTCCCTTCAGGCAGCCCGCGAAGCCGATGATGAGGCCGAAAATCACGCCCTTGGACACACCCAGAACCGCGTCAGCAAGCGTGACCGCGGTGAGCAGACCACCCAGGAACTGCTGCGCGGTGAGATCGAGCATCGCCATGGCAACGACCATGCCGCCCACGATTCCCACAAAGTCCGCATAGAGGGTGAGCAGTGGCATCATGACAAAAATGCCGAGCAGGCGCGGCAGCACGAGGTGCTCGACGGGTGAGATACCCAGCGTGACGAAGGCGTCGATCTCCTCGGTGATCTTCATGCTGCCGAGCTCCGCCGCGAACCCCGCGCCCGTGCGACCGGCCAGGATGATGCCGGTCATGAGCGCGCCCATTTCACGCAACATGCCGAACCCGACGAGATAGGACGCATAGTAGCCAGCCCCGAATCGCTCGAGCACCACGACGCCCAGGAAGGCGATGATGACACCCACCAACAGCGCGATGAGCGTGACGATGGGCAGGGCGCCCGAACTGTTGGACTGGACCACCACCCAGAACTCACGCCAGCGCATGTGCACGCGCCCGCCCGGAAGCCGTGCCACGGCCAGTGCGACTTCTCCCGTGAACGTGATCGACGAGTGCAGGCGGGACCATATGGCGAGCGTCGCCACACCGAGGCGCTCCACGCGCGACGGTGACACCGGTGGTTCGTCCGAGTCGGTATTGTGCTCCGGCACCGCTTCGGAGAGCGCGATCAGCCGCTGTATCTGCTCGGGCAGCGAGGAGCGATCGAGCTCCAGGTTGTGTGATTCAGCGTATTCCTGCGCCTGCGAGAGGAAGACCAACAGGCTGCTGTCCCATGTGCCGAGCGCGGCGGCGTCGAAGCGCAGCGCGCGCGTGCCACCGGACGGCGTCGAAGCCCCGTCCGCGAGCGCGTCGAACTGCGGCACATCTCCCCCGAGCGTCCAGTCACCCGCGAGCTCGGTGACGAGCACGCCGCGCTCGTGCCGCACGGTGGCGCGTGGCGTGGCGATGGTGCGGTGATGTGCAGCCGTCGAAGGCACCATGGGGGAAGTGGAGAGTATCCGTCGGCCGCAGGCGATGACCCGTGCGTGGGACGGCTGTGCGCGACCGCGCGCGGCATCGCCACGGTCGCGCCTCGTGGTTGGTACCCGAACGGCGGTCGTGAGTTGCGGCACGGCCAATCCCAAGGCCTCCAGGACTACCGCCTGCCCGCCGCCGGGCTGCAGCTTGTATGGCATGTACACCTACAAGGACTATCCCCCAGCACTCTGCGAAGATCTGGTGCGCCTGCGCCGGCGGCTGGACCGATCGGGGGTGCCGCCCCGGCGCAGCGACGACAACCTGCTCATCGCCACCTGGAATATTCGCCGGCTGGGTGGCGTGCACCCGGAATGGACCGAAAACAGCGGCAGTCCCAAGCGCAACCTGCGCTCGCTGGCCTGTCTCGCCGAAGTGATTCGTCGGTTCGATATTGTGGCGGTGCAGGAGATCCTGCGCGACACCACCGCGCTGCGCATGCTGGTGGACGATTTTCTCGGACCCAGCTGGGGATTGGTGCTCAGCGACGTGTCCGGCGGCGACAAGGGGAACACTGAACGGCTCGGGTATATCTACGACCGGCGCCGCGTGGCCCCGTCCGGGCTCGCTGGTGAGATCGTGCTGCCCCCGCTTGGCGACCTGCAGCCTCTTGAACAGTTCGATCGCACGCCGTACGTGGTGGGATTTCGCGCGGGTGGAGAGCGGTTCTCACTGCTCACGGTGCACATCCGGTACGGCGCACGGCCCGCGGATCGACTGCAGGAGATCGCGCGGTTCGCCGAGTACACCGCGCGTGAGATTCGCGACCGAGCCCGTTTTGACGGTGCCGAGGAGACCAACCTGATTGTGCTCGGCGACTTCAACATCGAGGCGCGGCGGCTGGACGATCCGTTGTACGCCGCCTTTCTGAAGACGGGGCTCATGGTGCCCGAGGCGCTGCGCGATGTGCAGACCAACTACGCGCAGGACGCCAAGCACTACGATCAGCTGGCGTGGTTCATGGGTGAGCTCAAACTGCTCACCAAACAGAATGCCGGCGTGGTGGATTTTCGGGGAGCGCTATACCGCGAACTCAGCGGAGCAGCGGTGACCCATCGCATTTCCGACCACCTGCCGCTGTGGGTGGAGTTCTCGATTGACCGCAGCACCGAGCAGATCATTGAAACATTGGGGCTGGATGCACAGACGCCGGATCCGTTTGACGCGGTGGCGGATTGACGGGCGCATGTACAGGAAAGCACGCTAGCCGCTCGGCGTCTCGCCTTGGCGCACTCCACGGTGCATTAACGACAGCGCATCGCGGCCGGCTCGCTCGCCCGCAGCCAGCGCGCCCTCGATCAGCCCCGGACTCACCGCGCTCGTCTCCGACACGGCGAACAGGAGACGACCGTCGGCGTGTGCCGCGCGAAGAAGCGGCGGGCCAACCTCCGGGTGCGCCGGTGGTCGCGCGAGGTCATGTCGGGCGCAAATGAGCGGCTCGGTGGCCCAATCCTGAATGTGCAGTGATTCCGGCGCGGACGCTTCCTCGCCAAAGCAGCGCACGAGCTGCTGCATGATCGCGGCGCGCAGGCCAGCCCGATCGCGTGCTCGTTCCTCCGGTGGCCACTGAACGAAACCGAACAACGCACCGAGCGCGCTCTCGTGCGGCGAGTGATCGTGTGCCTCCGCCAGTGGACCAATTCGGCTCGCCAGTCGCCCCGCGAGCCCGTGATCCCGCCAGAATGGTGAGGCGTAGACCGCCACGGCCTTGGCCTGTGTACTCATCCAGGTTGGCGTGTCGCGGAACACGCGCAGCAACAGGTCGCGGTCTGGATCGTTGAGCAACGGAAGTTCGATCTGCTCTGCCGTGATCCGAAGCGGCGTGGCGAGGATGACGCGTTCCGCGTGATGCTCGGCACCGTCGCGCAGCGTGACCAACAGCGCGCTGGCGTCCCCGCGCTCCACTCGGCTGACCACCGCCCCCGCGTGCACGCAATCGGACGGCAACTGCGCAAGCAGTGCGGCAACAAGGGCACCTGGCCCACCTTCGAGTCGCTCCATGCCGTCCTGCACCGGTAGCACGCCGCGCTGCAGCCGTGGACCAAACCCTTCGACCACGCTGTCGCCCGACGCATACTGCGGAAAGTCCCGCACCTGCAATCGAGCGAGCCACTGCGCAACCACCGGTTGAAATCTTGGCCACACCCAGGTCGGACCAAGGTCGGCGAGCGGGCGTCCCGTCACCGCATCCATCACGGTGCGGATACGGCCGCCCACCTGTGCACCGCCCTCGAGCACACGCACGCTCGCGCCGTCCGCATGCAGCACAGCGGCGGCGGTCAGGCCGGCGAGCCCGCCGCCAACAACAAGGACGTCAGGGCGCGTCACGGTGCCGCACGCCAATGGCCCCCAGCACCTCGATGAGTCGATCGCGCAGCACGCTCGCGCGCACGCTCAGTGCCCGTTGACGTTGCTGATATTCATCACGCCCGTCGTCGGTCTCCACGCGCACCGGCTCAAACCCCATCGCCCGCAGATCGTACGGACTCGCCTGCATGTCGAGTACGCGCAAATCGGTCGCCAGTTCGAAGCAGTGCCAGAGCAGGTCGCTGCCGATCCATGGCATGGCCGAATACGCCCAGCGGTACAGGTCCATGTTCGCGTGGATGCAGCCGGGCTGCTCCCGCTCATGACGGGCACCGCGCTCGAGCTGGACGCGGTTCATGGGCTGTGCGGCCGGCGCAAAGAACCGGAACGCGTCGTAGTGGCTGCACGCGATGGGGCGGCTCTCCACGAATGCGTCCACCACATGCTGTGCAAGTCGGAGTGGCGTGATGTGCGCGTGGCGAATGTCATGCCCGCCGTACACCATGGCCCACTCGTGAATACCGAAGCAGCCGAAGTTGGGCGCGCGATCACGTGTGGCAATGAGCATCCGCAGCACGTCTTCGAGTTTCGCGTGTGCTGCCGGCGAGAGTGCGCGCAGGTCGCGAGCGATCAGACCGTCGATTGCGTGGTACGTCGGACTGCCGAAGCGCTTGCGGGCGTCCGGTGTGTCCTCCAGCGACTCGTGCGGGTCAGGGTGCCACGCCTCAAGCTGTCCGGTGGAGTACGTGTAGTACTGAAACAGGAAGTCGTAGACCGGATGCAGTTCGTGGCGCGACTTCCGTTCGCGATGTGGCCGCGTCCACCGCTGCACCCGCTCCAGATGCGCCTGCGCGCGGGGCCGCCACTCGGCCAGTGTTCCTGCAAGTACCGGTCTCACGAGTGTCGCGTCCTCGCCCTGCATCAGCCCAGCATACGCGCGACGACAATGGAGACGTTGTCCGTTCCGCCACCGGCGAGCGCATCGTCGCGGAGCTGGATGCACATCTGCTCCACGGTCCATGGTTGGCCGAGCACGGCCGCGATGCGCTCGTCGGTGACGTGTTTGGTGAGTCCATCGGAGCAGAGCAGGAACAGATCATGTGGCCGCAGATCAATCAGGCCCAGTGACGGCGTCATGTTTGATCCGCCCACCGCACTCACCAACTGATGCGTGAAGGTGGACCGCATCGCCTGCTCTTCCGTGAGGGCTCCGGCGTCCACCAGCTCTTCAGCCATCGTCTGATCGCGCGTCAATACCCGCAAACGTCCGTTGCGCAGGTACATGGCGCGACTGTCGCCAACGTGCACCAGGTAGGCGCGCGCCGCGACGAGCAGCGCCATCGTGAGCGTGGTCGCCGGGGGGCGGTGGCTGTCGGCCGCGGTCGAGACCACCTGCGCGTGCGCGAGGTGCACTGACTCCTCGAGTTGTCCCATGAACTCCAGATCAGCGTCCGCGTCCATGCGGTTGAAGCAATTGGTCGCCGATCCCAGGTACGACATGATCGTCGATGCCGCCGCCGTTGAGGCTTCCGCCCCGCCGTCGTTGCCTCCGACGCCGTCGGCCACCAACATCAACAGCGCCTCAAAGACCGGGGCGTCGTCGCGTGGTGGTGCGTCGTCGAGATTCGAATGCAGGAGCGTGAGCGTCTTTCGCAGCGACGCCACGGCAAAGCGGTCTTCGTTTTGTGTTCGCACCAGACCTACATCGCTGATGCCAAACACTTCCGCGCCGGAGAACTCCGTGGTGCTCATTCGGGAATCCCTGGCTTCTTCAGCATGGCGCGCGCGATGGTCTGGAAAATGTCCTCCACCCCCTGACCGGTCTTTGCGCTGGTCTGGATTGTGGTCCATTGCGCCGAGAGGTGCTGTTCCTCGTCAGCGCTGATGACCCACTGCTCGGGAATGTCCGCCTTGTTGAGCGCCACCACGGTGGGGATCGCGCCGGCCGCGCTCTGCACCAATCCAGCAAGCGCAGGCAGCTCCTCCCACGTTTCCCGACGGGTCAGGTCGACCACAAAAATCACCCCGTGTGAGCCGCGCACATAGCTGGCGGGAATGTCCTCGTCTGCCTCCTTGCCGGCGACGTCCCACAGCACGAGGGTCATCGGCTCGGCCTCCACCTCGACACTCTTGCGATCGATCTTGACGCCGACGGTCGAGTGGTACTTCTCCGAAAACTTCGAGTGCACGTACTGCTGTACCAAGCTGGTCTTGCCGGCGCCGAACACTCCGATCATGCACACCTTTTTCTGGATCATCGCTCTGGTGTTGGTGCCTGTTCATTGCGGACCACGCGAACAATAAACGATACGCTGCGGTTGATGCGGGCGCGAACGGCCACGTCCTCCTCGGCCACGTCGCCTTCGCCCAGCGTGGACACCGCGTTCTCCGACAAGGGGGCGTTTGCGCCCAGGGCCTGTGTGGTCAACGAGCCGGCCGGTATGCCGCCCGCCACCAGCGCCGCCCGAACCGCCGCGGCGCGATCGGCACTCAGCGACTGGTTCCGTGCATCGGGGCCGGTACGATCGGCACGACCAGCCAATTCGACTTCTACTCGACGACCAACGGCGCGCAGTTCCGCGTCAACCGCAGCGAGACCCGCGGCGTTTGCGTCGATCGCGGCTTGCGCTCGCGGGGTCAACTGCGACGATGCCACCGCAAACAACACGCGGCGTCGCTGGATCGTGTCGAGGTCGGCCTGCAGCGCCGTGGAGAGCTCCGGCTCCACGCGACCCAGGTCGATGTGCGACACACCCGGCGGATACACGCGCAGCCTGCGCATGTCGGCGACCCACGACATGGGTGCCGCACCGCGCGCCTCCAACGTGTCGCCCCGCAGTGCAAGATCAACGCCGGACAGCGCCTTGAGTTGACGGCGTGCCCGCTCGAGCACCACGGTCGAGTCAAGCGAGACATACGGTTGCCAACGTCCGTCCACGCGTGTGGTATCCAGGCCACCCGCGGCCAGCAGCACCGCCGGTTGTGCGGCGAGCGGGTCACGCAGCCCCGAGAGTCGCGAACGGCGCCACCCATGGTCGGCGTGGACGAGCACAATGCCAGGCTCGGACTCAAGGCGGGCCACCGCCCGCTGCCACTCACTCGCCCGCTGCCAAAGGAAGAACGTCAGCACGGACGCGAGTGCGACGGTGCCCAGAAGCCACGGCCACCACGTCACTGTGCGTTTCCCCGACCGGGCATCGGACTGCAAGACCGTTTCCAGACAGTCGGCCAGCAACTCTTTCGATGGTTCGAACGGCGTCGCGTCGCCCTCAAACTCCGCCAACGGATCCGCGAAGCGCAGATGAATGGACTCAATGGTTTCCCGCAGCTTGGCCATCAGCGACGCGGGGGCCGGCCCGCGTACCACGGCCGCGAGCACGGCCTGGGGCCCCGGCTCGACCGAGACGCCCAGCTCGCCCACCTTGAAGCTCGTGAGCCCACCCACGTCCCGCTCGGATGAAAACGAGTCACCGACAAAATCGCGGATGGCCGTCAGCATACCCGAAATCAGGTCGCCGTCCGTGGCGACGAGTTCGGGTGATGTGACATGGGCGAGCAGCAAGCCGGTATCGGCATGGATGAGCAGCACCTGCTCGACACGATAGATGAGCGAGTGGCTGATGACGACCTGCGCGTATGGCACACCTGTGCGCCATGCCTCGAAGCGCCATTGCAGGCCGCGCAGCGACAGGCTCTGGCCGATGCCCGCATTGACGGATGACACCAAGCCCGCCATCGCCTCGCCAATCGCCTTGCGGATGGCCGGACCCAGCACCGGGAAGATTGCGGTGGCGATCGTTGAGGGATGCTTGCGCACCGACTCGCCGAGTGCCTGCTGCACCGAGGGAGCGAGTGCGATCGCCAGTTGGCGATCCCCGCGGTCCGTTCGCCGGAAAATGGCTTCGGGCAGTTCGTCGGCCAGGCGTTCCGGCGTGAATCCCACCTGCGCCAGACGTGCGCGAAGTTCTGACAGTTCCCGCTGTTCTCGGCCGAAAAGTAGTTCGCGCAGACGCGCGAGTTCCGCGTCCGCGTGTGAAGGGTCGGCCGGTGTGTCCCGCGCAGCGGGCTCTTCGCCCACGGTGTCAGTCCTGTGCGTCGTGTTCGGCAGCGTCAGTTTCCGGAGCCGGATCGCCGAGCTGCTTCGCCACCTCGGCGAGCAGGCTGGCCAGGGCGTTGCGGTCGGTCTTTCTGGTCATGAGTTCGTGATGCTTTCCGGCCATGTCCGTCGAGAGGGCTTCCCGCGTACGCGCGAACTCCGTCGCGGTGGCACTGGCATGCATCAGCAACTGGTCCCGGATCTCGGCGTCGGCCAGGCTGGTGGCTTCCTGCAGCCGCAGATGGCGCTGTTCCAGATCGCGATGTGCCTGGGTGAGCTCGGTGCCGAGCGAGCGGGACTCTTCACTGCTCCGGGCGCGATCTGCCGACATCCGATCGTTGGTCGCCTTGAACTCGTCCCGGGCGCGTGCGTCCAGGTCATCGATCTTGCGAATCAGGTCGGCTCGCAACTGACCCTGTTCGCGCAAGAGCCGCTCCTCCATGGCCTGCAGGCGGGTTTCGACGGAGCGCATCTGCGCGCCGAAAAGAATGTCACGGACCGCCTCAAGGCTCTCGGGAACGGGTGCGGCGGCCCCCTGGGTGGGCGTCGAAGGTTCTGACATATCCATCGCGTGCGCTCGGGGGTGTGAATGAGAAGACCGTGCGGTGCTGCCCGGCCCAGGATCCTTCGGTTCGCGATGACCGCGATTCGTTGTCGCGGCTATATGATGGCGCGTGGGACTGAGTTTCGCACTCCGGCGCCTCCACTTTTCGCCCGGTCGCGCACGACCATGCACTCCCACAGGCCGATCACCTCGCTCGCCGCAACGTGATCACCGTAACCTCCGGTGGGGTGCCCAACCGGAAAGGGATTCCCCAGTAGTTCGTGCCGGGATTGATGTACAGCGAGCACTCACCCTCGCGGTGCACGCCCATGGCATGCGGCAGAAACACGGACGCGGCGCTCCAGCTGAAGCGCGGAAAGGCCAGCTGCCCGTAGTGCGTATGACCGCTGAGGGTGAGTGGCACGTCGCGTTTGGCGAGAGCAGGCCACAAGGTCGGGTTGTGCGCGAGCGCCACGACGAATGCCCCGTGCGGAACGTGCGCGAGCGTTCGTTGGATATCCGGCCCGGGTCCATCGGAGACCCCCAACGGATTCTGTCCACCGGCCGGATCGCCGGTGCCGGCCAGCCAGAACGTGCCGCCGTTCCAGTGGAGCGGCGTGGCGCTGTTCACGAGCACGCGAAACCCGGCGGCCTCGAGCCCGTCCCGCACACCCGCCCAGCCGGCGTAGATGTCATGATTGCCCGCGACGGCAAAAACACCAAGCGGCGCGCGCAACGCGCCAAAGGCCTTCACGAACAGGTGCACGTCGTCGCTGTAATCGTCCACCTGGTCCCCGGTGATGGCGATCAGGTGCGGATCGGCGGCCATGACACGATCGGCCACGCCGCGCAGGAACGACGCGCGGGTGTGCGGCCCCACATGCAGGTCGGACACCTGCACGATGCGTAGTCCGTCCAGCGCTGCGGGAAGCTGTGCAAACCGCAGTTCGAGTGGGCGCACCACCAGCCGGCGTGCGTCTGCGTAGCCGATGAGGAGCACGATCACCAGCGCACCGCTCACGCTCGCAAAGGTCCACCGGGCGAACGTTCCCTGCGCGCCAAACGGCAAACCAATGAGCGCGCCGGTGACCGTGAGCAGCGCCACGATCGGCATGAAGAGCTGCAGGTACCAGAAGGGCCGGAACACGAACACGCGCCGGAAGGCCGACGGATACTGTCGGCCAATGAAAGCGCGGAGAAACAGGGGCACCGGTGCCAACGCCGCCACCGCCACGGCCGCCAGAAACCACTCGCTCCCGCGAACGGCGGGGAACAGGACAATCGCCAGCGGCACCCACCACAACAGTGTCCACACGAACATCACACCGGCAATCCGTCCTGCAGTCACGCGCATCCACTCCGAGTTGCGGGATTTCAACCAAACTGCTGCAACAGGTGAAATGTAGATGCTTCGCGCCGTCGCGCGGCGGCTCCATGCAATCGTTTGCGCTCGACCTCGCGGTCCCGGCGTGAATCGGGCGCTTGCTCCGGAGCACGCGATGGCAGCGATCGCCAGCTTCAGGAACGAATTCGCTCTCCGCATGCTGTCCTGTATTCGTCGCGAGGCGAAGTCACGCTTTCCCTGCCCGTGGGAATGCAGGTGATCGTGGCCAACAAGATCCCCTACTTTCCGAACGGCGGGTGGAGGACACACCGCTGCGCGTTGAGGTGATGGACGAAGAAGCGGTCGCGGAGAAGGTGGCTATGCCACCGGGCGACATCGCGATGATGCTCAGCGAAACGGGCGGCCTGCGCGTGCAGGCCACCAACCCGTCGCTCGGCGGCGCCAATCTTGGCCTCATGAGCCGGCGGCCGGGAGATGAGTCCGAGCGCACGTTGCTCGCCAATCAGACGTCACGTGGCGGCACCGACGCCGTTTTCTTATGGGAGCGCACCACTCAGCGAACACGTTGGCGCAACACTGCTCGCCGGTGGACTCCTGCAGCGCCAGAACGACCTCGATGCCGACGGCTGGAGTGACATGCCGGGCTACGCACGCACCGTTGTGCGGCCGCGCCTTTACCTGGACGACGGCCACGGGCGCAGCGCGTTTCTCACGGTAAGCGGCTCCGGTGTGGAGCAGCGGCACGCACATCAGTTTGGCGGCGTGCGCGAGGACGGTCGGCATCGCACCTGGTTTGCCCAAGCCGCGCTGGCAGTGCCGCGTGGTACGGCCACATACATCGCGGGTGCCGTGATGCAGCAGGAATCGTACGCGTCATCGAGCGTGGCTGGTTTCGACGATCAGTACAACATTCCGGCCGTGTTCGCGCAGCTCGACGTCGACGTGAATTGTTGACTGACCGCGTCCACGAGTGTTCGAGCCGATGCACACAGCGAGTACGGCACGTTCGTGAATCCACGCATCTCCCTGCTTGCGCGGCCCATTCGTGAGGGGCGGTTTGCGTCGTGGACGTCACGGTCTTCGCTTGGTACCGATGCGTATGCACCGGTGCCGTTTGTGGAGGAGGTGGAGGTCATCGGACCCACGACGCTCCAGCCGCTTACCAACCTCTCGGCCGAGCGCGCGACGAGCGCGTCGGTGGACATTGGTGGACAACGGTGGACAACGGTGGACATTGGTGGACATCGGTGGCCCGCTGGCGCTGTCGCTTGGCCAGGTGGAGGTCAACGCCACGGTGTTCGGATCGCGGATCACGATGCCGCTCCAGGTGGTGCATGCGCCCGGTGCGGTGGCGGGAAACGTGTCACCCATCGCGCTGGTGAACGCGTCCGGGTCGACTGAGACCTGGGGTGGTGAACTGCTCGTGCGAGGTGCCGCTCACGCCGCAGCATGCCGTGGGTGTGGTTACCACCATTGAGCAGGAGGGTGTGAGCCGCGTCGGGCTCGAGCTGTACTACACCGGCCGCCAGCAGCGCGACGGCAATCCCTATCGCGACCAGAGCCGCCCGTATCTCATTGTGGGGCTCATGGGCGAACGCGCCTTCAGGACGCGCGCGGGCACGGCGCGTCTGTTCCTGAACTTCGAGAACCTCACCAATGTGCGTCAGACGAACTTTGACCGCGTGGTGCGGCCGGCCCATGGCGCAGGCGGGCGTTGGAGCACCGATGCGTGGCCAGATCTGGCAGGATTCACGGTGAATGGCGGGGTGCGTTGGCAGTGGTGAGCAGGCGGCTCGCGTAGCGTCCTCGCGTAGCGTCCTGGCGTAGAACGTCTCGTCGATCCCGCTGGGTCATGCTTTGCCGACATCCGCTTTGCGCCGTCTCCCGCCAGGAGCTGCAACCGTCTCGGCCCAACGGGAACAGGGCTCCGTAATTGTACGTTCGCCCCCAGCCGAGCACGGATGACGCTCAGCCTCGGGGCTGCAGGGCGCGTGCGGTGCGCGCCAAGCGCCACGCCATTCGCCACCACGATTCACCATAACCATGCCTCGTCACTCAACGCTGCCACTGGTAGCGCTGCTGCTTTGTGCGCCTGTTCTCCAGCTTTCGGCTCAGCAGCCCCCACCGGCGGGCCCTCCGCGCGGCGGCCCGCCCCCGGGAGTGCTGGCCGCGATGCAGGCCGGACCCGACAGCCTGACGCTCCAGTCGCAGGCGATTCGCGTGTTTCTCGACTGCCAAGGACGAGTGCGTGGTTGCGATCGTGATTTTTTTGTCACCGAAATCAACTTTGTGAACTGGATGCGGGACCGGTTCGATTCCGACGTCACGGTGCTGGTGTCCGGTCTACCCAATGGTGGTGGCGGCAATGAGAACACCATCACCTTCATCGGGCGAAAGGCGTTCGACGGGATGGCGGACACGCTGGTGCTCAATACGCTCCCCAACGACCCCGACGACAAGATCCGGCGCGACCTCGCCCGTACCTTCAAGCTCGGGCTCACGCGCTACGTCGCCAAATCACCCATCGCCAGTCGCGTCCAGGTGAGCTACGCGTCGCCGATGGGGGCCCGGCAGCAGGTATCGGCCGCCAACCTCAAGGATCGCTGGAACCTCTGGACGTACAGCACCAACACCAACACGTTCATCCGCGCGGAAGAACGGCAGCGCAGCATCAGCGCCTCGCTCAACGTGTCGGCCAACCGCGCGACCGAGAAGTGGAAGCTCAATGTTTCTGCGGGTGGCAACGTGAACAGCCAGCGATTCGAGATTCCGGCCACCACCACCCGCGACGCCTTCACCGTCACGAACGAGCAACGCACCTACAACGCAAACTCGCTCATTGTTCGCACCCTGAGTGATCACTGGTCCGCAGGGCTTAAGCTTGGCGCCGGCTACTCGGACTTTCTCAACCAGGACCTGGCGCTGCGGGCGCAGCCAGCGCTCGAGTACAACGTGTTTCCCTGGTCGGAGCAGACGCGTCGCCAGCTCACGTTCCTGTACAACATCGGGCCAAACTACTACAACTATCAGCGAACCACGGTGCTCGGCCGGGACACCGAAACGCGCTTCTCGCAGCAGTTCACAACGTCTTACGTTGCGCGGCAGCAGTGGGGCAGCAGCAACATCTCGCTGGACTGGCTCAACTACCTGCACGACTTCAATCGTCACGCGCTCACGCTGAGCGGCAACGTGGACCTCCGCATCGGACGCGGCTTCTCGCTCAACATCGGCGGCTCGGCGGCGCGCGTTCGCGATCAGATCTACCTGCCGGGTGCCGGCAACACCGAAGAAGAGATCCTGCTGCAGCGCCAGGCACTGCAGACCGGGTTTCGCGTGACCACGAATGTCGGTGTGCGCTACACCTTCGGTTCGATCTACAACACCATCGTGAACCAGCGCTTCAGCAGCCTCGGATCGAGCGGTGGTCGGTTCGCGTTCTTTTTCTAGACCCGTCCGACGAACGAGATGGCCTTGGCCGGACGCTGCTGTCAGGGCAACTCGCGCAACCAGATATTC
This sequence comes from Gemmatimonadales bacterium, assembly GCA_038259155.1. GTDB lineage: Bacteria > Gemmatimonadota > Gemmatimonadetes > Gemmatimonadales > Gemmatimonadaceae > JAABRT01. Next base: position 26,977 of record JBBSPE010000013.1, read on the forward strand.
CGAAAGCTGATGGGCGGACTCGGATCGCCGTGCGACTGCAGCAAAATCGGCAATGCACCGTGCGCCGCGTAGCTCGGCGCGCCGGTGTAGCGCGTGGAACCGGTGAGCGCGTAGTTGTTCTGCACCAACACGCCGTTGAAGAGTACGGTCACTCGCGCCGGCGTGCGTGCGGAGCCGTCGGCGTTGAACGTGGGTGCGGTCCACACCACGTCGTACACGTTCCACTCGCCCGGTGGACGCGTGGGATTGGCGAGCGGGATGGCCTGCTTGTAGATGCTGCCGGCCATGCCGTTCACGTACGTCGCGTTCTCGTACGAGTCGAGAATCTGCAGCTCGTAGCCGATCTCGCCACCGTCATTTGCCAAGTACAGTCCACTGTTGCCCCGCGCCTGGTCGCGGCCCGTGATGTTGGCGGGCACACGCCACTCGAGATGCATCTGGTAGCTGCCAAAGCTGCGGCGCGTGCGAATGTCGCCGGCCCGCTTGTTCACGGTGAGCACGCCGTTTTCCACCGTCCAGCCAGCCGGCGCGCTGTCCTTCGCGTTCACCCACTGGTCCAGATTCGAGCCGTCGAACAGCACGATGGCGTCGGCCGGCGCGGGTGCCATGCCGGCAAACGCCGGTACGCGCACCACAGGGGGCACAGGCTCCCACACTTCGGTGTCCTGCGGCTTGGGCGGCGCTGGCGAGGTCTGCGCCTGCACGGACGTGGACGGGACGATCAGGCCAACCATCAGCAGCATGAAGGCCGGTAGTGCAGCGGCGGTGATTTGCGTACTCATGAGTTCCGTGGTCGCGTGAGAGGGCGGGTTCAGCCGGCTCGCAAACCAAATGATAGCATTTCAAGACGCGCCGTGGCGGCCTGAAGGGAGCGCCACGCGCTCGGAACGCCACCCGCACGGCCTGACATTTCTGCTGCTGTTGGCGAACCACTGGTCATGCGATCCACGTATGGAGTATCACCGATACACATGCTGCTGAACTCCGAGACTCCTGATCCGTTTCCCGACTGGACGCGGCGCCTTCGGCAGTCCGACCCTGCGGCGCTGACCTGCGTGTTTGACGCCACGCATGATGGGCTCGTGGGGTATGCGTTGCGCTTTCTGAGGGACGCAGCCTCTGCGCACGACATTGTACAGGCAACGTTCATCAAACTGTGGGAGCATCGGGAATCGCTCGACCCGGATCGATCCATGAGGGGGTGGCTCTACCAGACGGTGCGAAACATGGCACTCACTCGGCTGCGCGATGATCGGCGACACGAAGCCAGCCTGGCCGGGTGGGAAGACCCTCCCGTGTGGCGGGATCCCGGTCCGGAGGCATTGCTGGAGGCGAGCGAACTGGGGCGGGCGATGGCCGCCTGGATGGCAGAACTGCCCGAACGACAGCGGGAAGCGCTCACGCTGAGCCGCTTTGAGGGGCTCTCACATGAGGAGATCGCGACGGTCATGGACATCGCCCCGCGAACGGTGAACAACCATTTGGTGCGCGGGCTGCAGGCTTTGCGCGCACGTCTGCAAGTAGAGCACAAGCAGGAGCTTACGTGAACAACAACTCACCCGATACGGCGCCGGATTCGGTCCGGGCTTCCGTGTCTGATCCAATCGAACGTGAGGCGCTGGACGCCGTGTGGCGGGCGCTCGCGGAGGCGAAGCCTGCGCGATATGTCGATGCAGATGCGAGCGCGGCGATGCTCTCCGTGATCACGGCCGCGACGACGGCGAGGGCGAGACGCCGACCGTCACCGCTGTTCGGACTGGCAGCCGCAGCCGCGCTGGTGATGGCCGTGGGCTTCTCGGCGCGCCCGGGAGCGTGGACAACGGTCACCGTTCCGCTGGCCGATCGCGCACAGATCACCCTCCCGGACGGGTCCGAGGTGGACCTCGACGCGGGTACCACATTGCGCTACCGGCAGGACTTCCGTGGCTGGGGATGGGGTGCCGGAGCCCGCGTTCGAACGGTGGCGCTGGAAGGCTCAGCCTTCTTCAAGGTGGTCTCGGCAGCACAACCGTTTGAGGTGCACAGCTACAATGCCGTGGTGCGTGTGCTCGGGACGGAGTTCAGTGTGGACGCACGAAAGGACGATCAGGCCGGAACCATGGTGGCCGTCGCCGAAGGGCGGGTGTCCGTCCGTGGCAGCGGTGAGGCCGACGCGACGGTGGCGCTCACGCCCGGTGAGCGCAGCGTGGTCGCAGACGCGCAGGAGACAGCGACCGCCGCGTCGTCCATTTCAGTAGACCGCGTGGCGCCGTGGCGTACCGGCGGATTGGTGGTGATCGACGAGCCGCTGCGGCAGTTCGTCCGCGCGGTGGAGCGCCGGTATGGCGTGAGCATCACGCTTCCGGCCGACCGCTCCGTGGGTGAGCGACGAGCCACCTTTTACTATCCCACGGCGGTACCGATTGAGCGGGTCCTTTCCGATCTGGCCACCACACAACAGCTGCGGTGGTCGCGACAGGCTGACGGCTACGTATTCGAATGAGCCCTGGGCTGTTGGGGTCCCGGGGGCGCTGGCTGGCGCTGGGTCTGCTGTTGGCGTCAGCAACACCGCTGCTCGCCCAGTCCGGAGGTGCGGCTCAGTCCGATACGATCGTCAAACGCATCTCGCTGTCGGTACGCGGCGCGCCGGTGGCCGAGGCCCTCGACCAGCTCGTGGCGCTGTCGGGCATGAGCTTGGCGTACAACCCGGCGATCACTGAGTCGCGACCTGTCTTCTGCCAGTTCGTGGATGCCACCCCCGAGACGGTGCTGCGGTGCATCACGCGTGAGGCGGGCCTCGATTTCTACCGGTTGTCGTCCGGCACGTATGTGGTGATCACGTCCGCAAGCGAGGCGCCGCAGTTTGCCTCGTTCGCTGGGGTGGTGCTCGATGCCCAGACGGGTGAACCGCTCAGCACAGCCCGAGTCTCACTCGACGTGTCCGCTGATGTCTCGCGGGGCCTAGCTCGCGGCGCGGAGCGTGACAACGCGGCCGTCTCTCGACAGTCCAACAGCGCCGGTGCTTTCGCGTTTCCGCCGGTGCGGCCCGGCGAGTATCGCATCCGGGTGCAAGCCGTGGGCTACGCGCCGTACCGCACCACGCTCCAGCTCGCGCCGGGAAAACCATTGCGGTGGCGGGTGCCGCTCACGCGCCTCCCGGTGGCCATGGAGATGGTGGCAATCACCGGCCTCGTGGTGCTGCCCATGGACGATCGCGCCGAAGCGTCGTCGGTGCGTACCGATTCATCGGCGGCATTGCTGAGTCCAGGGGCGCTTTTTCGAGCGGCCTCTAATCAGTTGGGCGTGGGCCCGCGCGCGCTGGCCGGCGATCTGCACATTCAGGGGGGCGAGGCGGGCGAGCACCAGTTCCGGATCGATGGCGTGCCCGTCTTTGACCCACTCTCGTTGGCGCGGCTCTTTGGTTCATTCTCGCCACTGGCCGTGCAGCGGCTCACGGTGCGCAAGGCTGGCTTTGGGGTGACGCACGGCAGCTTCACCTCGGGGGTGATCGATCTTGAGCACTCGCTGGCGAACGGACAAACGGGCGTCACCGCCGTGGTGGACCCCTACGCCATCTCGGCACGGGCCAGCGGCTCCACCGCCATTGGCGGACGTCCGGTGCGCGGCATGCTCGCCGGCCGGCGCAGCCTGTGGGATGTGGTGCCCACGAGTTCGGTACGGAATGCGGTGCATGACTGGTCGCGCGTCGACCGGGCGCTGCTCAACCGCACGGTCGGCGAGATCGACGGACTCGCGTCCAGTACGCCGTTCGCCACCGACGCCTCTCGCTCCAGCCTGCAGTTCACCGATCTGCACGGTGCCATGCGTGCCGAACTGGGTGCCTTCCAGTCGCTCTCCGGCTCGTTCTATGCCAGTGAGAACGACGCCACCACCAACGTCACCGCGAGCACGGCGTCCGGAAGCGGTCCCCTGCTGGGGCTGGCCACGCGGGAGCAGTACGCATGGTCCACGCTGGGCGGGCAGCTGCGCCACGAATGGCTGCCCACCGCTCGGCTGCAGCAGTCGGTCCAGCTGCGGTACAGCCACCACGTCCTGCACCACCGACATGCGGTCACCGTGGAGCCGCTGGCCCGGACTGCTGGTGCGCCGCCGGTGGCCCTCGACGTCGCGATGGACGAGATGCCACACGAGGGCAACAGCATCAACGAAGTGGCCCTCGAGGGCACCGTGCGCTACCTCGTGCGCGACGGCACGACGTTGTCCATCGGCGCGGAAGGGGCGCGGACCGGGAGCACCATGGACATGAACAACCGCGTCTTCCGTCCACTGGCGGCCCGCAATACGGCCTGGCGCGCCACGCAGTATACGCAGCTGGAGCAGGCGGTTGGCGAGCGGATGCGGCTCAACGCCGGACTGCGACTCACCTGGGTCCCCACCTTCGCCACCGTCTACGCCGAGCCGCGACTGAGTCTGAGGGGCGACCATTAGGGCGAAGGCACTGCGTTCAGCGGGCAGCTCGCGAGCGGCGTCTATCGCCAGTACGTGACCCAGTTCGACCTGCCGGCGATCGGCCCCACCGCCGTGGTGTCCGGCAGCCGATTCTGGCTGCCGGTGGACGGCACCATTCGCCCGCCGGAGTCGTACCACACGGCGGCCGAGGCGGTGTGGCAATGGACCAACGGGTGGGAGCTGCGCGCCGAGGGCTACGCCAAGTGGCTTACCGCCATTCCGTCCATCAACTACGCCGCGCTGCTGAACGAGGGGGAGCAGCAGGCCGTGCCGCTGCGTGTCACACAGGCCATGTTCATCATGCCCAGCGAGGGGCGCTCGCTCGGTGGTGGTGTGCGCGTCGCGCGGCGTCTGGTGCAGTGGCGCACCGAACTCGGCTACGATGGCGGTTGGTCTGAGCGTCGCTTCCCGGGCCGCTTTGACGAGCAGTTCCAGCCCACTCCATGGAACGAGCCGCATCGGCTCACCGCCACGGTCGAGTGGCAGCCACGGGGCGATCTGAATGTGTCCGCCACCGCACGGAGCGTCTTTGGGCGTCGCTGGGGGCTTCGCCGTGCCTACTATGACCTCGCGCTGCCTGGCCTTCCGGTGGGGAACCCCGGCGCCGACCGGCTGCCGGCCACGCACGAGGTAGACCTGGGCGCATCACAGGCGCTGCGCGTGGCCTCGCTTGATGTCGCGCTCCAGCTCACGGTGCTCAACGCCTTCAATCGCGCCAACGTGCTCGACCAGTGGCTGGACCCCGTGCCGGGCACCACGACCGGCGGTGGCGACAGCGGTACGGGCACGAACGGCTTTGTCGCATCGCCTCGCGCCGGCGTAGGCCGGCAGCTCCTTTTCACGGTACGGATGCAACCGTAGGAGTATTCCCAGTCTGCACGAGTTTTCGGAACGACTGGTCATAAAAATCGAGCATGGAGTAGCGGTAGAAGTGAGACCAGACGGTCCTACTTTTCCGCATTCAAACTGGAGATTTGTCCATGCTCTCTTTCGCGCGCCTGCGCCGAGTCGTGCCGCTGCTCCTCGCCACTGCCGTGCTCGCGGCCTGTGGTGATGACGACGACACCACTGCGCCCACACTCCCCAACAACATCGTCGCCACCGCCCAGGCCACGCCCCAGCTGAGCACGCTGGTCACGGCACTGACGGCCGCGGATCTCACCGGGACGCTCAGTGGGCCGGGGCCGTTCACGGTGTTCGCCCCTGTGAACAATGCTTTTGACGCCCTGCCCGCCGGGCAGCTCAACGCGCTGCTCGAAGCGGGGAACGTGGACATCCTCTCCAAGGTGCTCACCTACCACGTGGTTCCGGGCACCTTCCGCGCCGCCGATCTCACCGAGGGGCAGACACTCACCACGGTGGAAGGCACGGAGATCACCGTGTCGCTCGCCGGCGGCGCGCGCGTGAACGGCGCCCGCATCACCACCACCGACGTGGAAACCAGCAACGGCGTGGTGCATCTCATTGATGGCGTGCTCACGGAAAGCCTCGACATCGTGGACGTGGCGACGATCAGAGGCTTCAGCTCACTCGTGAGCGCGGTGGCCGAGGCCGGCCTCGTGAACGCGGTGCGTGGCTCCGGCACGGGTGACGGCATCACGGTGTTCGCCCCCACCAACGCCGCCTTCTCTGCACTTGGCGCGCTGCCCGGCAACCCGGCGCTCAGCGACGTGCTCACCTATCACGTGGTGGACGGCGTGGCGCTGGCCGCTTCGCTCAGCAACAATCAGGAGCTCACCACGCTGCAGGGCGGCACCGTGCAGGTGCTGCTCGGCCCGCCGCTGCAGCTGCAGGGCGTCAGCAACACCGTCAACATCACCGCCACCGACATCGTGGCCAAGAACGGTGTCAGTCATGTGCTCGACGCCGTGCTCGACGCCACGCCAGCTCCCACGCAGACGATTGCCGAACTGGCGGGTGCCACGCCATCGCTCAGCACGCTCGCCACGGCCGTTGGTGCCGCCAACCTTGGCGCCACGCTGTCGGGCGCCGGACCGTTCACCGTCTTTGCCCCGGTGAACACCGCCTTTGCCGCCGTTCCGGCCGACCAGCTCGCGCGCCTGCTCGAGACAGGCAACGTGGGCGTGCTCTCCAAGCTGCTTACCTACCACGTCGTACCGGGAATCTTCCGGGCCGCGGATCTCACCGAAGGACAGACCCTCACCACCGTGGAAGGCACGCAGATCACCGTGTCGCTGGCCGGTGGGGCGAAGGTGAACAACGCCAACATCACGGCCACGGACATTGAAGCGACCAACGGTGTCGTCCATCTCATTGATGGTGTGCTCACCGAGAGCCTCGACATTGTGGACGTCGCGACGATTCGTGGGTTTTCGTCGCTGGTAGGGGCCGTCGCCACTTCGGGTCTCGTGGACGCCGTGCGCGGCAATGGTTCGGGCGGTGGTATTACCGTGTTCGCCCCCACCAACGCCGCCTTTGCCGCACTCGGTGCACTCCCCGTCAACCCGGCGTTGTCGGACGTGCTCACCTACCACGTCGTGGATGGCGTCGCACTGGCGGCGTCGCTCAACAACAATCAGGTGATTACCACGCTGCAGACCGGGACGGTGCAGGTTCGCCTCGGTCCGCCGCTGCAGTTGGTGGGCGCGGGCAGCACGGTGAACATCGTCGCCACCGACGTGGTCGCCAAGAACGGTGTGATTCACGTGATCGATGCAGTACTGCTGCCCAATGCACCGGTGACGCAGAACGTGGTGGAGTTGGCTGGTGACACGCCCGCGCTCAGCACGCTTGCCACCGCGGTCGCAGCGACCGGCCTGGAAAGCACCTTGGCCGGCACCGGACCGTTTACCGTCTTCGCGCCGGTGAACAGCGCCTTCAACGCCGTTCCCGCAGACCAGCTGGCACGCCTGCTTCAAACCGGGAACGTCGCGGTTCTCTCCAAGCTGCTCCGCTACCACGTGGTACCGGGCACCTTCCGGGCCGCTGACCTCACCGAGGGGAAGACGCTCACCACCGTGGAAGGCACCACGATTACCGTGTCGCTGGCCGGTGGCGCGAAGGTGAACAACGCGAAGATCACCGCCACCGACATCGAAGCCACCAACGGCGTCGTGCACCTCATTGATGGCGTGCTCACCGAAAGTCTCGACATTGTGGACGTCGCGACGATTCGTGGGTTCTCATCGTTGGTGGGCGCCGTCGCCGGTGCGGGTCTCGTGGACGCGGTACGTGGCAATGGTTCGGGCGGTGGAATTACCGTCTTCGCTCCCACCAACGCCGCCTTCGCCGCTCTCGGTGCACTCCCCGCCAATCCGGCGTTGACGAACGTGCTCACCTACCACGTAGTGGATGGCGTCGCCCTGGCCGCGTCGCTCAACAACAACCAGGTGATTCCCACGCTGCAAACGGGGACGGTGCAGGTTCGCCTCGGCCCACCGCTCCAGCTCGTTGGCCTGGGCAGCACGGTGAATGTCGTCGCCACGGACATCGTGGCCAAGAACGGTGTGATCCACGTGATTGACGCCGTTCTCATTCCCACCGCGCCGCCATTGCAGAACATCTCTGCGCTGGCCGGCGCAACGCCGGCGCTCAGCACTCTCACCGCCGCGCTCACCGCCGCCAAGCTGACGACGACGCTGGCAGGACCGGGCCCGTTTACGGTATTCGCCCCGGTCAACTCGGCCTTCGACGCCGTGCCCGCTGACCAGGTCGCACGCCTGCTCCAGACCGGCAACATCGCGATCCTGTCCAAGCTGCTCCGCTACCACGTGGTGCCGGGCACCTTCCGCGCTGCCGACCTCACCGAAGGGCAGACGCTCACCACCGTGGAAGGCACCACGCTCACCATCTCGCTGGCCGGTGGTGCACGCGTGAACAACGCGAACATCGTGACCACCAACATTGAGGCCGCAAATGGCGTCGTGCACCTCATCGATGGGGTGCTCACCGAGAGCCTCGATGTGGTGGATGTCGCAACCGTTCTCGGCTTGAGCTCGCTGGTGAACGCCGTGAAGACGGCGGGACTGGAGAGCGCCGTACGCGGCAATGGCAGCGGGAACGGCATCACCCTGTTCGCGCCATCGAACAGCGCGTTCAACAGCTTCGGCGCGTTGCCCGGCAACCCGGCACTCACGCAGGTGCTCACCGCCCATGTGCTGGACGGACGCCAGACGGCGTCAAGCTTCCAGGAGCACGAGGTCGTTCAGTCGCTGCAGGGCGGCAACATCTCGTTCCTGCTCAACCCGCTGCGGGTTGGTGGTGAGAGCAATACGGAGCGTGTGATCGTCAGTCGCACCGACATTGTGGCCAAGAACGGTGTGATTCACCTGATTGCCGGCGTGATCCTGCCGTAAGACGGTTGTCGTACGGTCGGTCGGGGGGAGCCATCTCGGCCTCCCCCTCACCGGCAACAGCGGGACGTGGTTGGCACCCAGTGGACTGCTCCCCGCATGATGGTTCAATGGGAACAATGCCCTGGTCCCTGCGGCGCGAGTCCTTGCCGTGGTTGCCAGCGAACGTCGGGGTGTCGTGGCATCACACGACGAGACTGTTGCACATGAGCAGCAAAGCGTCTCCAACACGCCACAAAAGGAAGAGATCGAAATCAACAAGCTTCAGCACTGCTTCGTGTGTAAGCATCATACATTGCAATCACTTAGCATGAGGACGCAGCCACCGTCGGCGCGCCAACCTGTTCGGCCGCGAACTTGGTCCCCTTCTTACTCCTTGCGAGGTTCGAGTGTTTTGTCGCAACCTTAGCCCACGGACCATGCTCAGACTTCCCGCCCGTCGCTCGATCCTGCTTGGCGCGATCATCGCAACCACCGCCTCCTCGGCGGTTGGCGCGCAGGCCGTCACGTACATCGGTGGCGACAACAATGTGAGTTCTCTGTCGCAGATGGTGAATGCGCAGGCCGCCGCCGCCAGTTTTCTCGCGGTCGCGGGCAGCTTGAACAGCTTCGGATTCGAGACGCCGATTCCGGCCGGGCTGACGGTGTCTGGCGGCGACACACGAAATACTAGTCCGTGCGGCCCGCTGTGTGGCTTCAATACAACTGTTGGCGGCTCATTTTTCCGGTACGTCGAGGCAAGCCAGGTCACGTTCACGTTCGATAACCCGGTCGATGCCTTCGGCTTCTTCGTGAATGGCCTGCAGACGAATATCGTCCCCCAGCAGGTCATCACGTACGTCGATGGTTCTTCGGTCACGCGTACGATCAACATGCCGAGTGCTATCGACGGCGGTGGTGCATTCATCGGCTTCATCGATTTCGGTCAGCTGATTTCCAGCGTGACCTTCGACACGACGAATGACTTCCTCGGGTTCGACGATCTGCGTTTCGGGCGCTCAGAAAATGACCCGACCCTCCCTTCGGTTCCGGAGCCGTCCACGTATGCACTGATGGCGGCTGGCCTTGCCGGCCTGTTCGCAGTGCGGCGGAAGAGCAAGAGCGTCTGACAGTCTGCGACGGTCGGATTCAAGGGCCCGATGCTCCGGCATCGGGCCCTTGTTGCGTTCGGCATGGTGCTGACCATGCGATACGCCGAACCTCCGCAGTCTGACTCGCAGCCTGACTCGGAGCTGCGCTACCGAACCAGTTTCAGAGTCCCCCACTCGGCCCTCCCTGTCGCCCGCGGAACGAGCCAGCGGGCGTCGGTCAAAAGCCGGGCATGGTTGAGTTCAGCGAATCGCTTGCCAATGAACCGCTTGCACGCGTGACGCCAGGCCACTCCGCGGAGCACCACGCTTGCACATGGGCTGCGCGGCCCCCTGCCCCCGTGTTCGCCCCCACCAACGCCGTCTTTGCAGCACTCGGTGCACCGCCCGCCAATCCGGCGTTGACGGCTGCCGCCTGTGCGGTCGCAGCGCCAAGGGCGTACTGCTGGGGCTCGAACAGCACGAACAGAATATCGCCTACGCTGCCTGGGGGGGCGGGTTGCTCGCTCACGGCCTTCGAGGTTGCAGTCGCCGAGGGCATCGCAGACATCGCCAGGGGCTACAACCACAGCTGCCTGCTTTCGGTCTCGGGCACGATTTGTTGCATAGGAAGCAATTTCAGTGGCAAGTCTTTTGTCTCAAAGTCCACGGGAACGGTTGCGCTTTGGCGCAATACTGGAGTGAACGCGAAAAGCATCTCGGTTGGAGGCGATCACACGTGCCTCGTCTTTCAAGATCGCGATGCTGCTTGCGTCGGTCAGGCTAGTTCGGGTCAACTCGGCACCGGCACAACCACAGACCAGTTCGCGCCAACCGTTCGCGTCGCGACCGCGCTCAAGTTTACAGCGATCAGTGCGGGTGCGTTTCACACCTGCGGCCTCGTTGCGAGCTCCGCCTACTGCTGGGGCGACGGTTCGCTTGGGAAACTTGGCGTCGGCAACACCGCAGACTATTCACTCCCGCAGCTGGTAGGCAGCGGCCTGCGCTTTGCGTCCATTTCGGCCGGGAGCAGACACACGTGCGCGATTGCCGAGGGCGACGGCGCGCTGTACTGCTGGGGCAGCAACTCTTCAGGCCGGCTTGGCGATGGTACGACCACAACTCGCCTCACTCCGCAGCGGCTGACGGCGCTTGACGTGCGCTTTACCCAGGTCAGCGCTGGCGACGATCATACATGTGCAGTCGACGATCAAAACCGCGCTTGGTGTTTCGGAGCCAATAGCGGTGGGAAGCTTGGCACGGGAAGCACCGGTACGTTCGGCCGAAGTACACCTCAGCAGGTCGTGGGCCCGTCGTTTCAACAAGTGAGCAGTGGGACTGATTTTACTTGCGGCATCACGATCACCTCCACGGTGTGGTGCTGGGGCCTTGGAGCGAGCGGCGCACTTGGTGGTGGAAACACAATCAACACCGGGGTTCCGATGCCGGTGGTTCTGCCGTAGCGCGGTTGCAGTTCTCGCTCTCGCAGCAAGCAGCGGTTTGTTTGTAGGATACCCTAAATCCGGCCACCACACCGATGCCGCAAGGCTGGGTTGGCGAGGTGTGGTGACCGCAGTGTCGGCCGCTGCGAACGGTAGTTTGTGCGTGCCATCAAGCGTCGCGTTCTTCAGCAGAAAGCGCCGCTATGGCGGCCCGTCGGACGCGTTGCGAGCGAACAACGCGATGCAGAGCAGCCCAACTGCGACGCGGTCCCAATCCACGCGCTGAGCAGCGCAACGCGCAGCGTGATGGGTGACGAAAATGCATCCGCAGCTCCGTCGCGACTGAGGAACCCGAGCCACGCGTTCGCGAGGGGCCGTGCGATCCATGCGCTCACCGCGCCGATCACGAATGCACCGGGGACCGTGTGCGTCCATCCGTGGAGTACGTCATCGCCGCGCAGCATGCGGACGAGCGGCTCCAGATCAATGGCGACTTGGCTCGCACCAAACACAAGGACGGAAAAGCGCACATTCGTTGTGCATCATGCCAAACAAACCCGGATACGCTACCCAATAGACGTCACTCTCTCGTCTCCTGCGGCCGGCGTAGTGTCTCTGGTTCCCGATTTGCGCTCAAGACGTCTTGGCCATGCAGTCGCAGTGGGCTGTGCGACGCTCTGGCAATCACCAACGTGCCGGCAGCGGAACCCGCGCCAAGCAGCACCGACGATGTCGTGATGACCGCGCCGAGGATCGTTGCTCCAGCGCCGAAGAGTCCGACGCCAACGGCGAGTCCGCCGAGCAGGAGTCCTCCGAGCGCACCCAACGCAACGAATCGTGGGAGCGATAGGCTGTCAAAACGGCGACGCCCTTCGGCAAGGCTGACGACGGCGGAGAAGATCGTTCCACCGACGAAGCCAAGCACACCGAACATCACCGCGTAGTTGGCAACCACAACATCCAACGGCAACCTGAAAACAGTCCCGGTTATCCAACCGGCAATGGCACCAATAGGTGCCCAGCCAGCCGCCCAGGTCAAACCGATGCCGGTAGCACCGCGAAGTTTCTTCAACCACTTTGTCATCGGGCCTCCTTCGCGTGAGTGGGAGAGAGGTGGGATTTAAATGGCGTTCAAACCAAGCCGTCGGCGCCAGCTTGCGCGAGGGGTTAGGCGTGGTCTTTGCCGATGGTGTTGTAGACCAGAGCGCCAAGGCTCGCGCCGACGATGGGGGCGAGCCAGAATAGCCAGAGTTGAGAAACTGCCCAACCACCAACGAACAGCGCAACGCCTGTAGTGCGAGCTGGATTGACGGAGGTGTTGGTGACCGCAATGCTGATGAGGTGAATCAAGGTCAACGCCAAACCGATCGCGACGGGCGCGAATCCCCGTGGCGCACGCTTTTCCGTGGCGCCCAGGATGACGATGAGGAAGAACATGGTCATCACCACTTCCGTGGTCAGTGCCGCCACGAGTGAATAGCCTCCTGGCGAGTGTTGACCGTAGCCATTCGAGGCAAAGCCCTTGGAGACGGCAAATCCGGGCGCTCCACTGGCAATGGGGTAAAGCACGGCACCGGCAGCAACAGCACCAAGGACTTGGGCGACCATGTACGGTGCGAGCTTCGCGGCTGGGAACCGACCGCCAAGCCACAAGCCGACGGACACGGCGGGATTCAAGTGACAGCCGGAGATATGGCCGATGGCAAAGGCCATGGTGAGCACGGTCAGCCCGAAGGCGAGCGCAACGCCATGCAGCCCAATCCCCACTTCTGGAAATGCGGCTGCGAGTAGTGCGCTCCTGCAGCCTCCCAACACGAGCCAAAAGGTTCCGAGAAGTTCCGCCGCGAATGTTTTCAAGGCTTTCTCCGTGGGGGTGAGGGGGGGCAGAGATGCGTATGCTCGGCGCTCCTCGGTCCCGGAGCGCGCATGCCCGGCGCGGCCCCGGCGGCGCGTGGCGTCCACAAACCCCGGCCCCCCCCCGGACCGTCCGCGTTCTTGCCGCGGTGATTGAACACGACGGCTGCTATCTGCCGGGGCGTCGGCCTGCGCACTAGCGACACGGCGGCCTGTGGGAGTTTCCGGGCGGCAAGGTGGAAGCGGGCGAGACCGACGACGTCGCCATGGCGCGCGACGGGAACAACCCGTTCGAGGTCGTGCTTCTCGCGGGGTCGACTCTGATCTAGAAGTCTCGATCCGTCGAAGGGCGCACGTTCCCGTCGGCATCCAACAGGGACGGCAGCAGCACGCGAACCAACATGTCATTTATGGGTGACTCCGCATTGAACGAGCCACCCGTGGACACAACAATCAGCTCCAACGACGGCACGATATACACCTTCTGCCCGCCGTTCCCTGAGAGCATGATGGTGTTCACGCGCTGCGTGCCGTTGGCGGTCCGCACGTTGTACCAGCGGTGCCATATCCCCAACCCGTAGTCGCTGTCGTCCACGTGAGACTGTTTCGCGACAGCGGCATCAATCCACGATCGGGAAACGATCTGTCGGCCTTCCCACGATCCGCGCGGTTGAATCAGCAGTCCGAGCTTGAGCATGTCGCGCGGACGCAGGTAAATCTGCCCGAACTCGTTCCGCTGGCTTTGGTCGAGCACAAACGGCCACTGCCACTGGGTGCGGGCGATGCCCAGCGGACGAAACAACGCCGTGTCCGCGAAGGCTGCGAGCGGCTCTCACGCGACACGTTCGACGATACGGCCCGCTGTCAGAAATCCGACAGAACAGTAGCGCCCGACCGTACCGGGATCCGCTGCCACTGGAAGGTCGACAAACGCCTTCACCCAATCCGCGGTCTCATACAACGTCACCTCGTTTCCCGGCGACGCGCCGTCGCGGTCGTCGCAGGCGAAGCCCGATTGGTTGCTGAGGAGATCGGTGAGTGTAATCCGCGCCTTGCGGGGATCTGGGTTGGCGTGAGTAGAGTAGCCAAGCTTTCCGAGGACGGGTTCGTCGGCGCGGAGCAGGCCACGGTCAACGGCGACGCCGGCGAGCAGCGAAATCACGCTCTTGGTGAGCGATCGCATCTGGTGCGGTCGCTCGCGATCGTAGCCGTAGAAGTACTCCTCCAGCCGAAGCGCACCCTTGTGATAGACCAGGAGTGATCGCACGTCCGGATACGTCCCATCGAGAATTCCGGTGACGAGCTGCTCTGCCACCTCCGGCGTGAGCGATCCGGATCGGGCCTCCGCAACACGCACGCCGTCGGGTATCGCTTCAGGCGCTTGGTACCGATAGGAGACTGGTCGGTCACCCGGTCCCCTCGGTCGCGGCTCGAGCAGCATGCGCGCGGTCGCGGAGACAATGGGCGAGCGTCTCCGAAACGTCTCGCGTCCTTCTTTGAAGGCGACGATGCGCCCGACGCTGTCGCGCACGAACGGGATCGTGTCGCCTCCCGGATTCGTGAACTCGTCCGTTCCCGCCATACGCAGCGGATACTTGACCTCGCCGATGATCGCAACCAACTGCTCGCCGCTCGCGACGATGAACAGTGTACCGTCGTTCCAGTAGTCATACAGCCCCTCAAACTCAGACAGAGCTTGGGGCGATGGAGGCGCGCTTGTGCCCGCAGGATTCTGTGCCGTCGCCTGAATGGAGGGGTACAGCAGAAGAAAGCAAACGCTCAGCAACCGTTGTGGCATTCGGAGCATGAGCGTGTCCTCGGAGCGTGCAGGGCGCGTCAGGAGGTATGAACGAGCATTTGGTGTCCTACAATATGCTTGGACACCACGGTCGCGTGCGTGGTTGGTTGCTCGAACACATCTTCCCCCCGCATCGCGCGGCTCGGCCCGCCTGCAGCAGATCTTCGAGGTCGACCCGCTCTCGTATCCTCGCGCTCGTCCGGACCCGCGCTGCGACGGCCTCCCACACCGCGGCGCGGAGCCCGCCGGACTTTCACCGGATACTCAACCGAGCCCGATTGAATCTCCCGTCCTCGTTCGATTGCGCGCACGTGATGCGCGACCTTGACCACAACTGGATCAAACAGGATGAGCTGTGCTCGGTCTGCGCATCGCTGTGACAGGTGGCTACTTCAAGTGCCGCTCAATGCGCGCTATCGCGCGGGCGCTCTCGTTCTTGGGGCTGACCAGCAGGTTGAGCGGCTCGACGCCATACGCCAACAGAACGCTGTTGAGCACGTAGGATTCCGACGAGTTTTGGTCGCGCACGGCGTACGTCGCGAAGGTCTCCACGAGAAGGCGCGGAAACGTGGCACGCGAGAAACCGCATTGACCCGATCGCCAGTCGCCGCCGTTGACCGCCGGTAGATCTGCCGAGGTGCCCCCGCCAAAAATGGCTGAGAACGGAGCAGCGAAGAGCGCTCCGCAGTTACACAGCGTACCGCATGCCTTTGACTGCAGCAACGCTCGTTAGCGCGCAGGGAGCGACGAACAGTGCCGAGCCTCGCCTCTCATCCTCGGTCGCCGCGTACGAACAGAACGATCTTGGCCGCCACCGCGAGGGCGAGCACTGGAAAGAACACCCATTCGGAACGGCGCACCGACCACGAGCGGCGCCCAACTCCACGGGCATAGATACCGAGAATGACGAGGGACGCGAGCAATGCCGGCATGAACACCGGTACGAAGCTGATCTGCCCGTATCCAAGAGGGGCGTACCCTCCTTCGTTGAGCGCCCACGCCATGAAAAGTCCGTCGGCGAGGAACGCGACCGACAGACCGACGGACCATCGGAATACGGTTTCCCTACGGGACTCGTCTCGCTGCGCGTCAGAGAGCAATTCCGGTGGACGGGCAGTGCGCCCAATCCCAAAGCCAATCAGTGCTCCGAACGACGTCA
Organism: Gemmatimonadales bacterium; assembly: GCA_038259155.1. Taxonomy (GTDB): domain Bacteria; phylum Gemmatimonadota; class Gemmatimonadetes; order Gemmatimonadales; family Gemmatimonadaceae; genus JAABRT01. The sequence goes on from JBBSPE010000013.1 coordinate 43,059, forward strand.
AGGGGACCGCGTAGAACAACACAGACTCCCAGAGATTGGAGAATGTCGACGCCTTGTATTCCGTCATCACAAGTAGCGAGATCACTAGTCCGCCAAGCGACCCAAGTGTTGTGGCACGAGCGACGGAGAGTGGACGAGGTTGCCGGTTTCGACGCGGGAAAGCGACTCCCGCGGAAAGGATCAAGCCTAGAATCAACCCCTCACCCCATATGGTGAGGATGTGCTGCATAACCCATTCAACAATTTCGGCGGCGTCGAAGATGCCGAGCAGATCTATGACAGTCTTGTAACCCAGGACGAGAAGAGTCCATGCGATGCTGACGACGAGCGCTATGCGAATTCCGGCTTGCAATCTTCGCGACATTTTCATGGACACCACCCGAGAACGTTCATTGTCTCGCTAACGTTGCGCGCGGTCAGCAGCAGCGTCTCGCTAGGAAGTCTGCCCTTCCACACCGGACAACAAGCGAGCGTGTTCGTCGAGGACGTGGCGTTCCGGGGTGGCGATATGCGCAACAGTAAAGACTACCTCTCCGTTCTCGATCCGGGCAAAACGAGCCGAGGTGATATCATACGGACCGTGCTGGGGGACGAGAATCAAGTGCGCATGGGCGACGCCATATCCATGTACGACCATTCCGACCCGCTGGGGCTGAAACACCTGCCGCATACGGCGCCCGATGTGCTGCGCCACACGCATGATTCGCTCGGCGGTTCCATCGTCGACGTCAGTAAAATGGTCGACATGAGCGAGCGGAATAACGGTGCACTCGCCAGGCGAGGAGGGATGGATTGTCATGAACGCGACGACGAAGTCGTCCCGATAGATAGTACTGGCGGGCGCAGCCCCTTCAATGATCTCGCAGAACACACAAGCCATGAGTCTTAGCCATTCGGATGTCGGGGGTCTGCCTAACGTGCATTCTACCGCGTGGCATCACCGCCGCCACGGTGTCATGCCGCCACCTTTCGCCACTGAACGTACGGCGGTGCCCGCACGCTTGCCAGACTGAAGTCGCCGTGTTGCAAGTGGTTCCCTCAGCGGCGAGCAGGACCATAGCGGCTCGCTACACCGCGAATATTGCGCTGTAACACCGACCGGCGCCGAGCAACCGCCGCGCATACACGGAGTCGCAGGCACGCCCATGTGCCCGCCGAGCGGCCACGGCGCAGCTCACACGAGCGCGTCCGCCGCTCAGAGCTTCCGGAGGGCCACCAGATTCACGAGATGATCGGCACCCTTCCGCAGAATCAGGTCGGCGCGCGGCCTGGTTGGCAGGATGTTCGTGAGCAGGTTCTTCAGGTTGATTTCCTGCCACAGACGTTCGGCGATGGCCCGTGCCGCGTCCTGATCGAGCGTCGCATAGCGATGAAAGAACGAATCGGGATTGCGAAACGCGGTCTCCCGCAACCGCATGAAACGCGCGATGTACCAGCTGCGAATGTCCGCTTCGTCGGCGTCAATGTAGATGGAAAAGTCGAAGAAGTCGGACACGAAGGGCACCACGCGCCCGTCGGCCGGCAGATCGCGCACCTGCAGGACGTTGATGCCCTCGAAGATGAGGATGTCCGGCCGGTCGATGACGATGTGCTCGCCCGGCAGCACGTCGTACGTGAGATGTGAGTAGCTCGGGGCGTGCACATCCTGCTGGCCCGCCTTGATCGCGGCCAGAAACCGAAGCACCGCACCCACATCGTAGCTTTCGGGGAAGCCCTTCCGGTCCATCAACTGTTCCCGCCGGAGCACGTCGTTGGGCAGCAGAAATCCGTCGGTGGTGACGAGGTCCACCTTGGGACTCGACGGCCAGCGAGCGAGCAGCTCCTGCAGCACACGCGCGGTGGTGGACTTGCCCACGGCCACCGACCCGGCAATGCCGATGATGAACGGCGTTTTGCTCACGTCGGGGAGACTGAGAAAGCGCTTGCGCTGCTCGAACAGAAGCTGCGACGCCTCCACGTGGGCCGACAGCAACCGCGACAGGGCGAGGTAGATGCGCCGCACCTCGTCGATATCGATGGGGTCGTTGAGCGACCGCAGCCCCTCCACCTCCGCCTCCGTCAAAGTAAGCGGCGTGTCGGCACGGAATGCCGACCACTCCTCGGCGGAGAACAGACGGAAGGGGGAAAAATCGCCGGCGACCAGGTGGTCCAGCGCGTCCGGCGTCTCGTCCGGTGTCGTCATGGCGCGGTTGGACTCCCCATCTTCCAGAACGCAATCCCGCTGGCCTGTTGCGCGACATCCACCGTTGCGATACGCCGCCTCGCCGCGCGATCCACTACGTCCGCCACGGGCCGTCTGTCGTGGCGGTGACTCAACGGCACGGAGCGCTTGCGGGCGTCAAAACCGAGTTGCATGATGCGGTACTCCAGTCTGCCACGCGCAGACTCGCGATAATGAATGCCGATGAGGGCGGAGAGTTGCTTTCGTCGTCCCACGCTCACACGTGTCGCCACCGCGGCGGGATCTCTGTTCATGAACATAGCGCGCATACGCCCGGTCGCCACGCGAGCACCGGTCTCCTTCGTCCTGTATACGGCAGCACTGGCCGTGGCGCTGGCTGTCGTGCTGGCTGTCGTGCTGGCCGAGTCGGCACGAGTGACCATTCAGGCCCGACAGTCACAGACGCTAAACTTCACGGCTTACGGCGCCTCCGGGAAGGTAGTGCGCGAAGCCATTGGAGGGGAGGACTCTGTTCACGGACTTCAACTCCGGGTTGTGGGCGGCGAAGTTGGAGCCGCGGCGACCGGTGACGCCGTAGCGTTGTGATGGACGCGCCGGACCTCGTGTTGCCAGCAGCTCATACCAGCGTACTCGCGCGCGCGGAGGCCATCGCCGAGCAGCGATATGGGATGGCGGCCGTCGCGTCGGCTCTTCCCGGAGAGCGTGATCACAACATCTGGCTGCACGTGTCCGGTGGGCCGGACGCTGTGCTCAAGATGTCGCATGCGAGCGAGCGTGAAGAGTTGCTGTTGGCGGAAGCTGCGCTCCTGGAACAGGTCGCGCCCAGCGGGCTGTGTCCTCGTCTCATCCGGACCACGGATGGCGCGTACTCCCTGGGGACGGCGAACAACTGGTGCGCATGATTTCCGCGGTGCCTGGCGCGCCGCTGGCGAATGTCGTGCTGCGTACGGATGCGCTGTGGGAACAGATGGGTAGCGCCATTGGTGGTCTCACTCGAGGATTGGACGGCTTTGACAGTGCAGCCTTCCATCGCACACTCGACTGGGATCTCGCGCGTGCGTCCGCTGTGGTGAGCGAGCGGATTGACCAAGTGCACGATCGTGATTTGCGTGCGTTGATCGATCACGTGCATCTCGGGTATGTTCGGGATGTGGTGCCTGTACTGCCCTCGCTTCGGCAGAGTGTGATCCATGCAGATTTGAACGACTACAATCTGCTTGTGGATGCACGTGCGCAGCAGCTCACGGGGATCATTGATTTTGGCGACGTGGTGTACAGCCATACCGTGAATGAAATAGCGATTGCGGTGGCCTACGCCATGCTTGATGCCGTTGATCCACTGCTGACCGCTGCCCGTCTCGTGGCAGGGTATCACGCCGAGTGGCCGCTCACGGAGGCCGAGCTGTCGGTGCTGTTTCCACTGGCCTGCATGCGGTTGTGTGTGAGCGCCTGCATGGCAGCGGAATCGCAGCGCGCGCAGTCGGACAACAGCTACCTGCGTGTCAGCCAGCAGCCCATTCATCGCACATTGCCGGCGCTCGCGGTTGTCCAACCGCGGTATGCGATGTACGTGTTGCGTGACGCGTGTGGCCTGGCGCCGGTGCCGTCGTCTCCAACGGTTGTTGCGTGGATCAACAGCCATGCCCCCAGTTTCGCGCCGATCTTTGGACGGCCGTTTGGTGAGAAGCAGGGCGACATGCGAGCCACCGCGATCGACATGAGCGCCGGTAGCCCGCTGCTCTCCGGTGACGCACATGAAAACGGCGCTGCGCTGCTCGACGCGCGGATCGCGCGCCAGCTCGCAGAGCACGGGGCAGAGATCGGCGTGGGAGGCTACGATGAGCCCAGAATCATCTATGACTGGGAGTCCGAACCTGTTGGCGCTGAGCGTCGCACCATTCATCTGGGATTAGATTTCTCGGGTGGGGCTGGCGCGGTGTTGTACGCACCCATGGACGGCACCGTACACGCGTTCGAGAACGCCGCTCGGCACCACGACTATGGTCCGGTCATTGTGCTGCGCCATGAGACGCACGGCGCCGATCCGCTTACGTTCTATTCGTTGTACGGGCACCTCTCGTTGGATTCTCTGGATCAGCTTGAAGTGGGTCAGCAGATCGCGCGAGGGACTGCGTTTGCACGCACCGGTGCGGCGCCGGCGAATGGCGATTGGTGGACGCATGTGCATGTGCAGTTGATCACCGACATGCTTGATGTGCCCTGCAACGTGAACGGAGCAGCCCGGGCGAGTGTGCGGAGCGTCTGGCGCAGTCTGAGCCCTGACCCGAGCACCTTCCTGGGCGTTCCCGTTGCACTCTCCTCGCCGTTGCCCACCAACGAGCAACTCCTGAGTGCGCGACGCGCACACGTGGGCGGGAACGTGCGTCTCTCGTACGGCAACGCGCCACTCACCGTGGTGCGTGGCTGGAAGCAGTATCTGTTCAATGAACGTGGACAACGATTCGTTGACGCGTACAACAACGTGGCGCACGTGGGACACTCGCATCCCCGTGTGGTGCGCGCCGTTGCTGCACAGCTATCGGTGCTGAACACCAACACGCGATACCTGCAGTCGCAGTTGACGCAATACGCACAATCGCTCACGGCCCTGTTGCCGGCGCCGCTCTCGGTATGCTATTTCACGGCCTCCGGAAGTGAGGCCAATGAGCTCGCGCTCAGATTGGCGCGCGCTGCACCGGGCGCGCGAGACGTGATTGTGATGGATTCGGCGTATCACGGACACACCACCACGTTGATCGACATCAGCCCGTACAAGCATGGTGGTGCGGGTGGCAGTGGTGCTCCCGATTGGGTGCACACGGTGGCGATTCCCGATGTGTATCGTGCGCAGGCGGAGATTGCAGGTGAGCCGGGTGCGTGGTTCGCGGCCGATGTGGAGCGTGTGCTTGAACGCCTGCGCGCGAGACAGACCAACAGCGATCTGCGTGCCGGCGGCGCACTGCTCAGCGCCTTCATCTCCGAGGTGTGCCCGAGTGTCGGCGGGCAGATTCTTCCGCCACCGTCGTATCTGGGTGAGGTGTACGCACGCGTCCGCGCGGCGGGAGGTGTGTGTATCGCAGACGAAGTGCAGACAGGTTTTGGCCGATTGGGAACGCACTTCTGGGCCTTCGAGCGTTCCGGCGTAGTCCCCGATGTCGTGGTGCTTGGTAAGCCGATCGCGAACGGCTTTCCCATGGGTGCGGTGGTCACGACGCCAGCCATCGCGCGTGCATTTGACAACGGCATGGAGTACTTCAGCACGTTTGGTGGGAGCACGGCTGCCTGTGTGGCGGCGCAAGCGACGCTGGATGTCACCCTGGATGAGGGTCTGCAGCAACACGCGCTTCAGGTTGGCGCCGAGCTGCTTTCCGGCTTCCGTGCGCTGGCCGAGCAGCATGAGGTGGTGGGCGACGTGCGAGGTTCCGGGCTGTTTCTCGGCGTGGAACTCGTGAAGGACCGGTTGACGAGGGAGCCCGCGCCGGACGAGGCCTCGTTTGTGGTGGCACGCCTGCGAGAGCAGCAGGTGCTTGTGGGTACCGATGGCCCGCACCACAACGTGATCAAGGTGCGAGGGCCGATGTGTCTTGGCAGCGCCGATGTCGAGAGTATTGTGCGTGCACTCGCGGGCGCTTTGCGGGAGATGCCGTAGGGCGGGCACAACTACCATGAACCATTCGCTCCGCTACTTTACCACCGCCTTTCTCGTGCTGGCCGCCTGCACGACTGCGGCCTGCGCGGCCGCTGATCGCTCAGGCGCCACGCCGGCGTCCGAGAGCCGTGTGCCGACGGACTCCACCGGAACCGACGCCGAGGTACGGGCCGAGGCCCGACGTGTGTTGCTCGATCCACAGAATGCGATATGGTCGCAGCCGGCACCCGACACATTTATGGTGCGATTCGCCACCTCGCGGGGTGATTTCACGATCGAGGTCATCCGGGCCTGGGCGCCGATCGGTGCGGATCGGTTCTATCACCTCGTGCAACTCGGCTACTTCGACGACGTGCGTTTCCATCGCGTGGTGCCGGGTTTCATCACGCAATGGGGCGTCTCGGGCGATCCGACGCTGAATGCGGTGTGGTACGATCGCGGCATGCCCGACGACCCCGTGGTGGCCAGCAACGTGCGCGGTACCATCGCCTACGCGTTCACCGACCCCGGCACGCGCGCCACGCAGGTGTACATCAACATGGTGGACAACGCCCGACTGGACGCGCAGGGTTTCGCGCCGTTCGGGCGTGTGCGCACCGGCATGGATTCCGTGGTGGGCTCGCTGTACGGGGGGTACGGCGAGGAGTCAGGGGGCGGCGTGCGGCGTGGTGACCAGCGGCGGATCGTGTCGGAGGGGAATGCGTATCTCGATGCGGCGTGGCCTGCGCTGGACCGGTTGGTGCGGGCGGTGGTAGTTGCGCCGTAGCGCCACGCTACCGCCCGCCGCCGCTCCGCACGCCGAAGAGCACCGATAGCGAGCGATTGTACCCGCGCACGAACTCAAAGCGCGGATACAGATCCTGCAGCCCGTGCGTATAGCGCACCTCGGCCGTGAACGCCGCACGGCGCATCGGCAACTCGACACCGATGCCCCCCACCAAGCCGAAATCGTAGCGCGTGTGCCGATCACCGGAGCAGTCACGCTCGCGCACTACGGGCTGCGAGAAGCCCACGGTCGGCAGCGTCGCCAACCCGTTGCAGGACAGTTCGTACGCCGGCGCGATCCCAAGCAAGGCCACGGGCAGAAGCGCCCGGGCGCCCGTGGGACGCACGCGGAGCAGCAGCGGAACCTCGAGGTAGTTGCTGCGCAGCAGCGAACCCCCCGGGAAGGTCTCGCCCTTGGACACATGCGCCAGCTCGACCTGTAGACCCACCGGTCCGCGCAGGGGGAAGGCCGCAGCGAGCGAGATCGTGGGCGCCTCGCGTGCAGGCGAGCGCTCCGTCCCCATACCGCCGAACCTCACCGCCCGAGAGGACTGGCTGGCGCCGACCTTCAGGCCGATGGTTGGGCCCTGCGCCGCAAGCGGTTGGGCCAGGAGCAGTGCCAGCCACGCGAGCGACCAGCGCCGAGGGGTTCGGTGATGTTGGAGTTGCGGTTGCATGTAGGCCCTACCCGCAAGCTGTCCGCGGTAACCAGCGATGTTGTCTGCCGCCTGGCTTCATCTTCCCGACGCCGTTGTACATGCCGCTCAAGGTGACGCTAGCGTAGTGCGTCATTTGAGGGCCTCACGTATCGACAGGTCTGGGATACATTGAATGGCATGAGTCGACCGGCCGTCCCCATCGAGCTGACGCCGGCGGAAGACGCGACGTTGAGGGCGTGGCGGCAGAGCCGCACCCTACCGGTTCGGCACCGCCATCAGGCGTTCATCCGCTTTCTGAAGACGATCGACGCCGAGCCCCCGGCCTACCATCTGAGGTCCCACATGCGCCCTGTTATTCTCGCCGTCGTCCTGCTTGCCGCCTGCGGGGATTCGCAGCCGGAGTCGTCCGCCACGCGCACGCCGGAGCAGCAGCGTGCCGCGGACAGCGCGCTCGGCGTCTCCGGAATACCCGGGGCAGCCGGGGTGACCCGGGCGCTCACAGCCAGCGACTCCATGCTGGCGCGGCAAGCGCGGATCGACTCGATTGCGGGCACGCCCTGAGGGCGGCGGCGTTGGACATCAGCGTGAATGCGAGATGCCGTTCCTTCCCTTCGACACGCGAGTGACCATGTTGACGCTGCGCCTGTTGTCGCTGTCCGCCCTCTCGGCTCTCGTGTTCGCTCCGGTCGTGCTCGTCGGACAGACGCGGGATGATGGCGATGTCGCGCAAGTACGCGCGGCACTCGAGGCGCGCATTGCCTCTGTACCGGGAGCCGAGGTGGGCATCGCGGTGCGGGATTTTGCAAGCGGGCGTCGGCTGTCGCTGACGGGCGACACCGTGTTCCACGCCGCCAGCACCATGAAAGTGCCCGTGCTGTTCGCGCTCTTCCAGGAGTTCGAGCGTGCACGCATGCGCCCAGATGAGACCATGCGTGTGAGCAATCGCTTTCAATCCATCGTGGACAGCAGCGACTACACACTGAACGCATCGGACGACAGCGACAGCACCGTGTACACGTGGATCGGTCGCGACGTGCCGCTCCGGGAACTCGCGTCACGCATGATCACGCACTCCAGCAATCTCGCCACGAACCTGCTGATCACGCGACTCGATCCTGTGCGCATCACTGCCCTCACGCGCGATTTCGGCGCCACACAGATGCTCGTGCTCCGCGGTGTCGAGGACAACCTGGCATTTCGCGCGGGGCTGAACAACACCGCGACGGCGAACGATCTGGTCGCGCTGTTCAGCGCCCTGCACGAGGTCCGTGTGGCCAACGACGCCGGTTCCGCCGCGATGCTTGCCATTCTCGAGGCGCAGGCATTCAACGATGAGATCCCGGCCGGACTGCCACCCGGCACGCGTGTGGCGCACA
>JBBSPE010000014.1:0-50831 GCA_038259155.1 Gemmatimonadales bacterium
CACGTGGGGTGCCACCACGCGCACACGCATGGATCTCGCTGAACGCGACGTGCCCCGTCTCGGCGCGACGGATTTGAGTGCGGTCGCTTTGCTCGGACGGTACGCTGACGCGCTGGCCGAGGAGCGCGGCGCGCCGGGCCGCACGCGACTGCTGCAGACCTACGCAGCGTCCGAGTTGTCACGTGCAGGCTATCCGGCGCGGCTCGCGCTCTGGACGTCGGCCTCTCGCGCCACGCCGGCCGCGTCGATTGCGCTCACCACGATCATTGACGCAGCCGGCGTACAGGCGGCGATGGCGCAGACGGCGCGCGAGGTCGGGATCGCTGACCTGCTGGCCGCCGACGACGGTCCGTTCACCATGCTGGTGGCTGCCGTGCCATTCGGACGGGACAGCGTGGTCACCATCGCCGTGCCGCCGCGCACGTGGCTGTTGCCGCCCGATCCCTTCACCCGGCTCACGGGGCTCGCCGCGACGCCGGACCGCGCCCCGCCGTACCGGCTGTCGCTCGGCGCGCTGGTGACGGGGCTCGGCGACTCGCTGTCGCAGCGCATCGCGTGGGAGCGCAGCGGGTCGCTCATGACCGGCGACGCCAGTGTGGGCACCGATGCGGAACGGCGTCGGGCTCACGTGGAAGTGGATCTGCGTGGTTTCGACGCGCTCATCCCGCGCGGTGCGTTGCTCGTGCTGCTCGATGTCGCGGTGATTCTGCTGGTCTGGACCGCCAGCGCGATGGCCGACGGAGGGCTGTGGCGCTGGACGCGCTGGCAGCGGGCGCGCTGGCGCCGATCGTACCGTTCGCGCCTGTCCGTGGCCATGCTGGGCTTCTTTCTCGCGCCGGCTGCCGCCTTTTCGATTTGGGAAGCGTACCGGCTGCGCGATGATGATCGGAACGCGCGCGAACTGTTGGTGCGCGAGGCGCTGCGCACGCTGGACGTGCCGGCCGTGTCCAGCGCGTCGCCGCTCGCCGGTATTCTCACCACCGATGCACTCGCCGGCATGGCGTCCGACGCCGGCGGACCGCTGTTTGCCTATCGCAACGCCATGCTGGTGGATGCCAGCGATCCTATGTTGGCCGAGTTGGCGCCCTTTGGCACGCTGCTTCCCTCGGGCGTCCCCAGCGGGCTGGCGGGTGACGTGGCCCGTTCGGATGGCTCGTCGGAGGCCGTGTACACGCGCCTGCTCTCGCTGGTGACCCGGACGGCGTTGGTGGGCTTCCGCCCGACATTCGATCCTGCCGGAGCGCCGTTCGTGCTCGCCACGGCGGCGCGTGGCGATGAGTTCGCCCTTGATGCGAGGCGCGCCGACCTTGCGGTACTGGTGCTGCTCGTGATTGTGGGCGGCGCGCTGGCGGCCCTGTGGTTGAGCGGTGCCGCCGCGCGGCAGCTCGCGCGACCAATTGGCACCCTGCGCGACGCCGCGCTCGCGATTGCCGGTGGGCGTCCCATGCCGCCGCTGGACAATATGCCGCCCGCCGAGTTCGTACCGGTGTTCGGTGCGTTCGCGCGGATGGCCACGGACCTCTCCGCGAGTCGGGCGGCACTCGAGGAAGCGCAGCGACGAACGGCCGCCGTGCTGCGCGAGGTGGCCAGTGGCGTCGTGGCCGTCCGCCATGATGGCACCGTACTCTTGGCCAATCCGCGGGCGGAGCGCCTGCTGCGAACAAACCTCGCGCCGGGAACGCCGGTGTTGTGGGACGACGCTGACACGGACCGAGTCGTTGATGTCGCCGACCGATCTGGTGCCGGGCGTCGCCTCTGGTGGACAGATGTCGCCCCGCGCGTTCGGGACTTTCTCGAACGGCCAGGTCGCGCCATTGATGCCTTCGACATTGCCATTCCCGCGCAATCGCCCGTGGACGACGAGCGGCAGCTGCGCGCCTCACTGACGCGGCTGCCCGGCGGTGCGGTGCTCACGCTCGACGACGTGACCGAGCTGGCCACGGCGCAGCGCGTGCTCGCGTGGGGTGAGATGGCGCGACAGGTCGCGCATGAGATCAAGAATCCGCTGACGCCCATACGCTTGGGCGTGCAGCACCTGCGTCGGGCCTGGCGCGATGGGCGCTCGGACTTTGGTGACATCCTCGACACCAATGTCACGCGCATTCTGGACGAGATCGATCACCTGGATGAAATCGCGCGGGCCTTCAGCCGCTACGGTACGGCGCCCACCGAACGCGAGCCGGGCGAGCGCACCGATGTCGCGGCCGTGGCGCGCGATGTGGTGGAACTGGAGCGCATGGGCGAGGGTGTGGTGACGTGGGACCTGACGGCGAACGGCGTGGCCATCACCGATCGCGGGGTCGTGTCGCCTGTCGTGCATGCCGTCGCCCGTGCCGACGAACTCAAGGAGGTGCTGCTCAACCTGCTCGAGAACGCGCGGCTGGCCGATGCGCGGGTGGTGCAGGTGACCGTCGCGGCCATCGGGGATCGCGTCGTAATCGCCGTGCGGGATGATGGCGCGGGTATCGATCCGGAGACGCTGCCGCACATTTTTCAACCCCACTTCTCCACGCGCACCAGCGGCAGCGGGCTGGGCCTCGCCATCAGTCGCCGACTGCTCGACGGCTGGGGGGGGACCATCGCCGCCACCAGCACGCCGGGCGTGGGCACTACGCTCACCGTGTCGCTGCAATCTGCTTAGCTTCCGCGCATGTCCACCGCCGACCCGATCCTGACGCCGACGCGCCTGAAGGCGACGCTGCCGCGGCATCTGGCGGACTGGACGTTGCCGCCAGGCTGGAGTTGGGGACACGACAGCGTGTGGGGCGATCGTCGCCACTATCAGGAACTCGTGGACGCGCTCGGGCGGTCGCTGTCGCTGGTGAGTGCCCCCGACCCGGCGCACGAAGACTGGTTGCGCGATGAAGCGCGCGCGCTTGCGCACCGCAATCATCCGTCCATCCCCACCACCTACCACTACTGGTCCAACTACCGGGAGAGCCGCCGCGGCCCCGGGTATCTGCGCCGTTGGATTGCGGGCGAAACGGTGGCGCAGCGGGTGCTGCGTCTGGGCCCGGAAAGTGTGCCCACCGTCTTGCAGGTGCTGCGCGAGGCGGGCAGTACGTTGGCGTACCTGCACGATGCCGGCGCGCTGCACCGGGCCATTTCGGCTTACAATGTCTGGCTGACACCGGGCGGACGGCTGTGGCTGCTTGGGTGGGAGTGGGCGCTCAGCTCCGATCACATCCCGGCCGGTGTGCGTCCGGATCCGGCGCGTACCCCAATGGCGCCGGAATGGACGGACGGCGAGTGGACACCCACGCAGGCGAGCGACCAGTGGCAGCTCGCGGCGATGGTGTTCACGGCGCTCACCGGCGAAACGCCGCCGGAGCACGACGCACCGCCCATTACGCTGCTGCGCCCCGACTGTCCCGTGGGGTTGGCCCGCGCGCTGGAACAGGCACTGCACGCCGACCCGGCGCAGCGGTTTCCGTCGGTGCGCGCATTGCTGCGTGAGGTGGATCGCACCGTGTCGTTGCGCTCCGTCTTGGTGGAGCCGGAAGGGGACGAGATTCCCGTGACGCGTGAAGCGCCGGAGTCGCGACTGCGCTGGGCCACCGGCGATGACTACGAGATTCTCGCGCCGCTGGGTACCGGGACGTTCGGGAGCGTGTGGCGCGCCCGCGACCTCACGCTGGCTCGGGAGGTCGCGATCAAGGTGCTGCATCCGCATATCGCGAAGGATGACGTGGCCGTGTCGCGTTTTCGACGCGAGGCGCGGCTGGCGGCGCAGCTGGCTCATCCGGCCATCGTGCCCATCTACGACAGCGACGAGCGCGGCGGCGTGGTGTGGTACACCATGGAGCTGGCGGAAGGTGGCTCTGTGGCCAGCCTGATCGCACGTCGCGGTCCCCGCGAGTTCGAGGAGATCGCCGCGCCGGTGGACGGCGTGCTCGACGGCCTGTTTGCCGCGCACGCCAGCGGTATCATCCATCGGGATCTCAAGCCTGAGAACATCCTGATCGACCGCTACCGCCGTTGGCGCATCGGCGATTTTGGCATTGCCCAGGCGTGGGGCGAAGATCCGGCCACCAGTTCCTCGGGCACGCCGGCGTTTGCCGCGCCTGAGCAGCTGTTGGGCGAGGCGCAGGGGCCTGCCACGGATTGCTACGCCATTGCCGGCATCGTGTACTTCGTGCTCACCGGGCGACCGCCCTTCGGTGACGCGAGTGCCCAGCAGGTGCTGGCGCAACAACTCGGCGATCGGCTCACGGAGCGGCTGCAGTTGGGCGCCTTTCCGGAGCCGCTCGAGACGTTCCTGCGTCGCGGACTCGCGCCCGACGCCGCCGACCGCTTCACCGATGCCGCAGAACTGCGTCAGGCATGGCGTGGCGTGGTGCGTTCCATGCGTCGCGTCGATGACCCGCGTCCCTGGTGGCGGCGCGTGTTCGAGGGGCCAATGGACGAGATGGGTGACGATGTCTTCGAGGACGCCGCGCTGCCGGGAGCCACGCCCGACGAGTGAACGCTTGCGCGGCGCGAACTATTCCGCGACGCGCACCGTCTTCACGTTGGTGAACTCACGAAAACCACGCGTGCCCAACTCGCGCCCCATCCCCGACTGCTTGACGCCGCCAAACGGCACGCGTGGATCGGAGGCCACGGTTTCGTTCACGAACGTCATGCCCGCTTCCAGCTCCGCGATGAATCGTGCGGCGTGCTGCGCGTCGCGCGTCCATACACTCGCGCCCAGGCCAAAGCGCGTGGCGTTCGCCAATGCGAGCGCGGCGTCCGGATCGGGCACCCGAAATACGGGGGCGAGCGGACCGAACACCTCCTCCGTGGCTGCGATGCAATCCGTTGGCACGTCCACCAGGATCGTGGGCGAAAAGAAGAACCCTGGCCCCTCAGGTGGCGCGGAGCGGTGATGCACGCGCGCGCCCGCTGACACCGACTCGCGCAACTGACGGTCGAGCGTGTCGCGCATTCCCTCGGTCGCGAGCGGCCCGATGTCGGTGCGCGGGTCGCGCGGATCGCCCATGCGGAGGGACTGCATGCCGCGAGTGAACGCGTCCAGAAACGCGTCGTACACGGCGTCGCATACGATGAATCGCTTGGCCGCAATACACGACTGCCCCGTGTTGACGGTGCGGCCTTTCACGGCCGCTCGCGCCGCACGCTCGACGTCCGCGTCGGGGAGCACGATGAAGGGGTCGCTGCCACCCAGTTCCAGTACCACCTTCTTGAGGTGTTCGCCGGCGGCGATGGCCACGGATCGGCCAGCGGCCTCGCTACCCGTGAGCGTCACGCCGGCAATGCGCGCATCACCAATGAGCTCGGCGATGTGATCGCTCTCCACCAGAAACAGCGGTGCGAGCGCAGGAGACGCACCGGTGTCGGTGGCGGCGCGCGCAATGAGCCCATGCATCGCTTCCGCACATCCAGGCACCGAGCCCGCGGGCTTGTGCAACACGGCGTTGCCGGCGATGAGATTCGGCACGATCACGCGCATGGCCTGCCAGTACGGAAAATTCCAGGGCATCACGGCCAGCAGCACACCGAGTGGCTGATATTCCACGCGCCACGCACCCAGCGAGTCCTCGGTCACGCGTTCCGGCGCCAGCGCGCGCGGTCCGAGACGTGCTGCGGTCTCGCACAGCAGCGCGCACTTGTCCACCTCCGAGAGCGACGCCGTCAACGGCTTGCCCATCTCCAGCGTGCACCGCATCGCGAGCGCATCGCGCGACTCGCGCAGCAGCACGCCGATGCGCTCCACGAACGCGACCCGTTGTTCAATCGGCGCGTGTCGCCACACGCGCTGCGCGGTGTGCGCCGCGTGCACCACCCGCTCGATCCCTACCGCATCGAGCGCGGGCCACTCGTTGGAGGCGACCGCCGTGTAGGGATCAATCGAGCGAAATGGCATATCGAAGGGTGGAGGGAGTCCTCCTGAACCCTAGGCTGCCGAGACCACTCCGGTCAACTGGACGGGTGCCGCCAGGCGAGTCTTGGGCCCGCCGCGCGTGCCGGCGGGTCGCGCCTTCAGTGACCGGCCTGACTGGGAGAGCTGCGCGGTCGCGGCGTGTCCCGAGCGAGCAGCCCGCTTGACCGACAGCAAGTCGAGATCGGCCAACTCGATCAGGTCCTCAAGCGACGTACTGGAGGACGCGTGGTCGTACGCGTGCCCGACGCTCACACTCACCCGAACGGGCAACAGGCCCTGACGATTGAGTCCTTCAATGCGCTCGTTGATGCGAGCGCGGATCGTGTCGGCACAGTGACCGACGGCATCCACGGCGAGAATCGTGAACTCGTCACCACCCATGCGGGCTACCACGTCGGTTTCCCGCACGGCGCCCCGGAGCGCCCGGGCGATTTCCTGCAGCGCGCGATCGCCTTGCTGGTGGCCGTGCGTGTCGTTGATCTGCTTGAAGCGGTCGCAGTCAAGGAACAACAGCAGCGTGTCCTGCCCCTGTGCCTGCGCCTCCCGCAAGCGCGTTTCCGCCTGTTCAAGGAATGCGCGGCGGTTCACGAGGCCGGTGAGTTCGTCGGTCATCGAGGCGCGACGCAGCCGACTGGCTTCGCGCTTGCTTTCGCGGATGTCCGTCACGGTGACCGCCAGCCCTCCGTCCACGGCGACCGCGCGAACGGCCAGCCACGACGTGGCGACGTGCCGCGGATGTGCGCGCACTTCGGCGCGATAGACGGTGCCGCGCTCAAGCGTGGCGACCAAATCGCGAAACAGGGCGGTCTCCGGCGCAAGGCTGGCGAGCGACGATGTCCGGACGTCAAGCATGTCGCGCTCGTCGCGCCGAAACAGCGCGGCCGCACGCACGTTCGCGTCGCTCACACGAAAATCCACCGTTCGTCCCTCTCGGTCGCGAATGGGCTCGAGGTGCACCAGCCCGTCTTCGCTGCCTTGGGCGCTCAGTCGCAAACGTCGTTCGCGCACCTGAAGCGTCTGCATCGCGCGATCCTGCCGCTGTGCCTCGACGCGGAACATGAACGCATTCCGTACGGTGGCGCCAAGCGCGAGCAGCCCAGCCGCAAGGCTCAAAATCAGGAAGACGGCGGACGAAAGGGGCAGGGTGCGCATGGTCGCATCCAGCACCAAGTCGGGTGCGTTCGGGTTCGCGGCGAGTGAAGACCACATGGGCAGCTGGGCGTGGGAAGAGCCATCGGGAGGCACGCGATGCACAACGCGGCAATCGCTGCCAGACGAGCACTAGCATAAGCAACGCTTGTGCCAGCGGTTCGTCATTCCGCCGTACACATAGCGCACCGCGGTGAGTGTGCCCGTAATCCGTTGTTAAACAACATGTTCCAGTTATTGGAATAACCCAAACCTACGCGGTGCTGGTGTCGAAAGCCCGGAGGTGCAGCGCCGCATTCGCCGCCTCGCTCGCCCGGTCGGTCCTGCCGATGGTCGCGTAGACCCGGCAACTTTCGCCGGTTCGGTTGGAAACGAGCATCCTTCTGCCTGACGGCGGTGACGCACGGATGACGCACGAACGACGCGCGATCGAGCACCGCGGGGTAGTGTACCGGCCCGGTGGACTCGGCCATATTGCGAGCACTCGCTCCCTCTTGCCCAACATCGATGCAACGCATGCTCATCGCGTTGGCCAGCCTCGCCTCCGGCATGGTCGCGCTCTATCTGCACCTGTGGAAAATCGGCAAGGCGGGTACGCTCTCGTGCGGGGGTGAGCACGGGTGTGCCTTCGTGCAAGGCAGCAAGTACGGTTGGTTTTTGGGGATCGACGTCGCGCTCATCGGCACGATTGGCTACACGCTGATTTTTCTCGTGGCGCTCGTTGGCACCAATCCGCACTTCTTTGAGTCGCGCGCGATTACGCGCACGCTGCAGCTGCTGATCTGGCCGGCGGTGCTGTTCACGCTTCGGCTCAAGTACGCCGAGTTCGTGATCCTGAAGTCGTTCTGTCCCTGGTGCGCCGTCTCGGCCGTCACCATCACCCTCTGCGCCATTCTGATCACGAGCGATGCGAGGCGCCTCGCTCGGTTCGAGGCCGAGGGGGCATAGATGCGCCGCACCGCGGCATGAAGACGCGCCTACCAACATCGGAACCGACGCGGTGAGTCATGCATCGGAAGAGCATCCGCCAAGCGGTGCGGTACCCGTGATGCGTGGATCGGCGCGACACCTCGCGGCGCTTGACGTGCAGGCGTACCTGGCGGATCCCGCGCGCAAGCAGGCGTTCGTCACACCGATGTTCGATGTGATCGCCCCGCGCTATGACGATTTCACGCGGCTGTTTTCCTTTGGCATGGACGCCGGTTGGAAGCGTCGCGTGATCGCATCGGTGATCGCGCGTCTCGCCGAGCGCCGCTCTACGGAGCCGCTGGTCGTGTTCGATCTTGCGTGTGGCACGGGAGACCTCGCCTTTGGGGTGGCGCGTGCCGCGCGTACGACACATCCCGCCATCCGCGTGGTGGCCCTCGACGCCTCGGCCGAAATGGCGCGTCATGCGGCCCAGCGCCTGAGCGTACAAGACCGCGACGTGGCGTCACTTGTGTCGGTGACCACGGGCGACATGTGCGCGCTCGCGACCGCGGACGGCAGTGCCGACGTGATCACCGCTGGCTACGGCGTGCGAAACGCGCCCGATCCGCTGCTGGCCATTCGGGAAGCCGCACGTGTACTGCGCGTGGGTGGAACGTATGTGACACTCGACTTTTACCGTCCGCGCTTCGCGCCGTGGCGCATGCTCCTGCTCAACTACCTTTCCTTGGCCGGCAATGTGGTGGGGTGGACCTGGCACCGGACGCCTGTGGTATACGGTTACATAGCTCGCTCCATTGATCACTTCGTGTCCTGGCAGGATTTCTCGGACATGATGCACGCGAACGGGTTTCGCGTGCGCTCCGTCACCCGATGGTTGGGTGGCGGCGTTGCCCTGCATGTGGCGGAGCGCATCTAACGCCTGCGTCACCGCCAACGGACTCGTCCTCTTCGACCACTCGAATGCTTTCCTCTGCCATCCGCTCGCTTCCGAATACTCTGCTTCGCACGCTTGCTCCGGTGCTGCTCGCGCTGGCGGTCAGCAGTGGATGCTCAAGCAGCGACGCGACAGGGGTGGGAAGTACGCCCTCCGATCCGGCCACCGAGAACTTTGCGTCGGCACTCGGCGTCAACCTCGAACAGATGACCGAGCTCTCCTCGCGGCTGTACATTCAGGACATCACGGTGGGCACCGGCGGGGAGGCCGTGTCCAACAGCGTGGTCAGCGTCCGCTACACCGGCTGGTTGCGCACGGGCATCAAGTTCGACGGCAATGCGCCGAGTGGGACGCCGTTCGAATTCAGGCTTGGCGTCGGGCAGGTAATTGAAGGGTGGGACAGAGGCGTGGCCGGCATGAAAGTGGGCGGCAAGCGTCGTCTTGTGTTCGGTTCGCAGTACGGGTACGGGGCGTCCGGTTCCGGTCCGATTCCATCGAACGCCACGTTGGTCTTCGATGTGGAGCTGCTGTCGCTCGTGAACTGAAGCGCCTCGTGTGTGTTGACCCGCGTCGCTCGGCCGGTTCGTTCGGGCGGTCTACCCGCGCAGTGCGGTCGCTGCCGCCGTCGCCACAAGATGTCCGGCAAGCCGTGACCACCAAGCCTGCACGGTGATGTCGCGGCCCGCGAACTCCGGCAGGCTCAAGCGCACCAGTGTCTCTCCGCTGTCCCGCGGGAACACCTCGACTTCCTGAAAGCGCACGTAGCGCGCGACGTGCGGATCGATGCACTTGTACACCGCTTCCTTGAGCGCGAATCGCAGCCGTACTGCCTCCCGGTATGCGATCTCATCGTGCGCCTCGAGCTCCGCGAGCAGGTGCCGTTCGAGCGACGTGAGAATCTTGCGCGCGAGATCGGGGCGGGATCGCTCGGTGGCGGAGGGGATCTCCTCCAGATCCACGCCGATGGTCTGGGCCGTCTCCGAGGCGGTCGCGGCCAGCGCCACGGCCAGTCGGCGTTTGTGACTGACGGAGCCGAGTACGCCGGCTGGTACCGCGGGTGCGCCGCGCGCGGTTCGCAGCACAGGACGCGTCGCATCCGCCGGGGCCACTCGGTGCAGCGCGGCGCGCAAGGCCAAGCGGCCACCCACAAATGACGTGCGCCGTGCCTCGGAAAGGGAATCGGCGAGCGCCCACTCGTCCGCGTGCAGCGCGAGATCCCGCGCGTCGTCGCGAATGGACGCGCTGGACGGCGACACGTCGACCCCCTCGGCGGACGCGCGGCCGCTTCCCTGAGGCAGTGAGACGACGGCCAACTGCCCCTGTGGCAGCACCTGTTCGAGCACGAGGTCAAAGGCAGCGGTGAATTTCTCCATGGCGCAATCTCCCATGCGGACGCGCCGGATGCCATCGCGCTCCCTGCCATATCCGCGCGGTTTCTGCGCGGAACGCCTTCGTGGGCCGCTGGTGCGCGGAAGGGTAACCGCGGTGTACTTTTGGGTCGTCAATCCGTTCGCGGGTGCGCCATGCGTTCTGCTGGTCCTGTTTGATCGCTGGCGTGCTGTTCTCCATCCTACCGCTGGGCTTCGGTCGCGTGATGCACCGAACGACGGTGGCAACTCGGGAGTCCTGATGCGTTGTACGCGTGCAGTGGTGACTGGAATCGTCGTGGGGATGTTCGCGTCTGCCTCGTCGCTCTCCGCGCAGGTTCAGGGGCCGCGGGCGGAGGCGGGGGTGTCCATGCTCATGTCGCCAGCGTCGGGTTCGCGCATTCCGCAGCTCATGGTGGGCCCGATGCTGAACGTGACGGTCGGTCGGGCGGCGGGTGGCATCATTGGTATCGAAGGCGCCATGCGGTTTCGCGCCGATGGCTCGCAGCTCATCATCTGCCCGGCGCCCCCGGGCACGATCTGCGATTCGCGCAACGTGAAGACGCTCGGCACCGCAGGCCTCACTTATCGACGTGGGTTCGGCGCACGGCCCATGCAACAGGGTCCGATCATGCGCGTGGGGCTTGGTGGGGCCTTCACGTCGCTCAAGGGCACCGCGCAGATCTTCCCGGCGCTCGACGGCACGCGTCCGCCGCTGGAGGACGTCCAAAAGAACGCGGTGGTTGGTGACATCGGGCTGGGCTGGATTCAGCCCATTGGCGGCGTGCCGATTCGCGTCGAAGGACGGATCGCGGGATTCGCGCCCGAACTGGCCAACACGAAGTACAGCTACGGCATCCAGTTCGGCTTCGGCTACTAGGCGCTACGTCGTCCGATCGGAGCCGCGGTCCCCTTCTGCGAACTCCGGCCGTGACAGCCCGGACACCACGCTGCCCGCCAGGATACCGGCGGCCAGCGAGATGCCAACAATGGCCACGCGGAACGCGGTTTCGATGCCCAGCACCGTTTGATTGCCGAGCAGTGAGGTGACGGAGTTGAATCCGATGCTGCCCGGGACGAGAATCAAGAGTCCCGGAACCTGCGTCACCATCGCCGTGGTCCGACGCCAACTCGCCAGCACGTTGCTGCCCGCGCTGATCACCAGCGCGCCCAGGAACGCCCCCAGCTCCTCGCCCATGGCCAGTCCGGCGTAGCGCGACGTCACGTACGCCACGACACCGGCCAAGACGATCCAGCCGGTGTCTTTGCGCACGGCCCGCAGCAACACCGCAAAGCACAGGGGGGCGACTACGGACGCCACGATGGCGGTCCATCCCGCGACGGGCGGTGAACTGATGTAATACGGTGCCGAGCCCCGGAGGATCAGCGACGCGAGCAGCGCCCCGGCCTTCGCGCCCAGCGCGACACCGAAGCCGAGCCCGAGAAAGGTGACAAAGGCGCCGGCGAGTCGCGCGGTGCCGGACGCCAGGTGTCGCGTGCTGAGTTCCGTGAGGCCGATGGTGAACGTGAGTCCGGGGAGCAGCACGATCAGACCCGCCAGCGAGGTCTGATAGGCGTTCCCGCTGCTCGTGAGACCGGCGATCAGAAAGGCGAGCGTGGCCACGATTCCAGCGGTGAATGGCTCGAGCACCGGCGCCAAGGCCGTCCGGCGCGTGGCCGCCAGGGCGCACAGTCCCGCCACGAAGCCGAGCGCGCCCGCGACGAACGCCTCGAACACCGTGACGCCGAAAAAGCAGGCCACGGACGCGGAGGCCGCCACGAATGCAACCAGCGTCTGCGCCTCTGACCAGCGCGGCGGCTCCGTGAGCAGGGCGACAATGCGCGTCGATCCCTCGGACGCGCTGATCCGTCGGTCGAGGACCTCGCCCATGATGAAGTCGAGCGCGGACAGGTGGCCGAGATTGGGCTGTCCCGGCTCCACGCGCATAAGATGCGTGCGCTGGTCGTCCTGCGTGCCGAACGCGGCAAAGATCGAGGTCGGCGTGGTGAAGAACTGGGCCTCGATGCCCAGTGTAGCGGCTACTTCGCCGAGCACGGCTTCCAGGCGATGCGCCGGATAGCCGTGCGCGTGCAGCGCCCGCGCCAGATGCAGGATGAAATGCGAGGAGAGATGCTGGGCGGTATCGACCGGGCGCGGTGTGAACGGCATGATGCGGAGCATCTTAGCGACCCGACCGACACCCGGAGTGTGCGACTGGCGACTATGATAGGGGGATAGGGTATATTGCGCTGCGTCTCCGACGGGGTGCGAACCACGAGTTTTCTGAACAACAGGATGGGCGATGAGCGAGTCGGCAAACACGGGGATCGTGTCGTGTGGTTGTGGCGCATCGGTTGGCGATCGGACCGCGGACGAGGCGCGGATGGACGGCGCGGAGGCGGAGGGTGCGGAGACGGAGCGTTCGGCGCGCCACGCCACGGCCGTGGACCCCGAGATCAAGAAGCGCAACCTGTCGCGCTTGCGGCGTATCGAGGGACAGGTGCGGGGGCTGCAGCGCATGGTGGAGGAGGAGCGGTGGTGCGCCGATGTGCTCACGCAAGTGTCCTCTGTGCAGGAAGCACTGCGCGGGGTGTCCCGCGAGCTGTTGCGCAACCATCTGCGGCATTGCGCGGCGTCGGCCGCGCGCGAGGGGCCGGAGTCATCGGACGCCGTGAATGACGAGATCGTGGAGTTGATGTTCCGCTACGCACGCTGAGCCGCGGCGCCCGGTTGGCGTTGGCGCGGCGCGCTGATCGCACCGCGCGCGGGAAATTGGTGTCGGTCGTGTTTCGTGGACGCGCCATGTTGGTGTCATGCTCGCTGCCACCTCGTCCGCCGCCGTGCTTGGCATCGACGCCGTCGATGTCATGGTCGAAGTCCACGTGGCCAGTGGCCTGCCGCAGTGGACGCTCGTTGGTCTCGCGGCCACGGCGGTCAAGGAGAGTCGCGATCGCGTGAGCGCGGCGCTCGCGAATGCCGGCTTCACGGTGCCGCCGCGGCGCATCACGATCTCCCTGTCGCCCGGCGACCTGCCCAAAGCGGGAACGGCGTTTGACCTGCCCATCGCGTTGAGTGTGCTCGCGGCCAGCGGGCAGCTGCCCGCGCAGCACCTGCCCGGGCTGCGCGCGATCGGTGAGCTGGGGCTCGATGGCACGTTACGCCCGGTACGCGGGGCGCTCGCGGTGGCGCGCCGCTGCGTACAGACCGGTGAGGTGCTCGTGGTGCCGCCGCAGAACGCGGCAGAAGTAGCGTGTGTGCAGGGCGTGCGCGTGGTGGTGCCGGCCACCCTGCGCGAACTCGTGGACCTGCTCACGGTTGGTCCCGCGACAGTCCACGCTCGGGAGGCCGCAGACCTGATCCGCGACCTCGTGGGGTCCGCGACTCAGGCCCACGCGTTGTACGGTGGCACCGCCAGTGCACTGGCGTCCGGTCTCGACCTGCAGGACGTCGTTGGGCAAGAAGTGGCCATCCGGGCGCTCGAGATCGCTGCTGCCGGCGCGCACAACGTGCTGCTGGTGGGGCCACCGGGTGCCGGCAAGACAATGCTGGCGCGCCGGCTGCCGGGCATCCTCCCGCCGCTGCGCGACGACGAGGCGCTGGAGGTGCTGGCCATCCACTCGGTTGCCGGTCTGCTTGGTGCCGGTCCCGCGCGCCCTGCGCGCCCGTTCCGCGCACCGCACCATTCGGTGTCAGCCGCCGGTCTGGTTGGAGGGGGCAGCATCCCGCGGCCAGGCGAGGTCAGTCTGGCGCACCAAGGGGTCCTGTTTCTCGACGAACTGTCGCTGTTTCCGCGGCACGTGCTCGAATCACTGCGCCAACCGCTCGAGGATGGGCAGGTCACGCTCTCGCGTGCCAACACCACGTTACGGTATCCAGCGCGCTTCATGATGGTGGCGGCCACCAATCCGTGCCCGTGCGGCTACGCCGGCGATCCAACCCGCGCGTGTGCCTGCTCCACGGCGGATCTCGAGCGTCACGCGGCACGGCTCTCCGGTCCACTTGCCGATCGCATCGATCTGCACGTGCACGTTCGTCGTGTCGCGCCGGCCGCGCTCGACGCGCAGGCGGCAACCGACGAGACGGCGGCGCTCCATCGTGGGACACCCTCGGCGCAGATTGCGGTGGCCGTGGCGCGCGCGCGAGCGGGGCAGCGCGAGCGCTACGCGCGCACGACGTCTGCGCCGCAGGCCAGCGACGGCACGACGAACGCGAGTGTCGCGCCGCGTCTGCTCACCGCGACGGCGTCGCTGGAGCGCGAGGCGCGCGAGCTGTTGCTGACCGCCGCGGAACGGCTGCGCTTGAGTGCGCGCAGTTACCATCGCGTGCTGCGGGTCGCGCGCACCATTGCCGATCTCGACGGCGACTCGTCCGTTCGCGCGATGCACGTGGCCGAGTCGCTGCAGTACCGACCTCGGGGTGCCGCGCCGTGACCCGCACTCGCACGCACACCTGCTCGTGCGAGAGCGATCGGCGGAGTCAGATAGCGTTGCCGAGACGGGACAGGCGAACGCTGCGTCGAGCGGGCGGCGAACTCTCTTCCACGGGGCGTGGTTGCTCCGCCGGCTTGGGTGCGAAGGAGGAGTCTGGGGTGGCCTGCGCGTCCGCCGCTGCCGATCGCGCGTCCGGTACCGTGGCCGCAGCCGATGCCGCGGCCTCGCCGGCGGACGGCTCGCTCGCGATCGCGTGCTGCGCGACATCCGCCACGGCATCGGCTGACACATCGGCCAGCGCGGTCGTGGTGTTGCCCACCGGTTTCCCCGCGTGCCGCGTCCACGGACGTATTGGTTCCTCCGAGGTCGCGAGTTGGCGCTTGCCCAGTGTTGGAATCGTCGCTGACAATCCGGCGACGCGCGCCTTCGAGGCGGCAATGTCCGCATCCAGCTGGAGCTCGCGGGTGAGCGCCGTGCTCTCGAGCCGCGTCACCGCCTTCTCCAAACGGCCAATGAGCGTGGACAGCGCCTCCATGACGGTCCGCATGGACAGATCGGCCGGCGCCGAGCCAACGTCGTAGTCTGCCCAGATACGAGCGCCGCCGGATTCTGAAATGACGCAGCAGCGCAACCGGGCGTCCGAACCCACCAACAGCAGGCGGATGGCCGCCGGCGGACCCCCCAGACGGTCGTGGCGTAGCACGTAGTGCGTTGAGTTGCCGCCCGGCGAGTTGCCGGAGGCATTCAGCGTGGGAACGTCGTGCGTGAGCGACGACTGGAGTAGCCGTGCCGCGTGCCGCACGAGCGTACTGATGTAGAGGGATGCCTTCCGGTCGGTCACCGCGCTCAGGTGATGTGCCGTACGCGCACGCTGGCCGAGGCCGACGACCATGGCGATCAGGGCGCGGGCGTCGGCAATCGGGTCCTGCTCGGTGGGCGCGCTTTGGGTGGTCGGCGGCGGAGCCATGAACGGTGCGAGGTGGGAAGACCGAATCGCGACTGGGACATCGCTGCCTCACAGTGTCGGACGGCGCGTCCCCTGCTTGAGCGATTTGGCGTGTACAGGCCAGCCGGGTGACAAGTGTGCCACCGGTGTGTGGGTCTGCTCGCGTCCCCTCGTCCGTGCGATGGGCCGTGGCTAGTTTTGGAGATTCGGAAGAGGCAGCACATCCATCGGTATTCATGACGGGGAGCCGGAACGAATGAGTTGTTTGGGTCGACTGGTTGGCACGTCGCTGGTTCTGGTAGCGGCCGCGGGTGGCTGGTGGTGGTGGAGCGACGGGGACATGCGGCTGCCGGATGCGGTGGCGGCACGACTGCCGTCGGCTGGTGGCGTGCGCGACAGCATGAGCACGGCGCCGTCCGAGGGGCTGGCGACGGCGCGGTGGCAGTCGATCGAAGAGGCCTCTGCCGCGGAGGCGGAGGTCAAGGTGGCCAGGCTGCGGAAGCGCGGCGGGCCGGAACGGATCACGCTTGAGGCCGGGGAACTCGCGTCGTTCCTCGTGCAGCCGTTCGTCCTGCAGCTGCCGGCTTCGGCCACGGATGCGCGTGTGGCGGTGGTGGACGACATGATTTACGTGAAGACGCTGGTGCGCCTCGAGGACTTTGGCGGCGAGTCGATCCTCGGTCCCATGGCCGGCGCCCTCGATCGACGCGACACACTGACGATCGGCGGGACATTCGACCTGATCGATCGGGGCCGCGCGCAGTTCCGCATCAGGGAAGTCATCATCGGCGCGTTTCGCGTGCCGCGTCCGCTGGTGCCAAAGCTCATTGCACTCACGCGGCGCGGGCTGGCGGATGCTGCGATATCCGACGACGGCTATCCCATCACGCTGCCGCCGTTCGTGGGTGACGTTCGCATCGCGCGCAATCAGATCACCGTGTACCGGGCAGTTCCCGCTGCGGGTACCGGCGGACAATGAGCGCGCGTCGCATCCTCGTGGTGGACGACGAGCCCGGCATCCGGCAGGCCCTGGGCCAGTTGCTGGAATACGAAGGCTACGAGGTGCGCACGGCCAGTCACGGTGAGGAGGGCATTGCGCTGTACGCCAGCTTTGCGCCGCATCTGGTGTTTCTCGATGTAAAGATGGCTGGCATTGACGGACTCGAAGTGCTCGGCCGTCTGCGCGCGGCCGATCCGCATGCGGTGGTGGTGATGATCAGCGGGCATGCCACGATACAGACGGCGGTGGAAGCCACGCAACTCGGTGCGTACGACATCCTGGAGAAGCCGCTCGACACCGATCGTGTGCTGCTGCTGCTGCGCAACGCGCTGACGCAGGCGGACCTGTCGGAGGAAAACTCGCGGCTGCGGCAGACCATCGAGTCACGCTTCGAGATTGTGGGACAATCGTATGTCATTCGTGCGCTGCTCGAACGCATCGAGAAGGTCGCCGCGACGCCGTCCCGCGTACTGATCACCGGTGAGAACGGCACGGGCAAGGAACTGGTGGCGCGCGCGATCCATCGCGAATCCCCGCTGGCGCGCAAACCGTTCGTCGAGGTGAACTGCGCGGCCATTCCGTCCGAGCTCATCGAGAGCGAGCTGTTCGGTCACATCAAGGG
Organism: Gemmatimonadales bacterium; assembly: GCA_038259155.1. GTDB lineage: Bacteria > Gemmatimonadota > Gemmatimonadetes > Gemmatimonadales > Gemmatimonadaceae > JAABRT01. The sequence continues at coordinate 17,264 of JBBSPE010000014.1, forward strand.
GTCGTTCACTGGCGCCGTGGCCGATCGTGCCGGCAAGTTCGAGCAGGCGGACGGGGGCACGCTCTTTCTTGACGAGATCGGCGACATGGCCCTCTCGGCGCAGGCCAAGGTGCTGCGCGTGTTGCAGGACGGCGTGGTCACGCGCATCGGCAGCAACAAGCCGGTGCAGGTGAACGTGCGCGTGATTGCCGCCACCAACAAGGAGCTCGAGCGCGAGATCGCCGATGGTCGCTTTCGCGAGGACCTGTTCTATCGACTGAACGTCGTCCCCATCATGGTGCCGCCGCTCCGCGACCGCCGCGATGACATCGAACCGCTCGTGGTGCACTTTCTGCAGCAGTTCGCGCTGCGCGACGGTCTGCCGCGCCGCGGCATCAGCAACGAGTCGCTCAGGCGCTTGGCGGAGCTGGAGTGGGCCGGCAACGTCCGTGAACTGCGGAACACCGTGGAGCGGCTGGTCATCCTCGCTGCCGGTCCGCAGATTGCCGTCACGGATGTGGAACGGCTCGTGGGTCGGCGCGCTGTGGAGTCATCAGGGTTGGGCTCCCTGTCGGACTGCCGCACCTTCGACGAGTTCAAGGACGCAGCCGAGCGGGCATTCCTGCTCGCCAAGCTGCGCGCCTTCGACTGGAACGTGTCGGAGACTGCACGCGCACTGGAGATGCCGCGTTCGAATCTCTACAAGAAGATTGAGCGTTATGCGCTCACCCGCGAGTCCACGCCGGCGTGACGTGTCTGACGTCCTGCTCGCGGTGCGGTGCCGCTTCGCCCTCAGCTGACCTGCCATGACCTCGCGCGACTGGGAAAAGGAACTCGCCAAGATCGACCGTCAACTGGCGTCGATGCCCGATGAGGAGCCGGCGACGCCGGCCCCACCGTCCGGCACCGGCATGCCGCGAGGCGTCACGGCGTCCGCCGCGCGACCGGCGCCGGCGGCGGGTCTCGGCGCCGGTGGCGTGGTGTCGTCCGGCAAGGCGCGTGCGTGGGCGTTCACGAAGCTGGGTGTGGCGGTGGTGGCCTCGGTGGGTATCTGGTTCTGGCCGTGGCCCGCGCGGTGCGGGCTACCGCTGGCCGGGCTCATGGCGGCTGGGGCGGGCGTGGGGCTGCTCGGCCTGTGGAGTGCGGCGGGCACGTGGCGCCATCGAATGGGCCGGGCGCATGTGCTGTCGCTGCTCGCCATCGTGTCCGGCGCGGTGTTGGTGGGTCGCGAGGTGCTGCCGCGTGTTGGTTACGCGTATGAAACGTTCGACCGGCCGGCGCGGTGGACGTGTCAGGCCACGCCGCCGAGTGCGTCCCCGACCGATGGTTCGGTCGCGCCGCCAGGCGGTGCGCTTGGTACGCGGGCACCGGGCGCCACCTCCTCACGCGAGGCGACCCCACGCGCGCCGCGATCCCTTCGATCTCCTTTCACGACTCCGAGCGCATGACTGATTTTCAGAACTTCATTGGTGGCACGTGGGCACCGCCTACGACCGGCGAGTACTTCGAGAATCGCAACCCGGCCGATTCGCGCGACCTGATCGGGCGATTCCCCGCCTCGGGTGCGGAGGACGTGGAGCGGGCTGTCGCCAGTGCGCTCCGCGGGTTTGCCGAGTGGAAGGCAACGCCGGCGCCGGCGCGCGGCGACGTACTGCGCCGCGTGGGCGACCTGATGACCACGCGCAAGGAAGCGCTGGCCGACCTGATGACCCGGGAAATGGGCAAGCCGCTCGCCGAAACGCGCGGTGACGTGCAGGAGGGCATCGACACGGCGTATTACGCCGCCACCGAAGGCCGTCGTCTGTTCGGCCACACGGTGCCCAGCGAGCTGCGCAACAAGTGGGCCATGAGCTTCCGGCGGCCCATTGGCGTGGCCGGACTGGTGACACCGTTCAATTTCCCGCTGGCCATCCCCACCTGGAAAATGTTTCCGGCGCTGGTGTGCGGAAACTCCATCGTGTTCAAGCCGGCCGAAGATGTGCCGCACACGGCGCATGCGTTCGTGGAGATTCTGCTGGAGGCCGGGTTGCCGCCCGAAGTCATCCAGCTCGTGCACGGCATGGGCGAGGTGGTGGGCAAGGCCATCGTGGAGCATCCGCATGTGCCGCTTGTCTCGTTCACCGGCAGTACGGAGACCGGTCGTCTGGTGGGCGAAACCTGCGGGCGCATGCACAAGCGCCTCTCGCTCGAGATGGGCGGCAAGAACGCCCAGATCGTGCTCGATGACGCCGACCTGGAACTGGCGGTTGAGGGGGTGCTGTGGGGCGCGTTTGGCACCACGGGGCAACGTTGCACGGCCACCAGTCGTCTCATATTGCAGGATGGCATTCACGACCGGTTCGTGACCCGCCTTGTGGAGCGCACGCGCGCGCTGCGTCTGGGCGATGGACGCGTTGCCGGTACGGACGTCGGTCCGCTCGTGCATGAGGACGCGCGTGGCAAGGTGGAGCGGTACGTGCAGATCGGGAAGGACGAGGGCGCCACGCTTGTGTGCGGTGGATCACGTCCGACAGACGAGCGGCTGGCCCATGGCTACTTTTTCGAGCCGACAATTTTCACGGGCGTCAAGGCGGGTTCGCGCTTGGAGCAGGAGGAAATTTTCGGTCCGGTGCTGTCGGTGATCCGTGTGGCCGATGTTGCCGAAGCCTTCACCGTGAACAATGACGTTGCATACGGCCTGTCCTCGTCCATTTACACGCGTGATGTGACGGTGGCGTTCCGCGCGATGCAGGATCTGGACAACGGGATCACGTACGTGAACGCGCCCACGATTGGTGCCGAGGCGCACCTGCCGTTTGGCGGAGTGAAGCAGACGGGTAACGGGCACCGCGAGGGAGGGTGGGAAGTGTACGACTTCTATTCGGAAACCAAGGTGGGATACGTGGACTACTCCGGCGCGCTGCAGCGTGCGCAGATGGACAACTATTGAAGGCGTACGCGGGCCCGGCAGAGCAGGGGCCTGCCGCTTGCGTAGCCCCGAGTGTCAGGCTTGATTGACAATAGCAGTTCCCTCCCCGAGTGGCGGTCGTCGCGATGGATCGTACGAGCACAATGCAGAGCGAGTTGGTGAGCGACGGCGCGTCGGCGGATGCGGTGGTGTCGAGCGCAGCGCCGTCCAGCGCGGGCAACGCCTCGTTTGCGCCGCCGCCGGGTGCGCTGGCGTCCGATGATGTGTTGCGCTCCGCCGCGCTGCGCGCCGCCAATCGCCGCGTCTCCCGAGTCAACTTCGGTTGGTTCTTCGACTGGATTCGCGTGTTCCCCGCGGCCGTCGCGCTGTTTTTCGTGCTGCGCGCCGTGCTGGTGGAGGCCTACAAGATCCCGTCCGGCAGCATGGAGAGCACGCTGCTGGTTGGCGACTTCCTGCTGGTGAACAAGCTGGTGTACGGCGCCACGATTCCGCTCACCAGCCTGCGCCTGCCTGAAGTGCGCGAACCGCGGCGCGGTGATGTCGTGGTGTTTGAGTGGCCGGTTGATCGCACCAAGAACTTCGTGAAGCGTCTGGTGGCGCTGCCCGGCGATACGGTGGCCATGGAGCAGGGCGTGCTGTTGCTCAACGGTCTGGAGCAGGACGAGCGCTACGTGGTGCATACCGATCCGGGTGTTGATCCGGTGGCCGAGGACTTTCGCTGGCAGCGTGGCCACCTGGTGCGCACGGCGACGGCTGCCGCCGTGCCATCCCGGCGGAGTTACCGCCCCTCGCGCAACAACTGGGGCCCGCTCGTTGTCCCCGAAGGACATTTTTTCGTGCTCGGCGACAATCGCGACAACTCACTCGACAGTCGTTATTGGGGGTTCGTGCCGGACTCGCTCATGCGGGGCACCCCGATGTTTGTGTACTACAGCTACGTGCCGGACTCCAACGTCTCGGCTCCCTGGATCACCAATATCCGATGGAGGCGGCTTGGAGAGCGCATCCGCTGAAGTCCCGCAGCCGCCGCGCAACACCGCCCCGGCGCTCGTGCCTTCTCGCGACTCGTCTACACTCGTCAAGCGTCCGCGGGCCGACGCGGCGTCCCCACGGTCCCGCGCCGGTGCCACTTCCAATGGCGCCGTGCCGCGCAAACGCGCCTCCTTCGAGGATGGATCCCTCGATCAATACCTGCGCGACATCAGCAAGTATCCGCTCATTTCGCGTGAAGACGAAGCCGATCTCGCTCGCCGAATCCGCGTCGGCGAATCCGACGCGCTCGACAAGCTCGTGCGGTCCAACCTGCGCTTCGTCGTTTCCGTGGCCAAGAAGTACCAGAATCAGGGCGTGTCGCTCTCCGATCTCATCAACGAAGGCAACCTCGGCCTCATTCGCGCCGGCCACAAGTTCGACGAGACCAAGGGAATCAAGTTCATCTCCTACGCCGTCTGGTGGATCCGGCAGGCCATCCTGCAGGCGCTCGCCGAGCAGTCGCGCATTGTCCGGGTGCCCCTCAACCGCGCGGGCACGCTGCACCGCATCGGCAAGCGCGCCAGCGCCTTGCTGCAGGAGCTCGGCCGCGAGGCCACGCACGCCGAAATCGCCGAAGGGATGGACATCTCCGAGGAGGAGGTGGCCAAGACCATGTCCATCTCCCAGGTGCACCTGTCACTGGACGCCCCGCTCACGCCCGGCGAGGACAATCGGCTGCTCGACTATCTGGCTGACACCGTCAGCCCCACGCCCGACGAGCAGACCATTGAGAAAGCGCTCACACAGGCCATCGAAGACTCGCTCGGATCGCTCAAAGAGCGCGAGGCGAAGATTCTCCGGCTATACTTCGGTCTGGACGTGCACGAGCCCATGACCCTCGAGGAAATCGGCTCGCTGCTCGGCATCACGCGCGAGCGGGTGCGGCAGATCAAGGAGAAGGCGCTCTCGCGCCTGCGCCACGTCAGCCGCGCACGAGCGCTCGAGAGTTTCCTCGGCTGATCCTCCGTTCCCAAGTATGGCTTCGACATATTCGTTCGACATCACCACCGGCGTCGACCTCCAGGAGGTCGACAACGCCATCAATCAGGCCCAGAAGGAAGTCGCGCAGCGCTACGACTTCAAGGGCTCAAAGGCTGCTGTCGAGTTCAAACGCAGCGAGTCGCTGCTCGAACTCATCGCTGACAGCGATTTCCAGATGCACCAGCTCTTTGACGTGGTGCAGACCAAGCTGATCAAGCGCGGCATCCCGGTGAAGAATCTCGACATCGGCGACATCAAGCAGGCCGGTGGCGACACCGTCAAGCGCGAGATCAAGCTCAAGACCGAGCTCGATGGCGAGCAGGCCAAAAAGGTCACGGCGGCCATCAAGGGGGCCAAGCTCAAGAAGGTGCAGGTGTCCATTCAGGGCGAACAGGTACGCGTGACGTCGCCCTCCAAGGACGATCTGCAGGAAGCCATCCAGTTCCTGCGCGGCGAAGAGTTCGACGTCGAGCTGTTGTTCGGCAACTTCCGCTAGGCCGCCGCGTGCGCTTCTCCGTACTCACGCTCGGCTGTGACAAGAACACCGTCGACTCCGAGCGCTACCGCGCCGATCTCGTGGCGCACGGCGGTGACGCCGTGGACGATGCCACTCAGGCAGATGTCATCATCGTCAACACCTGCGGCTTCATTGACGCGGCCAAAAAGGAGTCGCTCGATACGATTCTCGAGGCCGCACGGCTGAAAGACGACGGCACTGTGCAGGCGGTGTTTGCCGTGGGTTGCATGGTGGAGCGCCACAAGGACGAACTGCGCGAGGCGCTGCCCGAAGTGGATGTGTTCCTCGGCACCAGCGAGGCCGATCAGCTCGTGCCCGAGCTCGTGGCGCGCGGACTGCTTGGCGGGTCGCTCGTGGAGCATCCGGGCGTGCGACTGTTCGCCGGTGACCAGCCCGCCGTGCGCTACCTCAAGGTGAGCGAAGGTTGCGACCACGGGTGTGCGTTCTGCGCCATTCCGCTCATGCGCGGCAAGCATCGTTCATTTTCGCTCGATGATGTCGTGCGCGAAGCGCAGCTGCTCGAAATGCAGGGCGCGCGCGAGCTCAATCTCGTGGCGCAGGACCTCGCGCATTTCGGGCGTGACCGTCGCGACGGCAACGGGTTGCCGGAGTTGATCGAGGCGTTGCTCGCCGAGACCACGGTGCCGTGGCTGCGCATGCTCTATCTGTACAGCGCCGGCATCACGCCGCGTCTGCTCGACGTCATCGCAGCCAATCCGCGCGTTGTGCGCTACCTCGACATGCCCATGCAGCACGGGCACGACGCCACCCTCGCGCGCATGCGTCGCCCGGAGCGCGCACGCATCATTCGCGAGAAGGTGGCGATGTATCGGAGCGTGGTGCCGGACCTCGCGATCCGCACCACGGTGATTGTCGGCTTTCCCGGCGAGACGGACGAGGAGTTCCAGGCGCTGTTCGACCTGCTCGAGGAAATTCGTTTTGACCGCGTGGGCGTGTTCACCTATTCGCCGCAGGAGGGCACACGCGCCGCCGATCTCGACGACGATGTGCCGGACTCCATCAAGCTGGAGCGACAGGAACGCCTCTACGAATTGCAGCGCGCGATCACGGCCGAGCAGTATGAACGGTTTCTCGGGCGCGACACGGCCGTGCTCGTGCAGCGCGTTGACGTGGACGGCTACGTGGAAGCGCGTGCCCCGTGGCAGGCGGATGATGTGGACGGTGTCGTGCACGTGGATGTGCCTGCGGATATTGCCGCGACGCTCGGCGTGGGCAGCTTTCTCGACGTGCACATTGATGACATTGTGGACGACTACGACTTCAGCGCCACCTTTCGCGGTGTGGCGTCGCACGCGCCGCGCCCGGATGCACTGGCGCGCTCCGGTCGGGTGCTGCCCGTGACCTTCATGCCTACCACCGTCGGGAGTTTTGGCCGATGACCGCTGTACCAACACGCACGTCTGCCGAGTCGCTCGGCGATTCGCTGGTCACCACGAAGTCGCACTCGCTGCTGGAACGCTCGCGTGTGCGGTTTCCCGGCGGTGTGAACTCGCCGGTACGCGCCTTCGGTGGCGTGGGCGGCGAGCCCTTCTTCGTGGCGCGCGGGTCCGGGGCGCGCATCTGGGACGTGGACGGCAACGAGTATCTCGATTACGTGCTCTCGTGGGGGCCGCTCGTACTCGGCCACGCGCCGCCGGCGGTGATGGAGGCGCTCGCGCGCGTCATGGCCAACGGCACGAGCTTCGGCATTCCCACCGGCCTCGAACTCGAGTTGGCCGACAAGATCGCCGAGCGCATGCCGCATCTCGAGATGATGCGTTTTGTGTCCAGCGGGACAGAAGCCGCGATGAGTGTTGCGCGGCTGGCCCGCGCTGTCACCAAGCGCGATCACCTGCTCAAGTTCGAAGGGTGCTACCACGGTCACGCGGACAGCTTTCTGGTGAAGGCCGGCTCGGGCGTGGCCACGCTCGGGCTGCCGAACTCCCCGGGCGTCCCCGACGTGCTGGCGGAGCTCACCCTTACCTGCCCGTACAATGACCTCGAGGCGGTGGAGCGCATTGCGCGCAGCGTGCCACTCGCGGCCATCCTGCTGGAGCCCATCGTGGGGAATGGCGGCTACATCGAGCCGGTGCCGGGCTTCATTGAGGGACTGCGCCGCATCGCTGACGAAACCGGTGCGCTGCTCGTCTTTGATGAAGTCATGACCGGATTCCGCATTGCCTATGGTGGAGCGCGTGAGCGCTTTGGTGTCACCCCGGACCTTACCGCGCTCGGCAAGGTGATCGGGGGCGGATTGCCCGTGGCGGCCTACGGCGGCTCGCGGGAGCTCATGGAGCGGATCGCGCCCACCGGACCTGTCTACCAAGCCGGTACGCTGTCCGGCAATCCACTGGCCATGGCCGGTGGTCTGGCCACGCTCGCGGGCCTCACGCGCGAGGTGCACGATGGCATCACGGCGCGCACCGGCCGTCTGGTACAGGGCATGCGGGAAATGGCCGCGCGTCATGGCGTGCCGTTCAATGGCTCGCACAGCGGCTCCATGTGGGGCTTCTTCTTCCGCGAGCAGACCGTGACCACGTTCGAGGAGGCCAAGACCTCCGACACGGCGCTCTTCAAGCGGTTTTTCCACGCGGCCCGGGCTCGGGGCGTATATCTGGCGCCTTCACCATACGAGGCGGGCTTCATGTCCGCCGCCCACGGCGACGCCGAGATCGACCTCACGCTGGAGCGTCTCGATGACGCGCTCGGCGCAGCACTGGCGTCGTCCGGCGCGAGCGACTGATTCCATGATCTGCGGACGACGCGTGCTGAGATGGGCGTGCGTCGCCGCCGTGCTGGCCGTTGGCGTGTCGTGCGCGCCGGCGATCAGGCCACTCGGCGGGCCCGCAAGTGCTGCGGCCGCACCCGCCGCGACGTCCGCGCCGATGGGGGCGACCGCCGCACGGGTGGTCTTCACTGATACCGCGGCAGCCACCCTCGAAACCGGCGATCGCGTGGCCTGGATCGCGCTGGCGGGAGGCGCGACGAGTGTACCGATCACCGGCGTGTCCGGCTTCGAGGTGCTCGAGGAGGCCGGACGGCGTCGATTGGTCACCGGCCGCGGTGGAGAGAGCTGGCGCGTAGAGCGCCGTGGGAGCACGCTGCGCGTTGTCGGGGGGCGCAGCGATGCGACGCCGTGGCGCGCTGGCCCCTTCGTCGTGCGCGCCACGAGCGCACGCTCCTTGGTGGAGCACGACGGCCGGCGGTATCGCGGCGAGCTGTGGATTTCCGCGACGGACAGCGGCCTGCTGGTGGTGAATCGGCTGCCGGTGGAGGACTATCTGCGCGGCGTCGTGCCGCTGGAGCTGGGCACGCGCTCGGCGGGGGATGCGTCCGCGCTGCAGGCACAGGCCATCGCCGCGCGCAGCTACACGTACGTGCGGGTGCCGCCGGCGGAGCAGATGCCGGCTGGAGGCTACCACATGACGGCCACGGTCCTGCATCAGGTGTACGGGGGCGTTGCGGCCGAGCATCCGGTGGTGGATGCGGCGATTGCCGCCACGACGGGGCTCGTGCTGCGCTACAATGGCGCGGTGGTTGATGGCCCCTATTCTTCGAGCTGCGGCGGTCGATCAGCCGAGCCTGGCGAAGCGTGGTCGGGGACGCAGACCTCCGGCTATCTCCGGAGTGTGAGCGACATCGACCCCACGACTGGGCACGCCTACTGCGACCTGTCACCGCGCAACGCGTGGAACGTCAGCTTCAACGAGCCACTGCTGCGGCAGGCCGTGGTGCGGCATCTCGGCGCTCGCGGTGCGACTGGCACCACGGCGCCAGTGGTGTCGTCCGTCGCAGTGGGTTCGCGGAGCGTCAGTGGCCGTGTCGCGACGCTGGTGATCCGCACGGACCGCGGGTCCGTCACGCTCACCGGGCGCGACATTCGATCCGCGTTTCGTGATGCGCGTGGCGCGATCCTGTTCAGTACGTATTTTGATGTGGAACGCGAAACGCGCGTCGGTGGTCGGGTGTCGGGAGTGGTCCTGCGGGGCGTGGGCAACGGGCACGGCGTGGGTATGTGCCAGTGGGGTGCGATTGGTCGCGCCCGGGCCGGACAGGACGTGCGGACCATTCTTCGGCACTACTACCCCGGGACTGTTGTCGGCTTCGCGGAGTGAGCGATCGTCGATCGCCGAGTACGAAACTTCCGGAGGCTGAATGAAGGATGGCGTGCGAATCGCCGTCGTGGGCACGGGCGCCATCGCGCAACTCACGCACCTGCCGGTGCTGTCGAAGATGCGTGGCGCGCAGCTCGTGGCCCTGTGTGACAACGATGGACCCAAGGCGCGTGCGCTCGCGGATCGCTTTGAAGTCCCTGACGTGTTCACGGATCTTGAGGAGATGCTCGACTCCGACGCGCTCGACGCCGTCGTGGTCGCGACGCCCAACCATCTGCACGAGCCCCACGTCCTGAGCGCCCTGCGCAAAGGGCTGCATGTGCTTTCCGAACGCCCCATGGCGCTCACGGTGCGAGGCGTGGAGCGCTGCCTCTCGGCCGCCCAGAAGGGCAATCTGGTGCTGCAGGTGGCGCACAACCACCGGTTTCGGTCCGACGTGCAGGCACTCACGCAGTTCCTGCGCAACGGCGAGCTTGGCTCACTCACGTCTGTGCGGGCAGGCGCGCTACTGGTGGACCGACCCGGAGACGGCTGGCGCGGGCGCAAAGCCGAGGCGGGTGGAGGCGTGTTTCTCGATCAGGGCTTCCCGCTGCTCGATCTCGCGCTCTGGCTGGCCGACTTTCCCGAGCCGGTGCGCGTGTGCGCTTCGGCCCGCAAGGGAAAGGGCGCCAATGCCACCGAGGTCGCCATGCAGCTGCTGCTCGAGTGCGCCGGCGGTGCCACGTTCATCTTTGATCTGTCGTGGGATTACGTGGGCGAGCAGGATCGCTGGTGGTTCGAGGCGCACGGCACCAAGGGGTCCGGTCGTCTCGCGCCCTTGCGCGTGGTCAAGGACATCAACGGCCGGCACATCAACGTCACGCCATCCGGAGCAGCCGCGCGCGAGAGCCCGTTCCTCCAGAGCTATCGCGCGGAACTCGCGCACTTCATCGCCATGGTGCAGGGCGACGTACCGCTCAAGCTGCCCCGTGAGCAGCTGCTGGTGCACAAGGTCCTCGACGCGGCGTACAAGTCGGCCGAGGAAGGTCGCGAGGTCCGGTTCTGATCGCACGCGTGCGCAGTGCGCTGACGCTGGTGTTGCTGGCCGTTTTCGCGCTCGCGCGAGGCGAGCTGGGAGCGCAGCCGCCGGCGCCCGGCGTGGACGCCGCGCTGGACGCGGCGCGCGCCGAGCAGGGCCGCGCACTCGAGATCTCGGTGCTCAGCTTCGGGAACGGGGAGGTCCTGTGGGAGCGGTTTGGCCACAACGCCCTGGTGGTCACGGACACGGTCAGCGGGCGGAGTCTCGCGTACAACTGGGGCGTGTTCGATTTCGACCAGCCGAACTTCCTGGCCAACTTCCTCACCGGCGACACGCGCTACTGGCTGGCCGTTTATCCCACCGACGCCATGCTCGCCGAGTATGTGGACTTCGATCGCAGCGCGCGTCGGCAGGTGCTCGCGCTCACTGATGTGCAAAAAGCCGCGCTCGCCGAGTACGTGAACTGGAATGCCACCGGCGAAGCGCGGTTCTACCGCTATGACTACTACCTCGACAACTGCTCCACCCGCGTGCGCGATGCGATTGACCGCGCACTCGGCGGGCTGCTGGCGCGCGAGCTTGCCGATGTGCCCGCAGAGCCACGTACCTGGCGCGAGGAAACGGCGCGCGTCACCGACGGCGATTGGCCAGCGTTCGCCGGAATACACGTAGCGCTCGGGCGCAACGCGGACGATCCGCTCTCTCGCTGGAATGAGAGCTTCATGCCGGGATTGCTGGCCGATCATCTCACCACCCTTCGCGTATCGGATGGCGCGGGTGGAACGGTGCCCCTCGTGTCGCACGACTCGCTCATTTACGTGGCCCAGCGCGCCCCTGTGCCGGAGCGCGCCCCGTTCCGCGGGTTCGCCGCGCTCGTGATCGGCTGCTGGTTGGGCGGCGTGGTGTTCTTTCTGGGTTGGCGGTCGGAACGCGGTGGTCGCGCGGCGCTCATCGGCCTGCGGTCGTTCGCCACGCTCTGGTACTTGGTGGGCGGCGTGCTGGGTACGGCGCTGCTGCTCGCGGGCACGGTGACCAAACATGCGACCTACATGGGCAGCAACGGCTCGCTGTTTCAGGTGCACCCGCTGCTGCTGGTGCTCGCGGTCTGCGCGCCGTTCGCCTGCGGGAGCGGGCGCGCGGCCGTGCTGGCGGCGCGCCTGTCCATGCTGGCCGCGGCCCTCGCGCTGCTCGGGCTCGTGCTGCAGATGACACTGTTGTCGCAGGGCTCCGGCGTGGTGGTCGCGGTCACGGTGCCGGTGCATGTCGCGCTGGCCGGCGTGCTGTCGCGGCGTTTGAGCGGCGGGCGCACGGCACCGGTGGGGCCGGCGGCGCTCGCGGCCGCGGCCTGACGCGCCCGTGAGCGGGCCGCTCGGCGTCAGCGTCGGGGTGGACGTGGGCGGCACCTTCACCGATCTGGTGGCGGTGCATGCGGCCGGGCATGTCCGCATGGCGAAGGTGCTCACCACGCCGGCCGATCGCTCGGCCGGTGTCATGCACGCCGTGCAGCAGGCCGCGCTCGACCCTGTGGCGGTGGAGCGCTTCGTGCACGGAACCACCGTGGTCACCAATCTCCTGCTGGAGCGCGCCGGAACGCGCGTGGTGCTGCTGGCGACGGCCGGCTTCACCGATCTGCTCTGGTTGCGCCGACAGGAACGCGCGTCGCTGTACGACCTCACGCTGCACCAGCCGGCGCCGTTGGTGGCGCACGGCGACGTGATCGCCGTGCAGGAGCGCGTGGCGCCGCGCTGGATCGACAACGGGCAGCGGCGCGAGGCGCCCGACGAATTGGAGATCCTGGTTCCGCTCACCGACACGGAGCTCGCGCGCGTGGTCGCGCAGGCGCAGGCGAGCGGCGCGAGTGCGTTCGCCATCGTGCTGCTGCATGGTTACGCGCATCCAGTGCACGAGTCGCGCCTGCACGAAGCGCTGCAGCGCGCGTGTCCGCAGGCGACGATTGCCGTGTCGCACGACGTGCTGCCGGAGATTCGCGAGTACGAGCGCACCGCCACCACGGTGGCTGAGGCGTACGCGCGGCCCGCGGTGCGTCGATACATGCAGTCGCTGTCGGGTGCACTGGCTGCGCAGGGGTTTCCGGCGCCGCGCGTGATGACGTCAGCCGGCGGCACGATTACCGCAGCTCAAGCCGACACGCGCGCCGCGTCGCTCGCGCTGTCCGGGCCAGCCGGTGGCGTTACCGCAGCGGCCGCGCTCTGCCGGCTGCACGGGGTGCACGACGCGCTCACCATCGACATCGGTGGGACGTCCGCCGATGTGGGGCTCATCGTGGCCGGCGAACCGCTGATTGAGCGAGGTGGTGTGCTCGACGGCGTGCCCATCGCGCTGCCGCGCGTGCTGGTGGAGACGGTGGCGGCCGGCGGTGGGAGTCTGGGCCGCGTGGACGCTGGTGGCGCACTGCAGGCCGGGCCTGAGAGCGCAGGAGCCGATCCGGGGCCGGCTTGCTACGGGCGTGGTGGGACGCAGCCCACGGTGACCGACGCGCATGTGGTGCTGGGACACATTGCGGAAGGGAACTGGGGAGGTGCGGTGCAGATCGAGGGCGGCCTGGCGCATCGTGCCGTGGGCACACTGGCGTCGCAGTTGCAGCGCACCGTCCCGGAGACGGCGATGGCGCTCATTGCCACCGCCGACGCGACCATGGCGCGCGCCCTGCGCCGCGTGAGCGTGGACCGCGGGCGCGATCCGCGTGAGCTGGTACTCGTCGCGTTCGGCGGCGGTGGACCGCTGCACGCCTGCGGGCTCGCCGAGGCGCTCGGCATGTCGCGCATCTTTGTTCCGCCGTGGGCCGGCGTGCTCAGTGCACTGGGCTTGGCGCTGGCACCCGAACGACGTGACGGGCTCGCGAACGTCATGCGCCGATGCGACCATCTCACCGATGCAGAGCTGGGTAACGTGGTGATCGAGCTCGTGCAGCGACTCTCGGCCCACGCGGCCACGCCGCTCACACCGCGCGCGTGGGCACGCATGCGCTATCTCGGACAGGGGCACGAACTCGACGTGCCGTTCGATGAGTGGCAACGTGAACCGACAGCGGGGCTCAACGTGCTGGAGGCACTTGCGACCCGCTTTGAAGCGATGCATGCGGAGCGCTTTGGCTACGCACTTGATCGCGTCGCTGAGATCGTGAGCGTGCGCGCCGCGCTCGAGGGCACGTGGTGGCCGCTGGCGGTCACGCGCGAGGCGCGAGTGTCACCACAGGATTTTGCCGGCCGCGATGACGGGCTCGCGCTCGACGCGGTGGTGTTGGGTCCGGCCACCGTGCACCTGCCTGACGCCACGCTGCGTGTGTCGGCCGGATGGCAGGCAACGTCGAGCAGCGAAGGCGGCTGGTGGCTGGCACGCACGGAGGACACATGAGCGCGCGACGTACTTCGCGGAATTCGGCCGTCGCCGCCCGCGGCGCGACGCCACGCACGAATGCCTCCTCGGGCTCCCGCATCGTGGGTGCGCCGGTTCCGCCGCTCGTTCCCGACTCGGGACCCGTACCCGTGCTGTGCGTGGGCGAAGCACCGGGACCGCGCGGCGCTGACAAGAGCGGCGTCCCTTTTTTCGGCGATCGCGCCGGCCTGCCGCTCTACCGCGCGCTCGTCGCGGCCGATGCCTGCACGCTGCCGCCGCAGCTGGAGACGTTGCCGTGGGACGGTGCCGTGTTTGCCGCCGAGGGGCTGCGCCCGCTGCTGCGTGGCGTTGCCGTGGGCAATGCATTCCCGTGCTGCCCCACGAACGACGGACAGCGTTTTCGCGCGCCCTCTCGGGCTGAGCTACAATCGCGCGAAAATCGTGAGCGGTTGAGGCGGGAGCTCGATGCGCTCGCGTCGCGCGGTCTCTCGATTGTGCTGGCGCTCGGCCGTGTGGCGACCGATACCCTGCAATCAGTCGTCGCGGAACACGTGGAGCGCTGGCCCAACCTGCGGATCGTGTCCGTCCCACACCCGAGTGCACAGGGGCTGCTGTCGGCCGCGCCCGAGCGTGGGAAAGGGGCGCGCCTCGCCGACCTGGCTGCAGCATGGGAAGCCAACCTCGCGCAGATCGTGCGCGCTTCCCGGGAGGCACCGTGACGGCGACCGGCGCCGGACAGCGATTCGACCCGCTGTCGCTCACCGTCTTCGCGCAGTCGGTGGCCATGATCGCCGAAGAGATGGGCTCACGCCTCGAACGCGCAGCGGTCTCGCCCAACATCCGCGAGCGTCGCGACGCGTCGTGCGCCGTGTTCGACGCCGCTGGTCGCATGGTGGCACAGGCCGCGCACATCCCGGTGCATCTCGGTGCGATGCCCGAGAGTGTGGCCGTGGTGCGCACGTTGCAGCCCGTACCCGGCGACGTGTTCCTGCTCAACGATCCTTCGGCCGGCGGATCGCATCTGCCCGACATCACCATGGTGGAGGTGATCGGGCACCGGGTGGACGAGTCGCGCGTGATCGGTTTCGTCGCCGTGCGGGCACACCACGCCGATGTGGGGGGCATGAGTCCCGGTAGCATGCCGTTTGGCGCCACGGAGCTCGTGCAGGAGGGGCTGATCATTCCGCCGGTTCGCCTTGAGCGAGCGGGCGTGGTGCAGCCCGACATCCTCGCACTCGTGCTGGCCAATGTGCGCACACCGGCGGAGCGGTTGGGCGACTTGCGAGCACAGCGCGCAGCCTGTTCGGCGGGCCGCGATGCCTGGCGTGCACTGGTGCAGCGGCATGGCGACGCGTGGTGTGCCGAGGCCGTGGATGCACTGCTGGACTATTCCGAGCGACGCGTGCGTGCACGTCTCGCATCGCTTGACGGCGTGCGTGGTCGCTGCGAGGATGCGCTCGAGGGTGATGGCGTGTCCGATGATCCGATCCCCATTGTCGCGACGGTCTCCATACGCAACCAAACGCTGCATGTCGATCTCACCGGTACGAGCGGCGCGGTGCGCGGCAATGTGAATGCACCCATTGCGGTGGCGCGAGCGGCCGCGCTCTTCGTGCTGCGTGTTTTGCTCGACCGGGACGAGGTGCCCGTGAACGACGGGATCGCGCGAGCGCTTGCATTGCACGTGCCCGATGACTGCGTGGCCAACGCGCAACGCCCGAGCGCCGTCGCGGCCGGCAACGTGGAGCTGTCGCAGCGTCTCACAGACGTCATGCTCTCAGCGCTCAGCAATGCCGTGGCGGGACATGCCGCGACCGTCGTGCTGCCGGCGCAAGGTCAGGGCACCATGAACAACATCACCATTGGCGCCAGCGGCTGGACATTCTATGAGACGCTCGGCGGGGGGCAGGGGGCCAGCGTGCGTGGTGCGGGCCCGTCGGCCGTGCATGTCGGCATGAGCAACACGCGCAACACGCCCGTGGAGAGTCTTGAGTGGGCCTATCCGTTGCGGGTACGCGAATACGCCGTGCGCTGGGGCAGCGGCGGCGCTGGCGCACACCATGGCGGCGACGGCGTGCTTCGCACGTATCAACCGCTCGAAGCCGCGGTGGTCACACTGCTCACGGAACGCCGGGAACTCGCACCGCGAGGGGCAAACGGTGGTGGGAACGGCGCGCGCGGCGAGAACACGCTCGAGGGCGCGCCCCTGGCCGCGAAGGGGCGTTGGCACGTAGCGGCCGACGCGCAAATTCGCCTGGCGACACCGGGTGGTGGCGGCTTTGGCGTGGAGGAGATATCGAATGAACCGTGACGTACGAACCCACTAAATGTCGTCGTCGTCCGCCGAATCACGCCAGCCGCCCGAGGGGCGCAGACTCTCGCGCCACGCCTCGCTCTCCGGCGCGGCTTCAAAATCGTCGGGCGGACCGTGGCGCGCGTCCCAATCGGCCGCCGCCCCGGTGACCTCATCGTCGAGCGTCGGCTCCACGGCCTGCCGGTCGCGCCAGCGCACAATCGTGCGCCACGCGAGTATCGTAAAGATACTCAGCGCCAGCATCGGCAGCGGATGGCGGATGCCCGGCAGCGTGATCAGCAGCGCGACCAGCAGGAGCAGCCCGAACATCGGCGCGCGTGAACGAAAGAAACGGAGCATGATGTCGTACAAGCTACACACTCGCACACCCGACTCAACTCGACGGGCAATGCCATGCTTTTGACCGTTGGGCTGCTGCTCGTTGGCCTCGCGCTGCTGGTGTTCGGCGCCGATTGGTTCGTGAAGGGGGCCGCCGGCATTGCCGACACGTTTGGCGTGCCGCCACTGGTGATCGGCCTCACCGTGGTGGCCTATGGCACATCCATGCCCGAACTGGTCGTGAGCGCCGTGGCGTCGCTGGACGGGAGCGGGAGCATCGCGCTGGGGAATGTGGTCGGGTCCAATATCGCCAACATCGGCCTCATTCTGGGCGTGACCGCACTCGTCGCACCACCGGAGGTGTCGGGCTCGCTCATCAAGCGCGAGGTGCCGATGCTGCTCATTTCCTCGCTCGCGGTGCCGCTCGCGCTGCTCGACGGCGTGATCTCGCGCGTTGACTCTGTGGTGTTGCTCGTTGCGGCGGTTGGCTTCACCGTGGCCACGGTACGCTTCGCGCGCGCCGAGCCGGCCGGCGACATACTGATCGCCGAGACGATCGAGGAGGTGACCGAACATCGCAGCACGCTGTCCACGCCCAAGCTGCTCGGATTGAGCGTGCTGGGGCTGGCGATGCTGCTCTTGGGCGGTCGGTGGTTCGTATCCGGGGCCGTGAACGTAGCGGTGGCATTCGGCGTGAGCGAGCGCGTCATCGGTCTCACCGTCGTGGCAATTGGAACCTCGTTGCCGGAACTCGCGGCGTCGGTGGTCGCGGCGCTGCGCGGACACTCGGCGATGGCGGTTGGCAACGTGATCGGTTCCAACATCTTCAACGTGCTGCTGGTGCTCGGCGCGGCGAGCGCATTGGCGCCCGTTGCGGGCGACCTCATGGCACTCTGGCCCGAGGTGGCGCTCATGCTCGCGTTCACCGTGCTCGCCGCACTGGTCCTGCGCACGCAGCGGGTGATCTCGCGATTCGAAGGGGCAATACTGATGGGAGGGTACGTTGCCGCGGTGCTCTGGATGGCGCAGGCCGGCGGCTGACACGCGACGAGGAACGGCCCGTTCGTGTCGCACGCCGGGAACCGTGCCTCTCGTAAGGCACTTGCTCTGGTTGTTGGCGTGATCACTCAAAAACAGGACAACAAACGCATGGCACGCATCGATATCGGCATTTC
The DNA here is from genome assembly GCA_038259155.1 of Gemmatimonadales bacterium. GTDB lineage: Bacteria > Gemmatimonadota > Gemmatimonadetes > Gemmatimonadales > Gemmatimonadaceae > JAABRT01. The sequence goes on from JBBSPE010000014.1 coordinate 34,978, forward strand.
CGAGGCTGACCGCAAGACCATCGCCGATGGTCTCTCGCACCTCCTCGCGGACACCTACAGTCTGTACCTGAAGACCCACAACTTTCACTGGAATGTGACCGGTCCGATGTTCCAGACGTTGCACGTGATGTTCGAGACGCAGTATGACGAACTGGCAATCGCCGTGGACGTGATCGCCGAGCGCATCCGTGCCCTCGACCATCCGGCGCCCGGGACGTATTCGGATTACCAGCGACTGAGCGCGATTTCCGAGACGTCGGGCGTGCCAAGCGCCACCGACATGATCCGGGAACTCGTGCAGGGACAGGAAACGGTGGTGCGGACGGCTCGGGGCATGTTCCCGGCGGCCGAGGCAGCGCACGACGAGGCCACCGCGGATCTGCTCACGCAGCGCATGCAGTTGCACGAGAAGACCGCGTGGATGCTGCGCAGCCTGCTCGAGAGCTGATCACGTCAACGAGTCACTACCTGGTGCCGGCGGCCCGCCACCGGGAGGAGCTGCTGGTCACCCGCAGCCGCTTCCTCTGCACCATGGAACGCGCCGAAACCGTCGAACAGGCACAGGCACTCGTGCGCACCGTCAGCGCCGAGTTTCCGGACGCCACGCATCACTGCTGGGCCTACGTGGTGGGTGCACCCGGCTCGACGTCACACATTGGCCTGAGCGACGATGGTGAGCCCCACGGGACGGCGGGAAGACCAATGCTCACAGTGCTGCTGCACGGCGGTGTCGGCGAGATCGCCGCGGTTGTCACGCGCTGGTATGGCGGCACGAACCTTGGCACCGGCGGTCTGGCGCGCGCGTACAGCGGTGCGGTACAGCAGACGCTGGCCGGGTTGCCCACCCAGATGCGCGTGGACGCGGTCGTACGGCGCGTGACCGTGGAGTACGGCGCAATCACTCCGGTGCAGCAACTGATGGCCGCGCTCGGTATCGTGGTGGTGGGCGAGCAGTACGCCGCGGCGGTCACGTTCGAGGTCGAGGTGCCGCGCGAGCTCGAGCCCGCCTTCGTTGCACGGTTGGCCGACGCGACACGCGGTCAGGCGGTGGTCGTGGCAGTCGATACGCTGTCCCCGGACTAGACCGTGAGCGACAGTCCTTCCCAAGCCGCGAGTACGCGCAGCGAGCTGCCGTTCACCGCCACCAGCTGACGGCAGTCCTGCACCATCGCATCCACGGCCTCATCCGAGCGGTCCGGGTGGTGATGGAAGAGCACGAGCATGCCCGCGACGCACTCCATGGCGAAGCGCGTGGCCTCGAGTGCCGACGAGTGCCCCCAGCCACGATGCGCGGGCAACTCCGCGTCCGCGTACGTGGCATCGTGCATCAGAATGGGCACGCCGTGCAGCGCGAGCGTCAGCCCGCGGCGCCACGCAATCACGTCTGCATCAGTGCTGGCGTAGTCCAACTCGTTGTCGGGCGCGAAGGCCACACCCGCGCCCCGCGCATCGTCAATGCGAAAGATGGCGGCGCCGCCGGGGTGCCGGGCCGGGAACCGGTGCACCAGACACGCGTCACCCACCGCTGACGGCGCGCCGTTCCTGAACGACTCGACCGCCAGCCGCCTGGTGATGTCGGGAAGCAGCGGGAACAACGGCGGGGTCAGCAACGATTCGAGCAGTGCCCGCGTGGACTCCACGTCGGCATCACCGCCCGTGATGATCAACTGCCGATCGGACGTGAACAACGGCGCAAAATGCGGCAACCCGATGACGTGATCGCTGTGCCGATGCGTGAGGAACAGATGGGCGGGATGCGTCGGTGCGGTGCTCGCAGCTTCCTCATCGGTGAGCCGCTGGCCGAGCCCGCGCAAACCCGTGCCGGCATCCAGCACCATGAGGGAATCATCGCTCGCGCGCACCTCGACACATGCCGTGTTGCCGCCGTACCGCACGGTGCGGGGGCCCGGACTGGCGATCGTACCGCGCGCGCCCCAGCAGCGAACGCGGAAGCGCGTCCCGCGAGGCGCAGTGGCGCCCGGCGGCGTCGCAACTCTCATGCGGGGTGGGTCAGAGAGCGGGTCGGGCCCGCGCTTCGAGCGCGACACGATCCACGATCGTCACCTGGCGCCGAGCCACGGTGATCCATCCCTTGTCCTGAAACTCCGACATGGCGCGCGACACCGTCTCGCGGCTGGCGCCGATCATCTGCGACATGACCTGGTGCGTCATCGGCTTCACCAGCGTCGCCGGCTGCCCGGGGGTGGCGTTCTCGATCAGCACGCGGGCCACGCGGCCGGGCACGTCGAGCAGCACGAGCGACCCGATGGTGCCGTCGGCCTGACGGAGCCGGCGTGACAACTCCATGAGCAGCGCCCACCCGACCTGCGGCTGCTGCTCCACCTGCCGACGGAAATCGGCACGCCGCAGCACCAGCAGACTCGAGGTGCTCGTCGCGATCACGTGCGCCGAGCGCGGCCGGCCATCAATCAGCGACAGTTCACCAAAATGATCGCCCACGCCCAGCACCCCCAAAATCACCTCGCGGCCGTCCTCCGCCACCAGCACCACTTTCACCTCGCCCGACCGAACAACGTACAGCGCGTCCCCGGGATCGCCTTCACTGACAATCACCGTGCCCTTGCCGTACTTGTGCTCCCGCGTGATGTCGGCGAACGAGCGCAACGCCACGCGATCCAGCTCGCGGAAGAGCGGCACGGTTCCGAGAAAATCGGCAATTCGGTCGACGGAAACGCTCATGGACGGGGCGGAGAAGCGAAGGGGAACGTGGCTCGCGATGGTGTTGTAGGACAAGTGTGACTCCTGACGATGCCACGCGGGCATCTGATGGGCAATAAGGTGAGCGCAAGTTGGTGTCGACAGGCCGCATGGCACCCGGAAGCCGCACCACCCGCGATGGGCGCTGCCAGTGACGCTGCCGGTGACGCTGCCGTGGCCGTTGCGCCATCACGGCGTTCGCGTGGTGAGACGCACGGGCGCTCGCTAGTTTCCCCTGCGGGGTGCGAACGTGGCACGAAGAAGGGTACCCCGAGCATCACCACGCGCGCCGTGACTCGAATCACAGGCTGACCGGCGTCACGGCGCCGCCCCGACTCACCCGTTCCCGTTCCCGTGCAATCGTCCGCCCTGCTCGATCGACTCGGTGATGCGCTCGCGCGCGCCGAAGCCGTGGAGAGTCAACTCGCCGACCCCGAGGTCACCAGCAACGCCGCGCGCTTTGCCGAGCTCGGCCGCGAGCACCGGCGGCTCGCCGCCGTTGTCGAACACGCGCAACGGCTGGAGCGGGTGGCGCACGAACTCGCCGGGTCGCGCGAGCTCGCCGAAGGAGACGACCCGGACTTCGTGGCCGAAGCCCGCGCCGAGGTCAACCGGCTGGAGGAAGAACAGGCCGTGCTCGAGAAGGCGCTGCTCCCGCTGCTCATTCCCCGCGATCCACTCGACGATCGCCCGGCCATCGTGGAAATCCGCGCCGGTACCGGTGGCGACGAGGCGGGTCTCTTTGCCGGCGACCTGCACCGCATGTACAGCCGCTACATCGAGCGACGCGGGTGGCGCGTGGAGCCGATGACCTGGTCCGACGGCACGATGGGTGGCATCAAGGAAGCCGTCTTCAAGGTGCTGGGCGACGGCGCGTTCGGTGTGCTGCGCTGGGAATCCGGCGTGCATCGCGTCCAGCGCGTGCCCGCCACTGAAAACCAGGGACGCATCCACACCTCAGCCGCCACAGTGGCCGTGCTGCCCGAGGCCGAGGAGCTGGACGTGCGAATTGCCGACAACGACCTGCGCATCGACGTGTTCCGCTCCTCGGGGCCCGGCGGCCAGAGTGTCAATACCACCGACTCCGCCGTGCGCATTACCCATCTGCCCACCGGCATCGTGGTGAGCCAGCAGGATCAGAAGTCCCAGCTGCAGAACAAGCTCAAGGCCATGGAAGTGCTGCGCGCGCGGCTGCTGGATTTACGGCTCTCTGAACAGGAAGCCGAGCGCTCACGGTTGCGACGCTCGCAGGTGAGCACGGGCGATCGCTCGGCCAAGATCCGCACGTACAACTTTCCGCAGGGTCGCGTCACCGATCACCGCATCGGTCTCACGCTCTATGACATTGATCGCGTGATGGAGGGCGATCTGGCCCCGTTTGTCGAGGGGCTCGCGCTCGCCGACGCGGAGGAACGGCTGCGCGCGTGACCGTGGCGCCGCAGGGCAGCACTCTCGCGTCGCTGGTGCAACGGGCCGCCGCCGCGCTGTCGCACGCACACGACAACAGCGTGCGCGATCGTCCGCGGGAGGCGCGTCGCTTTGTGGCGGCCGTGCTCGACCGCTCGCCCGCGGCCGTGGCCATGGCACTCGCCCGCAACGAGTCGGTGCCGACGGACGATTGCCGGCGAGTCGTGGCCGCCGTCGAGCGTCTCGCGCAGGGCATGCCCTTCGCCTACGCGGTGGGCACGGCCGCGTTTCGGCATTTGCTGCTGCAGGTTGATCGGCGGGTGCTCATTCCGCGGCCCGAGACCGAGCTGCTCGTGGACCACGTGCTTCGCCTGTGCGCGGACGTGTCTGGCGGCATCGCCGTGGACATTGGCACCGGCAGTGGCGCGATCGCGTTGGCGCTCGCGCAGGAGGGGCGCTTCGACCGGGTGATTGCGACAGATATCTCCGACGACGCGCTGGTGGTGGCCCGTGGCAATGCAGACCGCTTGGCATCGGAGATCGGGACGGTGGTGGAGTTCCGGCGAGGGGCCGACCTGGCGCCCGTGCTGGAGCTGCCCGTGTCCGTGCTCGTCTCAAACCCGCCGTACATCGCCTTTCAGGAGGCCGAGTCGCTGCCGGCGCTTGTGCGGAATTGGGAGCCGCCCACGGCACTCTTTGCGGCGGCCGATGGCATGGCCCGCTACGCCGCCATTCTGGCGCAGGCGCCGTCCGTGGTGGTGCCCAAGGGTTGGCTGGTGCTGGAGTGCGACGCCAACCGCGCGGAGCAAACGCTCGAGCTGGTGCGCGGAACGGGGGCGTTTGGCGCACTGGCGTTGCACAAGGACCTGGCCGGCCGGCCCCGGGTGCTGACCGCGCAGCGGACGGGCTGACCGGCAGAGCCATGCGGGTTCGCAGGTCGCTATGTTTCCTTGGATACGCGCGAGTCTCCCGTCACCCACGCGACGGACGTCGAGCGCGCTCCACCCCAGCACCCGGGACCGTTCGTCATGCTCGAGGACAAGGCACGTGAAGTTGGCCGACTGATCGGCCAGAGCGAGGAATACAAGGCCGTCAAGCGCTCCAGCGACGCGCTCTCCGGCGACGCCGAGGCCAGCACCATGCTGCGGCGCATGGAGGCCATCCGGCAGGAGGCCCAGCAGATGATCGACCGCGGCGAGCAGCCCGGCGCGAACATGGAGCAGGAGCTCGACGCGCTTCTGGAAAAGGTGCAGGTCAATCCGGCCTATCAGAGCGCCGTCGTCGCGCAGGACAACTTCGACAAGCAGATGCTCCGTGTGAACCAGTGGATCGCCGAAGGCATCAAGGCGGGCGCGGCTTCCCCGATCATCACGCTCGGCTGATCACGCCGGTGGCCAGGACGGGGCTGCTGGTCGTGCTGGAGGGGGGCGAGGGTGTAGGGAAGACCACCCAATGGACCCGCCTCACGCACGCACTCGAAGCGACGGGGCAGGAGGTGGTGGCGCTGCGCGAGCCCGGGGGAACGGGTCCGGGAGATGCGATCCGCGCGTTGCTGCTGGATTCCGAGGAAGCGCTGCGTCCGGCGACCGAGGCGCTGCTGTTTGCCGCCTCGCGGGCCGAACTGGTGGAGCGAGCGATTCGTCCTGCGCTGGGGCGCGGTGTCCTCGTGCTGCTGGACCGGTACCTCCTGTCCACTTACGTGTACCAAGGCATGGCGCGGGGGTTGGAGGCGTCGGGCCTTCGTGCGATCAATCAGTTTGCGACCGGGGGACTGGTTCCGGATTGCACGCTCCTGCTGCAACTTCCCGTGCAGGAGGCGCTGCACCGCATGCAGGAACGCGGCGCGCCGGATCGACTTGAGCGGGAGGGCCTCGCGTTCCATGAGCGCGTGACCCGTGGATTTGATGTGGCGGCAGGTGCCGAGTGGCAGCAGGCACATCCGGAGTGCGGGGCTATCCTGGCCGTCTCCGCGCTGGGAAGTGCCAGTGACGTCTCGGCGCGCTGCCTCGCCGTGCTCGCCGATCGCTGGCCGGAGCGCTTCACGCCTCCGGTCGGCCAAACTCCTTGAGATCGTGCGCGATCTCCTGACATTCCTCGCACCCCCTCGCATGCGCACTCGCGCAATCGTCGCGTCCTTGCTGTTCGGATCCGCGCTCGGAGCGGGCGGTTGGTGGATTGGTCAGGAGCGGGTCGCCCCGCCCGAGCTGGAGGCTGTCCGGACCCCGGAAGAAGGTGCCCGGCTGTTTGAGCAGGTGTACGGGTTCATTGCCACGCAGTACGTGGACTCCGTGCCGCTCGACTCGCTCTACCGCAAGGCCGTGGCGGGACTGGTGGAGGAGCTGCACGACCCGTATTCAACGTTTCTCCCCGAGAACCGCATGCGCCGCCTGCAGGCGCAGATCGCCGGCAACTACGGCGGCGTCGGCCTGCAGGTGGACACCCGCGACGGGTGGCTCACGGTGGTCGAGCCGTATCCGGGCGCGCCCGCCGACCGCGCCGGTGTGCAGGTGGGCGACCGTATCGTCGAGATCGAGGGCGAGAGCACGCGCAAGCTCACGAACGACGAGATCGGTCGCATGATGCGCGGCGAACCGGGGTCCACCGTCACCTTCACGGTTGAGCGGTACGGCGTGCACCGCTTCACGGTGAGCGTCGAGCGCGAGTCCGTCACCCGCCGCGCCGTACCGCGGGTCGTGATGCTCCGGCCGGGCGTGGGCTACGTGGACATCAACGTATTCGGCGCCAACACAGCCGCCGAACTGCGCCAGGCGCTCGACTCACTCAACCAGCTTGGCGCGCACAGCGTGCTGCTCGACCTGCGCGGCAATCCGGGCGGACTGCTCGAACAGGGAGTCGCGGTCTCGGAGCTCTTTCTCGATCCGAACAAACGCATCGTGGAGCTGCGGGGACGGCCCGGCGCGGAGCCCGAAGCCGTGCTCGCGCGTGAACCGCAGTGGTGGCCCAAGCTGGCGGTTGCCGTGCTCGTGGACGGCAACAGCGCCAGTGCCTCGGAAATCGTGGCCGGCGCGCTCCAGGATCATGACCGAGCCATCGTGGTTGGGCGTACCTCGTACGGCAAGGGCAGCGCACAAACCGTCTTTCCCATGAACACCGGCGGCGCGCTCCGCATCACCACAGCGCGCTGGTTCACGCCGCTGGGTCGCAGTATCTCGCAGCTTGTCGACACGGCGTATCGTGATGGACTGGCGGGACCCACCGCGATGGACACCACGCGGCCCCGCTACGTGACGGCGATGGGCCGCACGGTGTTTGGCGGGGGCGGCATCGTGCCAGACGTGATGGCCGGTGAGACTGACCTTCCCCTCTCGGTGCAGCGCTTCGTCCGCTCACTCGGCCCGCGCACGGTGGACTATCGCGACGCGGTGGCGCGCACGGCCATTCAACTTCGGGAGAAAAGCACGTTCACCACAGACAGCCAGCCGGTCACTCGCGAGATGGTGAACGCGGTGTGGGCAGAGCTCGAGCGCCGCAAGCTGTCGCTCGACCGCGCCACGTTCGACTCGGCGGCACCGTGGATCGGCCGCGCGCTCGGCTACGAACTCACCCGCGTGACATTCGGCTCGGATGCCGAGTTCATGCGTCGTGCCCAGGACGATGCCACGATTGTCCGTGCGCTGCGCCTGCTTGACGGCGTCAACTCGCCACGCGAACCGTTCGCGCGTGCGAAGGAATCTGGCGCGGTGATCCCCATGCGCGTACCCAGCCTGGAAGACTGAGGGACTGGTCTCGCCCGCCGCACTGACGGCGGGCAGGCGGTCAGGGCTGCTGCACCACCTTCACACCCTTGGGAAGCTTGAACGCAAACGACGTGGCGTCCACGTTCGCATTCTTCTCCCACGTGAGCAGGCGTATGGTGCGTGACACACCGCTGCCGTCCGTGATGGCGACTTCGCGCACGCTCGCGTCCACATCATCTACCCACAGTGTCGCGCGCGGGAACGGCACCTCGGCGCCCGGCCGCGCTACCATCTGCACGCCGTGTGCCGGACGACCCGACACAACCCGCGCGCCAGCTGCAGTCAGGTTGTAGCCCTCGCGCGGCGCGTCGAGCACCGTGGCCGCGAGATCGACGCCGCCCGTTCCCTCGTCGCCCGCCGGCAGTCGGAGCACCTGGCCCGGCGCGCTGCTCGGGATGTACACCCACAACCACTGACCGTCGGACACGATGCGATCGCCTGCCGGATCGGTGAAGGTGACCGCCAAACGGCCTGGCTTGCGCTGCACGAGCGTGCCGCGCGACGTCAGCGTCCGGCCCAGGAGCGGGTTCTTGATTTCCTGTTCGAACTCCGCACGCGCCGTGCGCACCGTGGCGTACTCTGCGCGAGCGCGACGCAACACGCTGGCGGGGTCGCCAGGCGCACCAGCCGTGCCCTGGGCCGAGGTCGTGCGCGCGGGAAGCGCCAGTGTCGCAGCGCTGCACGCTGCCACCAGCAGGAGGGCCACCGTGCGTCGTTGCGGGATCATCAGGCGTCTCCTCATGAGACGTTGACCGGCGCCGTTCCCGGCGTCGGCGCGAGCGAGCGGCCAATGGCCGCGGCGATGGGATGCAGCTGCTGCACCAGCTGCGCGAACTGCTCGGGATAGAGCGATTGCGCACCGTCTGACAGCGCCTTGTCAGGCTGCGGATGCACTTCCACAATCACGCCGTCGGCGCCGGCGGCGACGGCTGCGCGCGCCATGGGCGTGACTTTGTCGCGCAGCCCCGTGCCGTGGCTCGGGTCGGCCACGATGGGCAGGTGCGAAAGTTTCTGCACCACGGGAATCGCGGTGAGGTCGAACAGATTCCGCGTGGCGGAGTCGAATGTGCGGACGCCGCGCTCGCACAGGATCACGTTGGGATTGCCTTCCGCGAGAATGTACTCCGCGCTCAGCAGCAGATCGTTGATGGTGGCCGCCATGCCACGCTTGAGCATCACGGGCTTTCCAATCCGGCCCACATGCCGCAGCAGTGAGTAGTTCTGCATGTTGCGCGCGCCGATCTGGATGCAATCGGCGTACTCGGCCACGAGATCGGCGCCGTTTTCATCCATGGCCTCGGTGACCACCGCGAGTCCGGTTTCCCGACGCGCGAGGGCCAGCAGCTCGAGTCCGGCCTTGCCCATGCCCTGAAACGCGTATGGCGACGAGCGCGGCTTGAACGCGCCACCACGCAGCGCGGTCGCGCCAGCGGCACGCACGGCACGCGCTGCGGTGAGGATCTGCTCTTCGCTCTCCACCGAGCAGGGACCGGCCACGAGGACGATCTCCGGGCCGCCAAAGCGAACGCCCGGTGCAATTTCCACGATCGTGTTCTCCGGCTTCCACTCGCGCGACACCTGTCGGTACGGCTTCTGCACGATGAGCACGCTGGCCACACCGTCGAGCGCCTCGATGTACGACCAGTCGGCCTTGCTGTCATCGCCGAGCAGGCCGATGGCCATGCGCACGGATCCGGGTATCGGCAGGGGCTTGAAGCCCTGTCGCGTAATTTCCTCGCAGACGCGGTCAATTTGCGCCGTCGATGCATTGGGCTGCATCACCACCAGCATGCGAACACCTCAGAGATCAATGAACCAACCGTCGGTGGCGAGTACCACCGATCCGTCAAAGTGCTCCGCCACCAGCGCACGAATGTCCACGTGCTCGACGGGCGGATAGAAATGTGTCAGTGCCAGCAGACCCGGCTGCGCCACACCGGCCAGCGCCCCCGCCTGCGACGGCGTGAGATGCGATGCCACGGCGAGCGCGTCCGGCAGCGAACACTCCGTCAGCAACACGTCGCAATGTGCGGCCCACTCACCCAGCGCCTGATCCACACCGGTATCCCCGGTGTACACGAGGCGCTTGCTGCCGGTTTCCAGGGAATATGCCACGCTTTCCGGCGTGTGCTGCACCGGGAACACCGTCAGTACGAGCTCGGCCGAAAGCACCAACCGCGCGTCCGGCTCGAGCTCCATCACCTCCAGGGGATACCCCGGTGCGTGCAGCCAGGTGCCGTATACGAGCGCCAGCCGGTCAATCAGGTCACGCGTGCCGACGGGACCGATCACCTGCAGCGGCGCGGTCCGTGCGGGCGCCTGCCCGTACAGGAAGGCGTAGCAGAGCATCGCAAAGTCTGCGATGTGGTCGGCATGAAAGTGCGTGAAGGCCACGTGCGTGATGTCGGTCCACCGCAGGCCCAAGGCCGCCAGCCGATGCACCACGCCGCTGCCGCAATCCAGCAGGAGGCTCACGTCGTCGTGCTGCACCAGATGGCCGGCGCACACCCGTGTCGGGTGCGGCGCCACCGTGCCAGTCCCTACGGTGGTCAGACGCACGCGCTACCGCCCCTTGAACAAAATGCGACGGATGGTCGGCGGCGCGTCGCCCGCGCGAAATCGCGCCAGATAGACCCCTGGCGGCACCGGCCTGCCGTCACGCGCGGTGCCGTCCCAGACGAATCGGTTGTCGCAGTTGCTGCCGGTGCCGGGCGCCCCGCGGCCATAGCGACCGGCCGGAAACAGCGACTGGCCGTCGTCACCCGGAATCACGTCGCGCACGGAATTGCCGCGCAGGTCGAGAATCTCGAGCGTGATCTGCGCGCCCGGTTCCCCGACGTCAAACCAGAAGCAGGTGGAGAAACTGGCGGCGGTGGGGAAGGGATTGGGAAAGTTCTGGAACAACAGCGTGGCGGTGGGCTTCGCGGGGTCCACGATCACCAGCGAGCCCGGGCTCTCGACGCGCACGGATCGCGGATCGGCGGCCAATCGGGCCGTCACGTTCCAGCCATACGAGGTGCTGGCCTGCAGCGGTGAGGGCAGTCGGAAGATGGTGTCCGTGAGATTGGCCACGGCGAAGACCGTCTGGTTGCTGGCGCTGGTCGCAATCTCGAGGTCGTAGCGCCATGGACCAGGTCCGGTGTCCACGCGCGGCGATCGCCACTTGAACTCGGGTTGCCGCGTGCTGTCGATGTTGCCCGTGGGCGACGCGGGGTCCACCAGCGTCACCCAGGTGGGAACCACCCGAGGCCCGGTGATGTCGGAGATCGCCGCGCGCCCGCCCGCTTCCACCAGCGCGCGCCAGTACACAGTGGCACCGCTGGTGAGCGCGCGATTGATGCGGAGCGTGAACGAACTGTCCTGCGCCAGGAACGTGGTGTCGAGCAGATACGGAGGCAGCACGCTGAAGTTTTCGCTCACCTGCATGGTGATGCGCAGCGGTCGCGCCTCACCAAAGCCGAACGAGCGAATGATGAAGCGTGGTGACACGGTGCTCAGGACGATGCCCTCGCTGGTTTCCACCGAAACGCGCGCCTCTTGGGCTCCCAACGAGCGGGCGCCCCCACTTGCAGCCGCGCCAAGCGACGCGACCGCACACAGCAGGATGGCCGCGCCGGCACGCCACCGACGCAAGATCACGCGGGCGAAGAGGCCGGCTCCGCCGCGTCGGTGCCTTCACCTGCCTCACCCATCACGTCATCACCGTCCGCGGGCGCTTCTCCGTTGGAGGCGAGCGCATCATTCACGGCCTTGCCGCGCATGCGCACGCTCACGATCGACGACACGCCGGGCTCCTGCATGGTCACGCCGTAGACGGCGTCCGCCGCTTCCGTCGTGGTGCGCGGGTTGTGCGTGATCACGATGAACTGCGTGCGCGACTTGAACTGGTTGAGCATCCGCACGAAGCGCCCGATGTTCTGGTCGTCGAGCGGCGCGTCCACTTCGTCGAGCAGACAGAACGGACTCGGCTTGGTGAGGAAGATGCCGAACAGCAGCGACAACGCGACCAGCGCGCGCTCGCCACTCGACAGCAGGTGAATGCGCTGGGTGCGCTTGCCGCGTGGTGACGCGTGGATCTCGATGTCACAGTCGAGCGGCGCGTCAGGATTCTCCAGGCGGAGGTCGCATTCGCCACCGCCAAAGAGCGTGAGGAAAATCTGCCGGAAGTTCTCGCGCACCTGCCCGAACGTGACGAGGAACAGTTCGCGTGCGGTGCTGTCGATTTCGCGAATGGCCTGGTGCAGCGACTGCTTGGCCGACACGAGGTCGTTGCGCTGGCCGGTGAGGAACTCGAGGCGACGCTGTTCCTCCTCGTGCTCCTCGATCGCGAGCGGATTCACGGCCCCCAGTGCATCAAGTGCGTCACGCATCTCGATGGCTTCCCTGCGCAGTGCATCGGTCTCGACCTCGAGCTCCTCCGCTTCGGCCAGCAGCTCGTCGAGCGGACGGCGCCACTCCGTTTCCAGTCGCTGCCGAATGGCCTCGCGACGTCCCGACAAATCGGTGTGCCGCAGCTCCGCGTGGTGCAGCGCGTCGCCCACACTCGTGTGCGCGCGGTGCGCCTCGGCCAGCCGGCGTTCCGCCCGGTCGAGTGTCTCCGTGGTCTCCTTCACCGCGCGCTCCGCCTCGGCAGACCGCGCCTCGGCATCGGACAGTGACTTGCGCTGTGTTTCGAGTTCCACCTGCCACGCGCCCAGCTGCTCCGCCAACTCGTGATCGGCGCTCGACAACGATTCGAGTTCGTCGGCCAGCGCAGCGAGCCGTGCGGCGGCCGTCGCATCTTCCTCGTGCAGGCGACGCTCCCGATCTTTCGCCACCGTGAGCCGTGCCTGCGCCTGGGCCTGCGTAACCTGCCACACCGATCGCGCCTCGCGCGCTTCTTCGAGCGCGCCCTCGGTCTCCGTGAGCACGCCGCGCGCATCGCTGATGGCGCTGTCTGCCTCACCAGCTTGCGCCTGCAGTGCGTCGAGTGATTCACCCAGGGTGCGGGCCCGATCGGACAGTTCTGACGCTCTGGTGGTGAGCCGCTCTGCGAGTGCGGTGGACTGCTGCACCTCGGCACCGCTGCGCTCCAGACGGCGCTCAACCTCACGCACCGTTTCTTCGGCGCGACGCGCCTCCTGTTGCGCCCGCGCGCTCGCTTCGCTGGCCTGATGCTGGGCGCGGTCGGCGTCGGCCATGGCCACGCGTGCTGCGTCCGCTGCGGCCTGCGCGCCTTCACGCTCAATGACGGACTGCTCCAGCCGCTCGCGCAGCTTGGTGATCTCCGCGCGCCGCTGCAGTGGGCCCGGCCCAACACTGGTGCCAGGCAGGAACATCGCGCCGCGTGCGTCAATGAAGGCGTCGCCGTTGTCCACACTCTGTACATGACCCAGCAGCGCGTCCACCCACGCGCCAGCGGCGCCCGAGGTGCGCACAGCCGATGCCAGATCCCCTTGCTCCGGCGCGCTCGGCTGTGCTCGCAACGCGTCGAGCGGGAGCAGCAGCAACGGGCCCGGCTTGGCCGACGCGTGCCAACGCCGCACGGCGTCGGCTGCGGCGGCGTCGCGCACCACCACGGCGTGCAACGTCGCCCCCAGATAACGCTCCACCAGACGGGCCGCGTCGCCGTCGGCGGTGAGGAAGTCCGTCAGCGGACCGATCACGGCCCCCTCGCCAATCGTGGCCCGATCATCGAGCAGCTTCTTGGCGCTCGGCGCGAGACCCACGCGTTCACGTTCGAGGCGTTCGAGCGCCGACACCTCGCCCTCGAGTGACGTGTGGGTCTGCACGACGCGCGCGAGCATGGCACGCGACTCGGCGTCCGTGGTGCGGGCGGCGGTGGCCAGGCCGCGCGCCTGTTCGAGTGCCTGCTGCGCGTCCTGTGCTGTGCCCTGCAACAGTGCAAGCTGTTCACGCGCCGACACAAGCTCGCGCTCCGTGAGCGCGAAGCGGTCGGCCAGCTGCGCCCGTTCCACCTCCAGCGCCTCGAGACGCTGTTGCGTTTCGCCGAGGTCGCGCGTGGCACCTTCACGATCGAGTTCCAGACGACGTGCCTGGTCGCGATGTTCACGCGCCGTGCGCTCGAGCGACTCCAGCGCCTGACGCGCGCGTGTCACCACGGCACGTGCTTCGTCTTCTGCTTCCACGCGCTCCGACAGCGCTTCGCCGGCGTCCTTCAGCTCCTGTTCGAGCGTCGTGCGATCCGTCTCGGCCTTCTCGCGGTCATCGCGCAGGCGTTGCCCGAACGCTTCGCCTTCGAGTCGCTCCTGTTCGGCCCGCGTGCGACGCGCTTCCGTGCTGCGCTGTCGCTCTTCGGACACGGCGAGTTCGCGTTCCAACCGGAGCGTGCGTTCGCGCTGCTCGCTGGCCAGCCGCGCGATCTCCGCGCGCTGCGCTTCCGCGGCGGCGCGCGCGCCGTGGGCCTGCTCGCGCCCGGTATCTGCCTCGCCAATCGCGGACTCGGCGCCTGGCAACTCGGTGCGCAGGGCTTCGAGCCGACCGTCCAGACTGTCGAGCTCCTCACGCCACGCCGCCATTTCGCGCGTGGCCAGCGCAATCTCCACCGTAAAACGACGCGACATGAGCTCGGCGTGCCGTTCGGCGCGCCGACGCTGACGGGAAAGCGATCGTACCTGGCTCTGCACTTCGCCAATGAGATCGTCGAGGCGCGACAGGTCCACGGTCGTCTCCTCGAGCCGTCGCTCGGCGCTCCGGCGACGGTCGCGGTAGAGTCCCACACCCGCGGCTTCCTCAAACAGCTCACGACGATCATCCGGACGATCGGACAACAGCGCGTCGATCATCCGGCTCTCGATCACGACACCCGAATCCGCGCCCAGTCCGGTGCCGCGCACGAGATCCTGAATGTCGCGGAGGCGGCAGGGCGCTCGGTTGAGCAGATATTCGCTCTCACCCGTGCGCATGAGGCGGCGTGTGAGCACCACTTCCTTGAAGGGTACCGGCAGATCGCCTTCCGAGTTGTCGAAGTGCAGCGACACTTCGGCCATGTTCACCGGTTTGCGGGCCGACGAACCGTGGAAGATGACATCCTCCATTTTCGCGCCGCGCATCACCCGCGCACGCTGTTCGCCGAGCACCCAGCGCACCGAGTCGGATACATTCGACTTGCCGCATCCGTTCGGACCGACGATCGCTGTCACGCCGCGATCGAACACGAACTCCGTCCGATCCGCGAACGCCTTGAACCCATGCACTTCGAGCTTCGTCAACCGCACTAGAAAGTTCTCCCCGTTCTGTATACCAGCATCGGTGGAATGCCCACCCCGTGCAGTGAATCCGCCAGCATCGTGGCCTGGATCGGCGTCTGGAACGCGCCGGTGTACAGCGTGACATCACCGCTCGTCTGACGCAATGCGTACGCGCGGATCCCGCGCCTGCCCCAGCGTTCGATCGCGTCGCTCGTCATCTCCACCGCGAGTCCCTCTTCCAACCGGAACGCGTACGGCACCCGGATGATGCTGCCGGATGTGACGCCGATCTGCTCGGCTTCGCGCAGACGCGTGAGCAGCGCGACGGCCTGCGTGCTGTCGGTGCCGGCGCCAACCGTTACCCGAAACCAGCGCGCGCCGTTGGCGCCCAACGGCACGGGTGACACGGCCACCGCTGCGAGGGCATCGACACGCGCCGGTGGTCGGGCCTCTTCGACCGTGTTTGCTGACACGAAGTACACCGCAAAGGCCGCCGCATTGCTCGAGTCGGCAGCATTGAGCACCACAAGATCGCCCGTGCGCGGCGGACGCGGCGCGGGCGCACTATCTGTCGCCGCGGAATCGGTCACTGGTGGCCCGATGACCGCCTCTACCGCAATTGTGCCTGCCGCTTCGTTCACCGCCTGTGCCTCACCGGCTGAGCCGTCGCTGAGCGACATTGCGCTGCTGTCCGCGGCCACCTGCGACTCGGCGTCGACGGCACCGATCGAGTCGGGAAAGAAACGCGCCTGAACGGTGGGCCATGCTGCCAGACCGAGCA
>JBBSPE010000015.1:0-48621 GCA_038259155.1 Gemmatimonadales bacterium
CAGGCCCTCGACCCCACACGCGCCCAGGACGTGAGCAACTACGAGCTCGTCGGTCCGGGAGGCCGCAAGGTCCGGATCAACTCCGCCGTCTACAACCCCGCCACGCACGCGGTGACGTTACGACCGCGCGGGGGGATCAACTTCCGCGATCATTACCAGCTCACCGTCGTGGCGAGCACGCCGACAGGGATCACGAACACGTTCGCCATCCCGCTCGACGGGCAAGGGAACGGGGTCGTCGGCACCAACTACGTGGGCAAGGTTGACCGATCAACCCTCTCGGGGTTCGAGGACCATTTCGGCGACTTCATCCCGGTCGATCACGGGCATGCGGTCGAGCGAGGCATGCAGTTGGGCGCGCACCGTTTGGCGCTCCTCGTGTTCCGACTCGGCAGTCAGCGAGGCATCGGCATGGGCGTACTCATCCGCCACGTCTGCAAGTTCAGCGGCGTCCTCCGTGCGTTGGGCATATCTATCGCGCAGGCGGTCCATCACGCTCCGCCGTGCGATGCCGAACAGCCACGCCCTCAGTCTCGCCGGATCACGCAGTCGCGGCATGCTCCGGAGCACGCGCAGCCACGTGTCCTGCAGCGCGTCTGCCGCGACCTGCTCGTCGGGCAGCAGGCTTCGCGTGTAGCGCCACAGTGGCTCGTGCCATCGCTGCACCAGCTCGTCAAACGCGGTCGGCTCGCCCAGCAGGCAGCGCACGGCCAGCAGTTCGTCGGACAGTGCGTCCCGTCGGAGCATCGCGGCGTGCGGCGTAGTTCCGGTCATGAAACGCGCGCCTCCGTGGTTCGCGAGATGCTGTCGGCGGCGGCGCCTCGTGCGCAGCAACCCGACACAAGGATGGTCGGAGAAGGGCGCCAAAGGTTCACGAGGGCAGTCGCCGCCGACCGCTCGCTGAATACGCTGAACGGCACGCTGGCCCGTCTGCACGCGCGGGGTGAACCTCGCGACGGTGGCGTTGCGGGCGCGGGCGTTCCTGCCGAGCTTTCCGTCATGGGCCACGCTCGCTTGTCTCTGAGGTTCCCGTCGTTGTCGCGACGCAGACGAAACGCCTCGGCGCTGTTCGGCGCGCTCGCTCTGATTGTGGCCGGCTCAACGAGCTCGGCCCAACCACCGCCGTCCTCCGCGCCGCCGAAGCCCACGATCCCGCGCTTCGCGGCCACAGCGCGCGACACGATTCACCTGGGCGATGCGCGCAGCACCGTCGCGATGTATGCCGAATCGCCCACCGATACCATGGTGCGGCTGCCGCTGCTCACCTCGGAGGACGCCGACGGGGTGCTGCTCTATCTCGATGCGGCGGGCACGATTCGCCGCATCGGTTTTGTGTACAACGAATCGCGGGCCATCACCGCGCTGCTGGAGCAGCACCAGCGCGATTTCGGGCCAGCGTCGGAGTACACCACGGCGCCCGTGCCAGAGGGCATCCGCGAGTCGTGGAGCTGGCGCGACGCGCGCACGCACATGACGTTCACACGATTCACGCCCGCTCAGCAGGGGACTGGGGCGGTGCTCGTGCTCACCAACCTGCTTCCCGGCCACGACGCCCCCCGCGTTCCGCACTGAGATGTCCACCACCCTCAAGCACGCGCTGCGCTACGGAGCAATCGCCGGCCTGATGATCGCCGCGCTTCGGCTGATCGAATATCGGTGGCTCGTAGTTGAGCGATCGGTGGAGATCTACGGCGCGCTCCTTGCGCTGCTCTTCGCGCTGCTCGGCATCTGGCTTGGGCGACGACTTACCCGCTCCGTCCGGGAGGTCGAGGTCCGTGAAGTGCTCGTGGAGGCGCCCGCCGAGTTCGTACGAGACGAAACCAGGCTCGCGGAGCTGGGGCTGACGCCGCGCGAGCTCGAAGTACTGGGGCTGATTGCAGACGGCCTGAGCAATCAGGAGATCGCCGAGCACGTGGGGGTGAGCGCCAACACGGTGAAGACGCATTCCAGTCGGGTGTTCAGCAAACTGGGCGCGCGTCGCCGGACGCAGGCCGTGCAGCTGGGCAAGGAGCTCCGGCTCATCCCCTGATCGGGTGATTTTTTGCTGGAATCGCCAAAATCATTCCTTTGGGTGATGTTCCCACGAGGTGAAACGGCCTATCCTCGGCGTTCCCCAACCCAAGGAGATGCGATGCGCAAGGTGGTGCTGACCTATGGCTTGATCGCCGGCGGCATCCTGTCGGCCATGATGCTGCTCACGATCCCGTTTCAGGACGCGATCGGGTTCGACCGCTCCGCATTGCTCGGATACGCCGGCATGGTCTGTGCGTTTTTCATGGTGTACGTGGGCATCCAGACGTATCGCGACTCGGTTGGCGGCGGCCGCGTGACATTCCGTCGGGCGCTCGCCGTGGGCGCGTCGATCACCGCCATCGCCTCTGTCTGCTATACCGCCACGTGGCAGGTCGTGTACTACCGTATCACGCCTGACTTCGGCGAAAAGTATGCTGCGTACAGCATCGAGAAGGCACGGGCGTCCGGCGCCACGGAGGCCGAGCTGGCGGTCACGCGAGCGGAGATGGAGCAGTTCGCCACGATGTACCAGAACCCGCTGGTGAACATCGCGCTCACGTTGCTGGAGCCGCTCCCCGTGGGACTGCTGTTTTCGCTCGTGTCTGCAGGGGTGCTCAGCCGCAGACCGCGAACGGAACCCGCTGTCGCGGGCGGTTAGCTCCGTGACGAGAAATACCAGCAGGCGTTCACCCCACCCGCGTCACCGATCCCAACCGTTCAGGAGTCCCCCATGCAACTCGGCGCATTTTCCATCAGCTTGACCGTGAAGGACCTGCAGGCGTCCAAGGCGTTCTACGAAAAGTTCGGATTCTCAGCCTTTGGCGGGAATCTCGATCACCACTACCTCATCATGAAGAACGGCTCCACGCTGATCGGGCTGTTCCAGGGCATGTTCGAGCAGAACATTCTGACGTTCAATCCTGGCTGGGACAGCGACGCACAACCGGTGGCCGGATTCACCGACGTACGCGAGTTGCAGAAGACGCTGCGGGCCACGGGCATCACGTTCACCAGCGAGGCCGACGAGAGCACCACGGGCCCGGCCAGCTTTGTGGCCGTTGATCCCGACGGGAATCCGATTCTGGTGGACCAGCACGTCTGACGGACCCGTCCTGAACCCCCCGCCTGGAGACATGCATGTCGTTCACCTTCGATCATTCCTGGAAACTCGCGGCCACGCCCGAGCGGGTGTTCGCGGCCCTCACGGTGCCCGCGGAACTGTCTGTCTGGTTCGCCGAGCATGCGGACGTTGGCGCAGGCATTGGTGAGCCGTATGCGTTCTGGGGGCGCCATTCGCTGGAGACGGCCACGCGGGAGCTGGCCACGCAGCGCATTACGCAGTGGGCGAATGACGTGGCTCTTGCGTACTCGTGGGAGATCGCCGGCGTGGAAACCCAAGTGGTGATTGCCTTGGCGGCGGAAGACGAGGCCTGCCGCCTGACCATGTCACACGCCGTGCACGGCACCTTGCCTTATCCGCGTGAGCAGGCGCTCATAGACGATCACTGGCGTTTCGCGATGGGCAACCTGCAGGCGCAACTCGCGGGCGGCGTAGGCATCGTGCTGCCGGACTTCACCGACGAGGAGCCCGTCGTGCGCCAGGTTGTGCTGGTGGACTCGCCGCGCGAAAGGGTATTCCGTACGCTCATCACACCTGCGCTTGTGAACGAGTGGTTCGGGTCGAAGGACTCGGTCATCGAACCACGTGCTGGCGGCCGCTACGCACTGGGATGGAGCTATCAGGTTGATGACGCCGACGTCACCGGCGGACCGTCGCGCATTCTGGAGTTTGTGCAGAACGAGCGGCTGGTGCTCGACTGGCCGGACTGGCGGGGCGATCCCACGGTGCCGGTGCAGCAGATTGCATTCGATCTGGAATCGGTAGGTGAACAGACGCGCGTGACGTTTGTGCATTCCGGCTTTACGCGCACCACGGACATCAGCGACTATCCGTTTGGCTGGGTGTGGTTTCTCAGTCAGTTGCAGGTGGTGGCGTTGGCGCATCACAAGGCGATGGCTTCGGGCGAGGCCTGATCACACGTCCTCCAGCAGCGTGCCGCCTATCGCCAGACTGCGATGTCATCCAGCGGCTTGCGCTCGAGATTCGGCACTCGCGCATCAGCCGCCGGGTAGCCCACCGGCATCACCAGCATGGCCTTCTCATTGGCCGGCCGCTCCAGCAGCTCCGAGAGAAACCCCATCGGGCTCGGCGTGTGCGTCAGCGTCACGAGTCCCATCTGGTGCACCGCCGCGATGAAGAAGCCCGCCGCGATTCCGCACGATTCCTGCGTGTAGTAGTACGTGCGCTTGGTACCGTCAGCGTTGACGCCGTACGCCTGACGGAAGAGCACCACCACCCAGGGTGCGTCGGTGAGGTGCGTCTTGTGTTCGTCCGTGCCCAGCGGCGCGAGCGCCGACAACCACTCTTCCGGCGCCTTGCCGTGATAGAAGGCGCGTTCCTCCTCCTCCGCAGCGGCGCGCAACCGTTGCTTGATCTCGGCATCCGAGATCGCCACGAAGGTCCACGGTTGCTGGTGGGCGCCCGAGGGTGCGGTACCGGCCGTGCGAATGGCGGCCTCCAGCAGCGCACGCGGCACCGGGTCGGTGGAAAAGTGCCGCGTCGTGCGACGCTGCTGCATGCTCTCGAGAAACGCGTCGGCGTCGGCGCGCGACTGCTCCACGGCGCGGCGCGCATGGCGCAGCGGGACGAACGGCGCCGCAATCGGCGTGTGGGGCGTGGGGTCCGGGGCGGGGTGACTCATGCTGATTGGGCGGGCGTGGGAGCGGGGGGGGATCTGTCGAGCGGCGACGGCAGAAGTCCTTAGATTACAGAAGACGTTCTCATCTCCCCGACTCCGCATGAACCAATCTGCACCCGGACAACTGCCGCGGCGATCGCAGGATTTCCTGGGTCGTGCACTGCTCACGATCCTGCTGCTGGCCATGGCGGGGACGCTGGCCGAACTGCTCCTACTGGAGCACTATGACGATTGGCAGCAGTGGATCCCGTTGGCGCTCCTGCTGCTTTCGGCGCTCGCGATTGTTTGGCAACTGGCGCGACCGTCGGCGGCCAGCACGCGCGCGGTGTGGTGGCTCATGATCGGCCTGATTCTCGCGGGGGTGGCCGGCGTGATACTGCATCTGCAGGGCAATCTGGAGTTTGAACTCGAACTCAATCCGGGCGAATCAGGATTTGCGCTCTGGTTCGAGGTGTTTCGCGGTGCGACCCCGGCGCTCGCCCCGGGCTCGCTCATCCCGTTCGGTTTGCTCGGCCTGTTGTACGCTTCCGCCAAAGACCAACTCCTTCCAAAGGACTCCTGATATGCGTATTCGCTCCCTCCGCGCCCTCGTGGCGCTCGTTGCTCTCACCGTCGGCTCCACGGCGGTGCACGCGCAGGCCGGCAAGTCGCTCGGCGTGCAGGACATCAACGTGGCCGCCGAGCAGGACATCGCGACCATGCCGCACATGACGGCGGCCTTCGCCAAGGAGCTGGTGGCCAAGCGACCGTTCCTGTCCATGGCGGACGTGGACGCGTTTCTCGGCACCAAGCTCACGAAGGAGCAGCGCGCCGAGTTGTATCCCAAGCTGTTTCTGCAGATCAACCTGAACACCGCGTCGCGCGAGGAAATCATGCTGGTGCCGGGTATGGGACCGCGCTTTCTTCGTGAGTTTCTCGAGTATCGCCCGTACAAGGCATTTGCCCAGTGGGAGCGGGAGATGGGCAAGTACGTGAAGGAAGACGAAGTCGCGCGCATGGGGCAGTATGTGTTCGTGCCGATTGACCTCAACACCGCCACCGATGAGGCAATCCTCACGCTGCCGGGCGTGGGCGCGCGCATGCTCCGCGAGTACAAGGAGTACCGACCCTGGAAGACGATGGAGCAGTTCCGTCGCGAGATCGGCAAGTACGTGGACGCGAAGGAAGTCTCGCGTCTCGAGCGCTACGTGGAGATTCGTTGATGCAGATGGGACGATCGATGTGGACGACGAGCGTCGTGCAGCTGAGCTGGACCGCCGTGTTGCTGACCGCATTGCTGCCGACCGGCACAGTGCAGGCGCAGACGTTGCCCGAGCGCGCGATTCGTGGCGACATCCCGATCACCAACGCGATCCGTGGTGCGTTCGAGGCCGGCACGCGGGATTCCACCGGCCGTCCCGGCCGCAACTATTGGCAGATCCGCGCCGATTACGCGATCAACGTGCGCCTGCAGGAGACCACTTCGCGCCTTACGGGCAGTGAGCGTGTGGTGGTGCACAACACGAGTCCCGACACGATGACGGAAATCGGGTTGCGGCTGGACCCGAATCACTTCATTGGCACGGTGCCGCGCGCGGCCAGCTGGGTGCCGGCCGAGAACACCGAAGGCATGCTCATCACACGGCTCACGGTGAATGGACAGGAGGCGGATCTCGACCCCGTACCGCGCGGGCGCGCCGCCCCTGCGCCGACCGCGTCACAGCCGGCGCTGATCGGTGCGAAGTCCACGGTAGCGCGCGTGCGACTGGCGCAACCACTACCACCGGGCGGGCAGGTCACGCTTGAAGTCGAGTGGAACCACAAGCTGCCCGGCGGTCCCGGTGTCGGCCATCGCATGACGCAGCGATGGGCCGACTCGCTGTATCAGCCCACGCAGTGGTATCCGCGTGTGGCCACCTACGACGATCTGCGCGGCTGGGACGCCGAGCTGTACCTCGGGCCGTCGGAGTTCTACAACACGTTTGGTCGCTTCGATGTGCGCATTGACGCGCCGGCGGGTTGGATCGTGAGCGGTACCGGCGTACTGCAAAACCCGGAGCAGGTGCTCACGGCGACCGCTCGTGAGCGTCTCAGCAAGGTGCTGCAGAGCGATGATGTCACCACCATCGTCTCAGCGGAAGAAGTCGGCCCGGGGAAGGCCACTGCGGCCGGCAACGGCGACGGGCGGCTGGTGTGGCACTTTGCGGCCGACACGGTGAACGACTTTGCCTGGGCGACCGCACGCAAGTTCGTGTGGCAGGCCACGCGCGCAACGGTGCCGGGCAAGGGAGAAATCCCCATTCATCTGTTCTTCCTGCCGGGACGGGCCAACCTGTTTGAGCGCGCCGGTGGCATCGTGCGCCACGCGGTGGAGTTCTATTCCGATCTCTGGTTCCCATATCAGTTCCCGCAGCTCACGCTGCAGGACGGACCGAGCGCCGGCATGGAATACCCCATGGTGATCAACTCCAACCAGGGCGCGGCCGATCACGAAGCGGCGCACCAGTGGTGGCCCATGGTGGTGAGCAACAACGAGACGTGGTACGGTTGGATGGACGAGGGCTTCAATCAGTACATGAACATCCTCTCGGCGGCCGATGCGGCGAACCGCGAGCCCAACCTGGATGGGCTGGGGCAATCGTACGGGCGCACCGCCGGCAGCGAAGCCGAGCCGCCCATGATGTGGAACGCCAACTATGCCGGCCCGCAGTTCTACGGCTTCACCACGTACTCCAAGACGCCGCTCATGCTGTCCATGCTCGGCGGCATTGTGGGAGACACGGCGGTGCAGCGCGCGCATCGTGAGTTCGCGAACGCGTGGTTGTTCAAGCATCCGTCACCGTGGGACTGGATGTTCTTCATGAATCGTGCGCTGGGTCGTGATCTGGGATGGTTCTGGAACGGCTGGCTGTTCAACACCGAGAGTGTGGACGGTCGGATCAGTGGCGTGGAAGAACGCAGCGGTCGTCTGCGCGTGTCGGTGCGACAGGACGGGCAGATGCCGTCTCCCGTCGTGCTCGAGGTCAAGTTCGTTGCGGGCGGCCCGCGCCTTCGTCCCATGTCGAACGCCGTCATGACCGACAGCCTGACGGCGCTCGTCACGTATCCGGTGGACGTGTGGTTCAACGGCAATCGCACATTCACGGCCGACCTGGACTTTGGCGGTCGCACCATTGAAGCGGTCACGTTCGATCCACATTGTCGTTTCCCCGATCGCAAACCCGAGGACAACCGGTGGTCGCGCGGGGCGGGCACGGTCGGCAGCACGGGGGCTGCCTGCGCCACGGCGGGGCGGCGCTGAGCGTCGTCGGCCAGTAGCGGACTTTTCCTCTTCTCATCTACTCCATGTTCAAGTCGCTGCGCGTGCCGGAAAGACTGTTCCAAGTCGCCATGTGGGCAGTCTCGCTGGTGTTCGCCAACTTCCTGATCGGGTTGGGCGGCAAGATCGTTGGCGACCTGCCGGGCGTGGAGCAGGACATCCGACTGGAGCAATTCATCAGCGCGGGCGAGCTGGCGCTGCTCGATTCGCGAACGGACTCGTTGCGCTTGGCCGAGCGTGCGGGTGAGGGGGCGCGTGAACGCGCGGTCCTCGCGCTGGCGGCCAATCAGCGGGCGTACGAGGCGGCGCGCGAGAGCTTTTCCAACTGGGTCGCCACACGTACCGCCACCACGGACCCCGCGCAGGATCCCGAGGTGATCGCGCGCTCGCGGGCGCTCGATTCGCTTGGTGCCGGTGTGGAGCGTGCAGACGTCGTGCTTGGCACGATCGACGTGGAGCTGTTGCAGACCCGGCAGGCCCAGGAGGCCATCGTGACCGAGGCCGACGCGCTGCGCGAGGCGGCCTCGGGCACCTATGAACGTGCGCTCTTCTGGCATGAGTTGCGCATCTTCGGCATTCGCCTGGCGCTCACGCTGCCGCTGCTCGTGCTCGCGGGGTGGATGATCGCGCGCAAGCGGAAGAGCGACTACTGGCCGCTGTATCGCGGCTTCGTGCTGTTTGCGCTGGTCGCGTTCTTTGTGGAGCTTGTGCCGTACCTGCCAAGCTACGGCGGCTATGTGCGCTACGGCGTGGGTATTCTTGCGTCGGGCGTGGCCGGATTGTTTGCCATTCGCGCCATGCGCCGCTATCTCGCCCGCCGGCAGGCGGAGGCGCAGCGCTCCGAGCAGGAGCGGCGCACGTCGCTCGGCTATGAGGAGGCGCTCAAGCGCATGGGCGCGGGCGTGTGTCCCGGTTGTGAGCGGGCGATCGCGCACGGGGGAAGTGCCGGGGCCAAAGGTGCCGCAACGGCGGCGAGCGAGTCGAATTTCTGCGTGCACTGCGGCATGATGCTCTACGATCAGTGTGGTGCCTGCCACACCCGCAAGAATGCCTTCTTCCAGTTCTGTCCGAGCTGCGGTGTGCCGGCGGTGCACGACGAATCGCCCGTCGCGACGGCGTCCATCGTCTGACGGGTCACCACGTCATTGCGGCTCTGTCGCGCGGGGTGGGCGCGCGGCCCACTCCGCCGCGGCCGCCACGTCACGAAACGCGCGGACCTCGGACGAGAGATGATCACTGCGGGCCTGCGCGACGCGTGTCATGCCGTAGTGCGCGAGATTTCGCGTGACGTTGGCCCAGCGTGCATTGGCGAAGTCAGCGTCATGCGCCTCGACAAACTGCAGCACGCGATTCATGTGCTCGGCATCGGGCACGCCACCGCCGTCGATTTCCGCCACAAAACCGAATCCCGGCTGGAAATCGGTGTGGGCGAAGATGCGCAGCATCTCGGCTGCCCAGATCTCGAAGTCCGGATCGCCGTCGTAGATGAGGTGCACGAGACCC
Organism: Gemmatimonadales bacterium; assembly: GCA_038259155.1. Taxonomy (GTDB): domain Bacteria; phylum Gemmatimonadota; class Gemmatimonadetes; order Gemmatimonadales; family Gemmatimonadaceae; genus JAABRT01. Next base: position 9,574 of record JBBSPE010000015.1, read on the forward strand.
GACGTTGGGTCGATGGTCCAGTCGATGGTCATGGGCGGACGGGAGAGAACGAGTCGAGATGACTAACGTTCTCTCGTACCGCACCGGTTTCGCAACTCCAGCGCGCCCACACGCTCCAGCTCGCCACATTCTGGACGGAATGGCGAGCTGGAGCGTGACCATTCACCAGCGCAGGTCCAGCGCATAGCGGCCCGCTCCGCCGCGTGGATCGTGGATGCGCACCACGGCCGTGAAGTCGTTCCATGGCATGGGCTGCTGCAGCACGACCACATTGCCGCGACCGTCCGCGGTGACGAGCTTCACCACATCACCCGCGCGTGACAGGCCGGGTCCCGTCACGGTGCTGCGCACGTTGTAGGTGCGTGCCCCACTGCGTTCGATTACCTGCACGCGACGATTGCTGATGCGCAGGTCCACCACGTCGTCCACGATGCCGGACCACTGGAGGCTGCTGTTGAACGCGCGGTTGTTGCGGTCGTTGTTGCGGTCGTTGTTGCGGTCGTTGTTGCGGTCGTTGTTGCGGTCGTTGTCGTCGCGGTCGTCACCCCGGCGGTCCTCATCGCGACCGCGATACCACTCATCGTTGCCGCCGCGGCCATACTGGTCGTCGGGCACCCAGACCGCACGAATGCGATAGCGGTCGGTGCCACCTCGACCGTCGCGGATGCGAATGAGCGTGGTGAAGTTGTTGCGCGCGGCAGGCTGCTGAATCACGTCCACGCTGCCGCGACCGTCCAGCAGCTGCACACGCACGTCGCCGCGCGCGCGAGGCACGGCACCGGTGGTGCGCACACCGCTGCGACGCGAAGCCGGGATGCCGCGCTCGCCGCGCACCACGAGGCGGTTGCCGTCGAGTGCCAGGATCAGCTCACGATCCACCACACCCGACCAGGTGAAGAGCGGCTGCGCACGGTCGGCATCACGACGGTTGGGCTGTGCGTCGGTGCGTTGCGGCGCACTGACAGTGAACGCGAGGGTCAGCGTTACGGCGGTCACACGATAGAGAGTCATCAGGCGCTCCTGCTGCTGACGCGGGACGTCCCGGGAAGCGTATGCGTCCGTGCTTTGGCGGGACCATGGGCCCGTGCATGAGTGCACGGGAGTCAGTGCATCAGGAACGCACGGGTGATGCCATGGTCGCATGACCGGAAAGCACAAACCGCCAAGCCGTTCAAAATGAACGACTTGGCGGCAGTTCTCGTGGTCAGGGAACGCGTGTCGGTGTCACCCGCGCAGGACAGTCAAAGCCACGGCGGGCAGGACAGCGCGACGCGGACGCCAGCGGCGCGCTGTCCGCGAGCGCCGTCAGGGGCGCGCTGGCCAGACCGTGCCCTGATCGCGCTTGGTGACCGGGCGCAGTCCCTTGTACACAAAGCGCTGCACCCGCTTGCCCTCATACGTCTCGGTCGTGAACAGGTTGCCCTTGGAGTCGTTGGCGATGCTGTGTACCGCGAAGAACTGCCCGGGCTGCCGGCCGCCGTCGCCAAACGTGGTGAGAATCTCCAGCGACTGCCGGTCCATGATGTGCACGCGCATGTTCTTGCCGTCGGCCAGGTAGATGTAGCGCTGCGCCGGATCACGCGAGAACGCGATGTCCCACGTGGAGCCGTCGCCGCGCGTCTGGGGCAACACGCGCACCTCCTTCACGAACTTGCCGTCCTTCTGGAACACCTGGATGCGGTCGTTGGGGCGGTCGCACACGTACACCATGCCATCGCTGGTGGGCTCGGCGCAGTGCACTGGATTCCGGAACTGCTGTGCGAGCGGCGCGTCCGGATTGTACGGGCCCAGGTTGCTGTCGCTCGGCACGTTGCCGTACGCACCCCAGAAGCGCTTGATCTTGCCGGACGTCATGTCAATCACGGCCACGCGCTTGTTGCCGTAGCCGTCGGAGATGTAGGCCTCGTTGGCCGCATTGTCGAAGGAGATCTTGGCCACGCGGCCGAAGGCGTCCATCGACTTGCTGTCCGCATCGCGTCCGGGCACGCCGATCTCCATGATGAACTTGCCGTCGTGCGTGAACTTGAGGATGTGGGAGTCATTCGCGCCGTTGCCGCCGATCCAGACGTTGTCGTCCTTGTCAATGGAGATGCCGTGGTTGGACTGCGGCCACGTGTAGCCCTCGGCCGGTCCGCCCCAACTGTTCACCAGGTTGCCTTCCGGATCGAACTCGAGCACGGGCGGGGCGCCGGCGCAGCACTCACCGGTTGGTGGGTCTGACTCAAGGCCGGCCTCGGTGCGCGCGTTGAGCGTGCTCGTGCCACGATGGATGATGAACACGTGGTCGCGCGAGTCGATGCCCACGCCGATGGCGGAGCCGAGGACCCAATGGTTGGGCAGGGGCTTGGGCCACATCGGGTCGACCTCGAAGGCGGGCGCCTGCTGCTGCGTGGCGATCGCCTCGCTCACGGACGATTGGGCGACGGCCAGCACGACGATGGCTCCGGCCAGGAGGCCGGCCATCACTGGCTTGGAGGGCATGCGCATGCGGAAGGCTCCGATCCGGTGACGTCGAGCCTGTGCGGATCGACGGGGGGAGGTAAGTTCGGCGGGTGGTGGATACTCGGTGCCCAAGGCGCACTTTGGCGCCAGCGCAACAACCGCTAACTAACGTGTATTCACACCATTCGTCCAGAGTCGCGCTCACCAAACCTCATGTCCCGCGAATGACGTCCCCACCCCGCCGCCGCCGCGCGGCCCGTTTTCGCGTGATTGGCTTGTCGGCTCTGGCGGTCGCGCTGCTGGCCGGCCTGGCCTCGCTCTGGTCGCCCAGCGAGGCTCGGGCCCACGAGATTCCCGAGCGGGTTGCGATTTCGCTGCTGGCCCGGCCGGAGGGCAATCGCCTCCGTCTCTTGGTGCGTGTCCCGCTGGAGTCCATGCGGGACGTAGACTTCCCCATGCGCGAGGACGGCACGCTGGCCCTGGAGCGGGTGGCGCCGCTGCTTGCCGAAGCGATTGGCGTATGGCTGGTGCCGGGGTTGCACGTGTTCGAAGATGGCCGGCCGCTCGGCGACGGCACGGTGGCGGCCATGCGGCTCGCCACGCCGAACGATCGCGCGTTTTCGCGCTATGCGGACGCGCTCGCCGCGGTCACGAGGCAGCCGCTTGCGGACAGCGCTTCGGTGCGGCGTGAACAGGCGTTGCTGGACGTGCTGCTGGAGTATCCCATCCAGGATGAGACCGCACGGTTCGCCATCGAACCGGAGCTGGCACACTTGGGGATTCGTACGGTCACCGTGATGCGGCTCGTGCAGTCCGATGGCACGGAGCGCGCGTTCACCTACACTGGTGATCCCGGGCGCGTAGAGCTGGATCCACGCTGGTACCAGGCGGCGAGCACCTTCGTGTCGCTGGGCTTCCACCATATTCTGGACGGGCTCGACCACCTGCTGTTCGTGTTCTGCCTCGTGATCCCCGTGCGGCGGTGGCGCCCGCTCGTGGCGATCGTGTCGGCGTTCACCGTGGCGCATTCCATCACGCTCGCTGCCGCGGCGATGGGCGTGACGCCCACGGCGCTGTGGTTTCCGCCCCTCGTGGAAACGCTGATTGCGGCGTCCATCGTGTACATGGCGGCGGAGAACGTGCTGCGCGATCCTGCCACGCTCGAACGTCGCTGGCCCATGGCCTTTGCGTTTGGCCTCGTGCACGGGGTGGGGTTCTCGTTCGCGCTGAAGGAATCGCTGCAGTTTGCCGGCTCGCACCTCGCGACCTCGCTGGCAGCGTTCAACGTGGGCGTGGAACTCGGACAGCTGCTGGTGCTGGCGGTGGCCGTGCCGCTGCTGGCGATCGCGGCCCGGCGCGTGGCCAACCCACGCGCGCTCTCTCTTGTGCTGTCGGCCTTGGTGGCGCATACCGCCTGGCACTGGATGACGGAGCGTGGCACCGAGCTGCTGTCCTACGACCTGCGCCTCGACGCGCCCTCGTCAGTGCTTTGGCTCGGTGCACTGCGCGGGTTGCTGCTGCTGACCGTGGCGGGCGCCGTGGCGTGGGGTCTGTCGGGCCTTTTCGACCGGTTGTCGCGGCGCGAGCGCGAGGAGACTCTGGCCTGAGACGCGACGGCGCGCCACATTCCAGTAGTTCCGATTCGTCCCGGCGCTCCGCGGTCGATTCCCTCTCCGTTCTTCGCTCGCATCCGTGATTCTGCTCTCTTCCTGCGCCCCGTCCCAGTTTTTGCGTCGTCTCGTCTCACGAGCCGGTTGGCTTGCCGCCGCAGTGTGCGTGCTGCTGGTCGCGGATCGGCCACTAGTTGCGCAGACGCCGGCCTCGGCGCGCACCACCGTGGACGGCGTCTACACCACCGCGCAGGCAAAGCGCGGCGCGGACGTCTACGCCGGTCTCTGCCAATCCTGTCACACGGCCGCGTCGCACACGGGCCCGCCGTTCCGCAACAAGTGGGTTGGACGGCCGCTTTCCGATCTTTTCGGCTACATCACGCAGGAAATGCCCAAGACGGAACCCGGCTCGCTCACCATGGACGACTACACCGTGGTGCTGGCCTATATGCTGCGCATGAACGGCATGCCAGCCGGACGCCAGAAGCTCACGTCCGACACCAAGCTGCTCAAGGCGATTCTCATCAACCTGCCCGCCGACACCGACGCGCCAGCATCCTCCGCTGCCGCACCGTAGCGCACGCGACTCCACGCACGTCTCCCAATCCGTCTGCCCCTCCGTCCGCCGTACCTTGGCGTCTCGTTCCTCCCTCCCGATCGAGCATGCGACCCATGATTCCCTCCTTGCGTTCCGGCCGCGCCGCGGCCTCCCTCCTGCTCGGTGCCGCCGTGCTGGCCGGTATCGGCCTGCAGTTCAGCCGTTCCGGCGTTGCCGCCGAACCCGCGGAGCAGCCGGCTCAACTGGTGCGTGGCAATGTGCCCGGCGAGTGGCGCTTCTGGGGCGCCGACGCCTGGGGCACGCGGTACTCGTCCCTGGACCAGATCAACGCGAGCAATTTCGAGACGCTTGAAGAAGCCTGGACCTGGAACGCGGGTGTGTTCGGCAAGGACGAGTACTATCGCGCCACGCCGCTGTTCGCGAACGGTCGGCTGTTCACCGTGGCGACCACCCGGCGCGTGGCCATGGCGCTTGAGCCCGAGACGGGCGAGACGCTCTGGATGTGGCGCCTGGACGAGGGCATTCGCTGGCAGAAGGCACCGCGCCAGTTCGCGGGCCGCGGCATGGCCTACTGGAACAGCGGTGCAGAGGAGCGCGTGATCGTGGTGACACCGGGCTATCACATGGCCTCGCTCGATGCCAAGACCGGCTTGCCCGACCCCAAGTTCGGCAAGGATGGCGTGGTCGATCTCATGGACGGACTCGGCTTCCCGCTGGTGCCGCTGGCGGTGGACGATTCCGGTCCGCTCATCATCTCCGACGCGGCGCCGGCCAGAAAGGCGCGCCCCGGTGAGACGTGGGATCCCGTCACCAAAACAGGTGCGGACGGCACCGTGGGCCTCGACCCCGCGCTCGGACAGATCGCCAACAGCTCGCCCGCCATCATCGTGGGCGACGTGATCATCGTGGGCAGCTCGTCCATTCACGGCTACTACCCCATTCGGGTGCGCAACCTGCCGGGCTACGTCCGCGGCTTTGACGTGCGCACCGGCAAGCAGCTCTGGAAGTTCAACCTCGTGCCTGAGCCCGGAGAGTTTGGCGCGGACAGCTGGAAGAAGGGCTCGAAGGTGGGTACCGAGGGCGTGGGCAAGAACGACGCCTGGGCGCCCTACTCCGCCGATCCGGAGCTTGGCCTCGTGTACATCCCCGTGGGTATGCCGCTCATGGACGAGTACGGCGGGCATCGCCCCGGCGACAACCTGTTCGGCAACAGCCTCGTCGCGATCGACGTGAAGACGGGCAAGCGGAAGTGGCATTTCCAGATGGTGCACCACGACATCTGGGACTACGACACCCCAATCGCGCCCAATCTGATGGACGTGATGGTGGACGGCCGCATGCGCAAGATCATCGCGCAGCCGACCAAGCAGGGCTGGCTGTACGTCTTTGATCGCGAGACGGGTGTGCCCATCTGGCCCATGCCGGAGACGCCGGTGCTGCAGAGCGAGATCCCCACGGAGCACTCGTCGCCCACGCAGCCGATTCCCAGCAAGCCCGCGCCCTACGCGCAGCAGGGGCTCGAAGAAGAAGACCTCATTGATTACACGCCGGCCATCAAGGATTCGGCGCTCAAGCTTGCCAAGCGCTGCCGCATGGGGCCGTACTACATCCCCGCGTCACTTACCAACGGCTCGCTGCCGAGCGGCCTCACCTGCTCGTGGTACGCGCCCGGCGCGGCTGGCGGTGTGAACATTGATGGCGGAGCGGCCGTGGACCCGGAGACGGGATTGCTGTACGTGGCCTCGCAAAGCCCGCTCAGCACCATCGGTTTGCAGAAGGATCCGTGCAGCGAGTTTGATTACAGCTCGCCGCGCGACAACTGCGGCCTGCTGGGTGCGCTGGCGCCGCCCCCCGGCTACACGCCGCCGCAGGGCCGCGGTGGCGGATTCGAGGGCCGGTCGGGTGCCTCGCAGATTGGCGGTGTGTCCATTCTCAAGCCGGCTGAGTTGGGTGGCATCACGGCCTACAACATGAAGACGGGGGACAAGGCGTGGTGGACGTCCAACGGCGGCATGATTCCCGTGCAGAGCGATGATCCAATCTTCGCCGGTGTGACACTGCCGCCGCGTCCGGCCGGCGGTCAGGCGCAGGTCATGGTGACCAAGTCGTTGGTGATTTTCGGTACGGGCCGCAGTGGCGGTGTACCGCGCGATGAGGCGAAGCTTTTCGCGGTGGACAAAGCGACGGGCAAGGAAGTCGGCGTGTTGGAAATCGCGTCCAAGACCACGGCGGTGCCCATGACGTTCATGCACAAGGGCAGGCAGTATCTCGTGTTTGCCACCGGCGCGGGGGCGAGCACGTCGCTCGTAGCGCTGCGGCTACCGGCACCGATGTAGAGCTGGTGGCACGGGGCAGGGGGTGCGGTTGGTCCAGCCGCGCCCCTAGCCCCGATCTGGTCACAACGCTGGTTCCAACCGGCTACGAGCGGCTACAAGCGTTACAAGTCGGTAGGCGTGGTGCCTGCGCCGTTGGGGCCGGCACCGACCGGGCCCTGCGCGGGCGAGACGACCGGTGGCGGCGTAATGGACGCCGGCGCCGGGGTTGCTCGACCGCTCCCATTGGGCGTGATGCTGGGCGCGGCCACTGGTGGAAGGTTGGGGGGCAGAACCGGTGGTTCGTCGTCTGACGGCTCCGTGGTCGCAGGCGTGGTCGCAGGCGTGGTCGCGGGCGTGGTCGCAGGCGCTGCCGCAGCGGGCGCCACCCGCCGACCACTGCCGCCACCCAGCAGTCCCACCACCGACGACTGCGCCTGACGCGCCAAATACATTGCGCGCCGTACCGCGCGCGCCGGGCTGCCCTGCGTGACGAGCAGGTACAAGAAGAACACCACCGACGCTGTGGTGAGCCAGCGCACGATGGGTAGGCGCGGCATGAAGCTGCGCGTCACGCGCACGCGGTGCGGCGCGGATGGCGGCGGCGCCGCGTAGTTCTGAGGCGGCGTCGCGTACGGCGGCGTCGCGTACGGCGGCGTCGCGTACTGAGGTGGCGCGTATTGCGGCGGCGCGTATTGCGGCGCGTATTGCGGTGGAGCCGCGGGGGGCGTCACCTTCGACTTCGTCTTCTCTGCTGGCGTTGCTCGCGGCTTGGCTGGAGTGGGAGCCGCCGGCGTGCGAGGGCGCGATACCGCTGGGGCGGATCTGGGCGGCGACACGAGCGCCCGCTCAGTCGGCGCGGAGCGCGCGGCCGGGGATTCGGCACCCTTGGCCGGCCTTGCGGATGCCTCGGTTTCCGTCGCCAGGGCGCTGGCCAACGCCCTCGCAAAGACGCCTGCGCCGGCAAACCGTTTCTCCCGCTCCCGCTCAAGTCCCTGGCTGAGCACCCGCTGCACATTCGGTGACCATCGGCGGTCCGGGGCGGCGTCCGCGAGCGGTCGCGGCGCGCCGGTGAGGCGCGCCATCATGCCGCGATCGGGCGTTTTGGTGTCAAACGGCGTCTCGCCGGTCAGGCACTGGTAGGCCACGAGTGCCAACGAATACACGTCGCTTCGCTGGTCGATGTCCTGACCCAGCAGCTGCTCCGGCGACATGTACTCTGGGGTGCCCACGATGAATCCCGTGCGCGTGAGCGCGTGCTCTGCATCGCCCGGCCCCACGGCTTTGGCAATACCGAAGTCCACCACTTTGCACTGGTCCTGCCCGCTCGCGTTGGTGCCCACGAGGATGTTGTCGGGCTTGAGGTCGCGGTGCACAATGTTCAGCGCATGTGCGGCGTCGAGTCCATCGGCGATCTGCTGCACGATGGCCGCGGCCCGCTCGCTGGGCATCGCGCCGTCGGACGCGATGACCTGCTTGAGCGTGCGGCCGGGAATGTACTCCATGGCGAGATACACGAGCCCGTCGTGTGTCTCGCCAAAGTCGAACACGCGCGCCACGCGCTCGTGCTCAATGCGACTGGCGCTCGACGCCTCGCGGTTGAAGCGCGCAATCGCGTCGATATCACGGACCATGTGGCGGTGCAGGATCTTGATGGCCGCTTCCCTGGGCAGCCGCACGTGACGCGCACGGTAGACCTTGCCCATGCCACCCTCACCCAGCAGTTCGGTCACGAGGTAGCGATCCGCCACCACCGTCCCCACGAGCGAGCCATCAATCTCGGCTGCTCGGAGTGTGCTCCCATCGTTTGGGCAGAAGGCCGTGCTGTCCGGAAAGTTGGTGTTGCAGGTCGGACAAACCTTGGACATAAGGTGCAAATTATCTGGAAGCGTGCGTCGTGAGGACGTACGAATGAGTCTGCGTTGACTGGGCGGACTAACGCTTAATGTACTTCGTCAGCGCCCGTGGGCCGACTTCGGCCCCGTATACGTTTCCGCGGGCGTCCACGGAGACGCCTTCGGCCGCGCTCGTGTTGCGCGTGGTTTCCACCGGATCGGGAATGAAGGACCACACGGTCCCGTCCAGCGCACTGCCAATGCGAATGCCGCGCTTCCAGGCGGTGCGTGACGGCTCAATGGAGCCGGATTCCGAATCCGCGGCGTAGAGCGTGTCGCCCGGCGTGATGACCAGTCCGCTGATGCGCGAAAACTGGTGCCAGGTCTCGAGGTACTTGCCGTTCTGGTCGAAGAGCTGGAGGCGATCGTTGCCGCGATCCGCGACGAACAGACGTCCGCGCGAATCCATGGCCAACGCGTGCGGCTGGTCAAACTGGCCCGGGCCGGTTCCCTTCGATCCCCACTGCGTGAGCAGCTTGCCGGTGCGATCGAACTTGAGCACGCGCGCATTCGCGTCGTCGGACGACGAGTGGCCCTCCGCCACAAAGATCGTGCCGTCCTTCATCACGTAGACCGCGTTGGGCTGCCAGAAATACTCCGCGCCACGCCCACCACCGGAGGCGCCGAGTCGCATGAGCAGCTCGCCGTCGGGGGAAAACTTGAGCACCTGATGGCCGAAGAGATTCGCTGGCGGTGTTGGGGTCGTGGTGTCGCCACGCGCGCGCGGCGGCATGTTGTCGCGACCGTCCACCACCCACACGTTGTTTTCGTGGTCCACGAAAATGCCGTGCGGCCAGTTGATCATTCCGGCGCCGAACGACTTCACAAGAGTGCCGGTGGAGTCGAACTTGAGCACCGGGTCGAGCGGCGATCCCACGCAGCTGTTCTGCGCGCAGCGTTCGGCCACCCAGACACTCACGCCGTCCTGATCGATCGCCACGGCACTCGTGGAGCCCCAGGTGCGGCCAGTGGGGAGCTTGGCCCAGCCTTCGACAGTGCGATATGGGTTGGGCAGATCGTTGACGGGCGTGTCCGGCCCGTAGCGTTGCGCGGCGAGCGGGGCGAGCAGCGGCGCGGCGAGCAGCAGTCCCAGCGCAAGCAGCGACGCGTGGGCCGGAAGACGCGAGTGCACCGCCTCGACCCCACGCGTCGCCGAGACCGACGAGCGTCGGGTCATTCGTCGTCCTCGCGGTTGGTTGCCGAGCTGTACTCGTCGGTGGGCAGCTTGAACGCCTTCACAAGTTCCGGGTCACCCTCGTCACCGAGGACGCGCATGGCGGTGTAGTCCGCCGCGATGGGGGCAAACTTGAAGCCCTCTGCCTGACCAACGCCCGCGATCCACGCATTGCCCGCCTCGGGCAGTCGGTCAATGATGAAGTTGCGGTTGATGCTGCTTTCGTAGTGACAGCTGCGCGTTTCGAGCAACGGCGCGTCGGCCAGACCGGGAATGCGCTGCTCCAGAAAGCGACGTGAACCGGCAATGCGATCTGCGTCGGGCCAGCGGGTGCTCGTGTCGGGATCGGCCTGCATCGGATCGGCGGGCGGACGGGGCGGCGGCTCGGGGAGCTTTTCCTTGATCGCGTCGGCGGGTGGCGGCGGTGGCGCCACGGCACCACGGACGCGAAAGCCGCGATTGTCCACCGGCAGCGCAGCCCAGCCCGTGACACCGGGAAAGTTGTAGCTCGGGATATTGGGGAACGTGTAGCGCGGATCGTTCACGGGCGTGCCGTAATAGCAGGCCGTGCCCAGCGGAATACGCATGCGGGTGCCGAGCAGCTCGGGGAACAGCTTGGGCAGCCAGGGGCCGCAGGCGAAGACGTAGGCGTCGCCCGTGACGCGCGTCCCGTCCTGCAGCTCGATGTGCTGCAGCTTGCCGTTGCTCATGGGGCCCAACTTGGCGCGACCAATCACGAGCTTGGCCCCCAGACGCGTGGCGAGCACCGCCTTGGCCTGCGTGGAGTAACGGGCGCGCGCCACGCCGGCGTCGGGCTCGTAGATGCCAATGGTGATGTCATCGGCGGCGAACACCGGCCAGCGCTTCCGGATTTCGTCGCCGTCGAGCAGCTCGAACTTCACGTTCTGCTTGGTCCAGTACTCGCGGGTGCGCTCGAGGAACGGTTCGTCTTTGGTGCGCATGATGATGTCGCCGGTCTCGAAGAAGAACCGCGTGCCGAACTCCTTGCCGTGTTCCGCGTCGAACTCCTTCCAGTGGGCGATGGCGCGTCGCGCCCAGGCCGTCCACAGCTCACCGGAGACGCCGCGGTCGCCGTAGGAAGAGCGAATGCCGCGGGTCTCGTCGCCGCTGGTGCAGCGCGAGTTGCCGGGCCCGTAGGCGTCCACCAGCGTGACGGTGGCCCCACGCTTGCACAGCTCCACGGCGGTAGAGCTGCCCCAGATGCCGGCGCCCACTACCACCACGTGGCTGGCCCGGTCGCCTTGTCGGCTGCGCGCCGGTGCTCCACGGGCGTTCAGCACGGGCGACTCGGCGGCCAGCGCGGGCAGCGCGCCGCCCAACAGCGCGCCGGCGCCGACGCCACCGGCAATGCGCAGGAAATCGCGGCGGGGGAGGACGGAATCAGAGCCGGGGGCGAGCTCGGCGTCGGGGCGGGGATCTTCAGGCATGGTCACGGTGGGGCAATCTCCGGAAAGGGCGGGGTCACAGGCGAAGTTGGCGCCATGACGGGCCGCTGGCAATGCATGGGGCAGGGATTGCCCTGCTTTGCGGCTCGGTCCAGCTTACGAGCGGCTTTCCCACACACACTCTCCCCCGAGGATTCCCATGCGCCGTTCCACTGCGCTCGCTGCCGTCCTGTCGCTCGCCGCCGCCCTCCCCGCCACCTCGCTGGTGGCGCAAGGGGCTGACCGGCACCCGGTAATTCCTGAGGGCCAGCGCGCCTCGGCCACGCTCACGCCAGGTGTCCGCGTGGGGAACATCGTCTACGGCTCGGGCCAGCTGGGTACGAGCCGGGACAACCCGAACCCCACCATCCAGGACGAAACCACGCGTTCGCTCGAGGCCACCAAGAAAGTGTTCGAGGCTGCGGGTACCACCATGGCCAACACGATTCGCTGCACCGTGTTCCTGGTAAGCGTCGATGACTTTCGCGGCATGAACGAGGCCTACGCCAAGTTCTTCCCCGATTCGCCGCCGGCCCGCTCCACGGTGGTTGTGGCGGCGCTGGTCGTACCGAATGCGAAGGTGGAGATCGAGTGCATGGCGGCGATTCCCGCCAAGTAGTGCTGCCCTCCGAGGCGCCGCGCACTGTGGCGCCTCGGCTGGTACTCTAGGGAACGCGCGTGATACCGATGTCGTCCACGTGCACCTGTCCCACACGCGTCTTGTCGAACACCAAGCGAATCTCCGACAGCGTGGCCGCGTCAAATCCCGGTGTGGCTGTGGCGAAGCGCGAGAGGGGCATCACGTAGGTTTGCAGCACCTGTTCGTACAGCGCGGTGAAGCGTTCCTTGTCGAGACCCTTGCGGCGGTACACGTACGACTCAATGGGGCGACGCACGGGTCCGAAGGAGGACAGCGGGAGCCGAGCGGTGCGTCCGGCGCCGTCCACCAGCTCCACCGAGAGGTCGGGAGGGGTGGTGTCCTTGGCGGGTGGCTTGGTCTTGGGCCTGGGCGCCTTGGGCGCTTGAGCGGCGCTGTCGGCGGCCGGCTTGGGCTTGGTGGAGTCCGGGGCCGTTTTGCGGGGGCCGGGCGTGGCGTCCGTGACCATGAGCGAGATTGTGATCGCGCTTTCGGCGCCCACGCGCCACGCGCTGCGCAATGAGTCGGGCACCGTGATTGCAAATCGCGCTGGCCAGCGTGGCGTGGTGGTGTCGGTGCCGGTCGGCGTGTTGTTCCAGCCGAGTCGCGCGGCGGTGTTGCGCTGGGTGCTGGTGCGGGACCGAAACGGGATGTCGAACTCGCGCCACGTGGACAACGAATCACCGCGCAAGGTGACACCGGGCGCGGTGCCGGAGGCCAGGTCGATGTCGGGCGCGTCAAAGTTGGCGAGCGTGTGCTCCATGCCGTCGCCGTAGCGCGTGGTGTACATGGTGGGTGGCAGCCAGTCACCGGCGCTCCGGTGATCGCGGAACAGTTCACGATAGGCCGCCTTGTCGTGCAGCGTGGCTTCCAGGAAGCTGCTGATCGCGAGCTTGCCGAACTGTCGCTGGTCTTCACCACTGACGAGCGAGTTCACGGCCAGATTGCGCGGCGAGCGGGAGCCGTTGTCGAGGTTGTTCCACTCGGTGTTCCACTGGCCGTGGTTCGCGCGATACATCAGGATGGCGCTCTTGAAGTGCGGCGTGCCCGGCGTGAAGGACACACGATCGTACTGCGCGAGTCCGCTGAACGTGCTCACGTCGCCGTCGTGTGTGCCGTGAATGACCAGATAGTTCACGTCGCGCACGGGCGTACCCTTGTCGGACGGACGGTACTGCCCGTCCACCGGCGCAATCGCCACGAGCGAGCGGATATTGAAACCGAAGTCGAAGCGCTGTGCGGCGTCTTCCGGGTAGTAGGACAGCTGGTTGAACGCGCCGGCCACCGAGACTGCTTCACCGCCTCGTGAGTGGCCCATGAGCGCGATGCGGGACATGTCCACGCGTCCGGCCAGCGGCTTGCCGGCGCTGTCGTTGAGCGCGCGAAACACTTCCAGATGTTTGAGCAGCATCCAGCCGCGCGCGTCGTTCTCGCCGCGCGCCGCGCCGTTCAGAAAGTTTTCGTCAATGCTCGCAAGAATGAATCCGCGTGACGCGAGCAGTTCGCCCAGCCACTCGTAGCCCGGATCGGAATAGTCTTCCATGCCGTGGTTGCCGTGCACCACGAGCACGAGCGGAAACGGGCCGGCGCCCTCGGGATACCACACCCGCGCGTTGAGCGGAAACTTCTTGGTGTCAAAGCCCCAGTACTTGCTTCGGCTTTTGGCGAGCGAGGGCGAGAAGGAGACGAACGGCGAGGCGTCCACGGTGCCGGTCTTGTACGTCACCGAGTCGCGGTACTCGGCGCGCTGCCGATCGGCGCCGGAGCCGTAGTAGAGCCTCCGCACCGCGAGGTTGCCCGGAAGGGCTGGATTGGGCGCGGTGATCGTGCGGTTCGCGAGCACGCGGGCCGCATCGGAGGGGGCCAGCTTGGGCGGCTGGACGAGGCAGGCGCTCGATGCCGCGACAGCGGCCAGCAGGAGCGCGGAAGCGTGGGAGGCGCGGAGTCGGGTCACGAGACAGACGTTAGTCCGTGGCCGCGGGTTGCGCCACGTGGGACAAACGGCGTTCGCCTCTCGCGCTGGTGCTCTCGGGGACGCAGAATACGATATGGATCGCCGACGCTTCGTTTCCGCCCTCTCCGGTGCCGCGATTGCCCCAGCGGTGCTGCCTGGCTTCATGCCGGATGCCATCCGTCGCCTGTCAGACGCTGCCGGCGTGGCGCGCGCACGCGGCGCACCGCTACCGCCGCCAATGGGGATGTCGGACACACACGCCGTGGCGCTCGCTGGCGATGAGGACTACTGGGAGCCCATCCAGCGCGCGTTCGACGTCACGCGTACGCTCACCAATCTGAACAACGGCGGCGTGTCCCCCACGCCCACGCACGTGCTCGAGGCGATGATCCGCGACCTGCGGTATTCGAACGAGATCCCGGTGATCAACATGTGGCGCACGCTCGAGCCGCATCAGGAGGCCGCCCGCGAGGATCTCGCACGCGCCTTTGGTTGTGACACCGAGGAAATCGCCATTACGCGCAACGCGAGTGAGAGCCTGGAGACGCTCATCTTCGGCCTGGACTTGCGGCGCGGCGACGAAGTGATCGTGAGCAACCAGAACTACCCGCGCATGCTCACGTCCTGGAGGCAGCGGGAGCGGCGTGATGGCATCGTGGTCAAGTCCATTTCGTTTCCGGTCCCGCCGCAGAACGCGCAGGTGATCGTGGACGCGGTGGCGGCGGCCATCACGCCGCGCACGCGCGCGATTGAGCTCCCACACATCACCAATCTGTCGGGACAGATCCTGCCCATTCGGCAAATCACGGCGCTGGCGCGGCCGCGGGACATCGCGGTGATCGTGGACGGTGCGCACGCATTCGCGCACTTCCCGTTTACTCGCGACGAACTGGATTGCGACTACTACGGCACGAGTCTGCACAAGTGGCTGTACGCACCCATTGGCACAGGCTTCCTGTACGTGCGCAAGGAAAAGCAGGGGAGCATCTGGCCGCTCATGGGCGCCGACCCGGAGCTCGACCATGACATCCGCAAATACGAACAGATCGGCACGCATCCAGCCGCGAATCACAACGCGATTCCGCTGGCGCTGGCGTTTCACCGGGGAATTGGCCCGGAGCGCAAGTACCAGCGGTTGCGCTATCTGCGCGATCGCTGGGCCAAGCGCGCGCTGAGCGAGGGCAACGGACGCATTCGTGTGCTCACGCCGCTAGAGTCGCGAGACGCCGGCGGCATTGGGCTGGTGTCGGTGGAGGGCATTGAGCCCGGGGCGCTGGTGAACTGGTTGCACCGCAACCACCACATCGTCACCACGCCCATTGTGCACCCGGAGTTCTCGGGCGTGCGGGTGACGCCCAATGTGTACAGTACCCTCGACGAACTGGATCAGTTCACCGAGCATCTGCTGCACGCGGCGGCGCAGGGGATCGGGTGACCTCCTATGGCCGCAGCGTGAACCGGTCGTCTGACCCGGTGCGGTACGCCGCGTGAAACCTCCGGCCGGTGGCGCCGTTAGGCTACAACAACGGAGGTAGTCATGATCGGAGCTCTTCTTTCGCTGGCCATCGCCATGGCGTTGGCCTATTCGCTGCAGGGTGTCACCCGCCGTTTCGTCCGCGACCGCCTGCGCTACGTGGAGGCGGCCCGCAAGGCCATCGCGCCCTGGCTCGCCGGGGGGGTGGCCGCGCTCGTGGCCACGCCTATCGTGTTCATGTTGCCCATCGTGGGCGCTGGTACGGCGCTCACCGTCGGTGTCGCCGTCGGCATGGGTGTCGCCAACGGGGCGCGGGACATCAAGCGGGGCACGTCGCCGGTAGTGTACGGGCCCTGAGCGCAGGTGCGGGGCGGCGTTGGTGTGCTCGGGGCACGGCCGGCTGTTCGCCCCGAGGGCATCGGGATCAGGCGCGCGGCGGCAGGGTTGGCATCGCTGTTCGCCAAAGCGCCGAATGGCCGTGGGCCAAATGGTGGGACGGGGAAACGGCTCGGCGAGAAACGCTTTGCCTCACATCCAGTACTCAAAGCGCCCCGTCACCAGCACGTACGCCGACAGGCACGCGTTGGTCACGGCGTGCGTGAGCACCAGATCCCCCAACGACCGCGTGCGCCACATCCACGCGTTGTAGATCAGGCCGCACAGCAGCCCGACTTCCCAGAACGGCCCGTGCTCGCTCGCGAATAGTACTGCTGTTCCGAGGAACGCGAACGTCGTGTATGTGCCCAGCGGAACGCGCCGCCACTCCGGGTTCACCAGCCATCGCGGCAGCCATCCGCGCCAGAACAGCTCCTCGATCACCGGCACGAGCAGCGCAGCCCGCGCGAATCGCAGCGTCACCGTGAGCGGGTGGGCAAATGCCTCCGGCGGAATCGTGGTGCGCACCGAGCCCGTGATGCCGTTCTGGAACAGCCAATGCGCGCGCCAACCGGGCACGAGCGCGTCCGGGGCCACCCAGAGCACGCACACGGCGACGCCGATCAGCACCGACGCCAGCGCGTGATGCACGCGCAATGATCGCAGC
Organism: Gemmatimonadales bacterium; assembly: GCA_038259155.1. GTDB lineage: Bacteria > Gemmatimonadota > Gemmatimonadetes > Gemmatimonadales > Gemmatimonadaceae > JAABRT01. The sequence continues at coordinate 26,118 of JBBSPE010000015.1, forward strand.
ACCTCACGCGAGCATACCCACAAGGTCCCGATGAGCAATACCGTGCGCACCACCGACTCGGCGGGTTGCGCAAGCGGCAGTCGTGGCATGAGCACCAGCAGCACCATGAACACGGCGAACGGCCCTACCCAGGGCAGCGCCGTTCCTTCAGCGCGTTCCGTCACCACTCCCCATGGCCGCAGCGTCGCGCACGGTGATGCGCGCTTCAGCCTGCGCACCAGATGCGGAGACCACGCGCACCACGTGCGTACCAGTCGCCAGCCGCCAGCGCCCGCCCTGCGCGGGCAGGCCATCCACCTGCCATGTGAGCGCTGCACCCACCTCTCGCGCCACCGCCAGGAGCGCGAGCGTGGCCACCTCGCGCTCCGGTCCTACGGGCAGCACGTACACGTCACCGTCGCGCGGGGAGAGCATACGCAGCGGTGCCGCGAGCGTGTCGCCGCGAGGTGCCGCCGTGGCCAGCGCCGCCACCCGGTTTACCTGCCCCCGCTGCCACTCGGCGAACCGCGTTGGCAGGACGATTGCGCCGTCGCGGTGCCAATCATCGGGCGCCAAGGACGCGCTGCCAGCCAAGCGCCACTCGTCCACGGCGTCGCACGCTGGCGTGGCGATCATGCCGGACACTCGGCAGACCCGGACCCGCGATGCGCCAAGGGTGGCCGGCGATGGCAGCAGCCCCGGTGACCGCATTTGCGCGGTGGCCAGCATCACGCGGCGCAGCAGCGGGCCCGCACCGGCGATGCCGGACACGGCGGCCATTGGTGTGCCGTCAAAGTTGCCCACCCAGACGGCGACGGTGAACCCACCGGTGACGCCCACGGCCCAGTTGTCCGTGAAATGCCGGCTCGTGCCGGTTTTCACACTGGCCGGAAACGGAAAGTCGAACGTGCTGGTGCTGCCGAAACCGGCAAGTCGCGCGTCGGCATCGGCGAGCACGTCGAGGGTGAGTGCCGCAACGTCGCGGCGCACGACGCGCACGCCGGCCACTGTGCTGTCAACCGCCTCGGCAATCGACCCGGCAGCCAGCACACGCCGCACCGGCGTGCGCAGACCGCCGTTCGCCAGCGCGCGATACGCGTTCGCCAGCTCCAGCAACGTGACGTCACCATTACCAAGCGACAGGCCGAGTCCGTAGTAGTCGGCGGAGCGCGTGAGCGACGCGAACCCGGCGCGGTGCAGCACACCGAGCAACGCAGCCGCACCCAGTTCGTCGGTGAGCTGCACGGCCGGCAGGTTGAGCGAACTGGCCAGGGCCACGCGTGCGCGCACCGGGCCGCGAAACTGACGGTCGTAGTTGCGCGGACGATAGGGACCAGTTGTGGTCATGTACGTGCGCGGGATGTCATCGAGAATGGACGACGGGCCGTATCCACGTTCGAACGCGAGCGCATACAGGAACGGTTTGAGTGCCGAGCCTGGCTGACGGCGCGATACCACCATGTCAACCTGGCCATCCCGAGCGGAAAAATCGGGGCTGCCCACCCACGCCAGCACGTCGCCTGTCGCGTTGTCGAGCACCACCACCGCCGCCTGTTCGGCGTGCTGGCCGGCGAGCGACTGTACCACCTGCCGTGTGTCGCGCTCGACGGCGTCCTGCAGGCTGATGTCGAGTGTGGTGCGCAGCGTGGACGCAAACACCGGCTCTCGCGCACTGTCGAGCGAGGCCAGCACGCGCGTCGTGAAATGCGGCGCGCGAAACAGCCCCTGTGGCGCGATGGACGTGGACTGCACCGGCTCCGCGTCCGCCAGCGCACGCTCGGCATCGGTAAGGTAGCCGGCGCGACCAAGCGCGAGCAGCACCCCGCTGCGGCGGCGTGTGGCGCGTTCGGTGGACGCGAACGGGTTGTCGCGCGCGGGTGAACGTGCGATGCCGGCGAGCAGCGCCGCGCGCCCTGCGCCCATCCGCGCCGCCGACGTGCCGAAGTAGAGTCGGGATGCGGCGTCAACACCCACCGTGCCCTGACCCAAAGGCACGCGGTTGAGGTACTGTTCGAGCAGCACATCCTTGGACACGTGCCGTTCCAGCCGCAGCGCCCACGCTATCTGCTGCAGTTTGCCCACCACGCCGCGGCCGTGCCCGCGCAACATGCGGGCGAGCTGCATGGTGATGGTGCTGGCGCCCGATACCACGCGGCCCGCGAGCATGTTGTCACGCGTGGCGCGCGCGAACGACGCCCAGGCGACACCGTGGTGATCGAGAAAGCGGCGATCTTCCGCGGCGAGGAACGCCGCCGGCACCACCGGATCCATTTCTGCGATGGGCACCCAGCGCCAGCGCACGCCGCTGGGTGCGCGTGTATCACGCAACGGCACGCCATCGCGATCGGTGATGGTGATGCCCAGTTCGCTCGGCGGTGCGAGCACGCTGGGGTCGGGTGGTGTGAGCAGGAACGCAGCGCCGGCGAGCAGGACGGTTACGAGCGCGAGCCCCGCGCCAGCTGCAATACGGCGCACGCGACGTTGCGCGTGGGACGAGGCGCCGAGTGCATGCAGTCGCCCCGCCAGCGACGAAGCGAGTGTGCGCACGCGCAACATCAGCGCGGCACCGTGACCGTGAACGCGCTGCCTTCGGTCCGCCCGAACACCGACGGGTCGTACATTTCCTCCGCGAAGGCGGGCGGTCGCACGAAGGTGCCGGCTGTGGTGGCTCGCGCGAGATACGTGAGCGTGAAGCGTCCGGGAAACACCGTGGTCGCGGACCACGTGACCCGGTCGTCGCGCAGCTCCCGATGCTCAAACGGCGTCCAGTAGCCTGCGTCCCATCGTCCGCTGCTCCACGCGGTCATGGGATCTTCTTCGTCGCCGTAGAAGTATTCACCCCGTGTGCCCACAGGCGTGTCACCGGCGCTTGGCGCGCTCGCGGTGAGCACCGCCGTGCGCAGCGACAGGTCCACCGGCTCGAGGCCCGCCGGGAGCGGATCTTCCACCGTGACGAAGCTGCGCTCGAACGGCACCGTGATGCGCACCCGTACCCGCACCAATGCACCAGCGGCGGCCTGCAGAATGGGTCGGCCGGTTTCTGGATCTTCGGTCCAGCGTTCCACCGCGATGCCGCGATCGAGCGGGCGCACCGGCGGCGTGCGCGAAACGGTACTGAGCGTAGCCGTGGCAAAGAGCGCCGCACCGGTACCCTGCGTTTCCACCTGCACTGTGAGCGAGTCACCGCGTGGAGCACGGGCGCGACCCAAGGCCTGTAGAACGGTAACCGTGGTGTCGCGGCTCACTCCGCCCGGTGCAATCGCGAACAGGGTGCGCCCCCCGATCGTCACGCGCACACCGCGCTGCACCGCCGAACGCTGCGCCTGGTGCACCGTGAGCAGCGCACGCGTGGCGGTGGCCATGTCCGGCGTCACGCCGTACCATCCGCTGCCGCTTCGTGCCTCATGCACCACGGCCTCGATGAGCGGTGCGACCAGTGCATGCTCAGGTGCCGCGGCCAGCGTCGCGCGCAGCAGCTCACCGGTCGCGCGCAGCGGCGTGGCGAAATAGAACCCGTCGCGTCCGAGCGTATCGGGCAGGAACGCCCGCGATCCATCGCGCACCACCTGCGACCACAGCCCCTCGAGCAAACGACGCGACACCACCTGATCGCCGCGCTCGGCGATGAGGCGCGCCAGCCGCGCCCGGTCCGCCGCTGACAGGCTTGCGGCCTGACGCAGCAGATCATTCTCGGCCGACACGTTGGGGCTGCCGAGCGCTCGCAGAGCGTCCACGGCGGCGACATACTCGCTGAGTACGACTGACGGCGACGCGTAGCTGCGAGAGATCGGGGTGCGGCCGCGCGTGGGCGCGTACTCCGATTCCGGCTCACCAACCGCGCGCGTGAGATAGTCAGTGAGTTGCTGCAGCATCACGGAGTCCACCGGTACGCCAACGTTGCGTGCTTCCACCAGCACCAGCGCCGCATGCGCGGACAGCCACGGCGTGGTCCAGTCGCTCGAGCCCCAGTAGCCAATACCGCCGTCGTTGCGCTGTCGCTGCTGCAGCGTGCGCACCACGCGCGCGATCTCGGTGCGCGCGTTCTCCCGAGCCTGATCAGCCGCCGTGAGCGCGATGAGCGGCATGATCGTGCTGGAGAGCTGTTCCGTGCAGGCCCACGGGTACACCCGCGCCCGCTCAGCGGCGGCGCGCACGAGCGCGAGCGGCGACCCGCCCAGCGAGATTGTGAGTGTGGAGCGTTCGAGGTCGGCGTCGTCGAGGAACGGCAGCGACAGGTTCGTGCTGGCGCTTGCCATCACCGAGCTGCTGGTCACCGTGGGGCGGCCGTCCGGGCGCACGGGAATTGTCACCTGCAGGGCGTCGCGATCGCCGCGACTCTGCGCGTCAAAGCGGAACGTGACCGACTCACCTGCGGGCACCTGGAACGGGAACCGCACGTCCACACCGCGCCCTGCCTCCACGCGCACGGTCTGGCGTGACCCGCCGGTGAGCCGGGCACCGTCGATCTTGGCGTCTACACGCACCTCACCGGTGGCACCCTCGCGGCGATTGATCGTGGTGCCGGCGTTGACGACGTCACCGGGACGCACGAACCGTGGCAGGGCTGCACGAGCAACGAGTGGACGCGTGACCAGCACCGTGCTGTCGCCGCTGCCGTAGCGGTCACGTGCGGTAACGGCCACGGCCATCACGCGAAAAGTGGTGAGATTGTCGGGCAGCGCCGCCGATGCGGTGGCCTGCCCGGTCGCGTCGGTGATCACGCTGCCCAGGAAGAACGCCGTGGTGCGGAAGCGCGATCGGAGCACGCCGTCGTCGGCGCTGCCACCACCGCCGCCTGGTTCACGGGTAGCCTTCTCGCCTTCGGGCAGCTGCGGTGCCACGTTGGCCAGCGTGCTGGCGAGCGTGAGACCGATACCACGCGGCTGATACAGACGGTCGAGTGGATCGGGCGTTTGAAATCCGGTGAGCGAGAGCACGCCCTGATCCACTGCCCACAGCGTGACCTCACTGCGCACGCCACGTCCGCCGGCGTCCTGCACCGACACGCGTACGCGCGCCGTTTCGCCCGGACGGTACTCCGGACGATCAGGCGCCACACGCACGGCCAGGCGCTTCACTTCCGGCGTCACCCGCAACTCCGCAAAGCCCACGCGAATTGTGGGTCGGCCCGGATCGCCAATGGTGCTCGGCTTCTCGGTGCGTCCGCGTGCCACCAGCATGGACACGAACACGTTGGGCGCGTGCGCTTCGGTGATGGGCAGGCGGAAGGTGGTGGTACCCGACGTGATGCGCTGCCGGTGCTGCTCGATCACGCCTTCGCGCTCCACGGTGATCCACGCTTCCGCATCGGTGAACGGCGACGCGAACATGATGGTCGCCGTGTCACCGGGTGCGTAGCGTGGCTTGTCGGCAATGACGTCGAGCTTGAGCTGGTTGTCGTCGCTCCAGGGTACCCATTCCGGTCCCGTGACCCATCGTGTGAAGGCCGTCACCACTTCGCGACCGCCGGCGTCTCGGCTGCGCAGAATGAGCGAGTGCGCGCCACCCTTGGTAGGCGTGACGGCACAGCTGGCCTGCTCGCCACTGGTGGTGAGCGTGCAACGCGACACGGTGTCGGCCACCCACTCGCCCACCGTCTCGGCCGTACCGTTGCGGAGGCGTTGCACTCGGTGCCATTCGCGACGCACGAGCACGCCGTCCACGCGCACGCCGTTCACACCCGCGCCATCGGGCCGCACGGCCTGCACGCGCACCGTGCGCGGCGCGTTGGAACGCCAAAACCATTCGTCGCCCTGCGGTTGGCCCGCGAGGTAGAAATCGGCGGGATGTACCACTGCCGACGCGCGCCCACCCACCAGCTGGCGGTTCACGTCGCTCACGTTGACCGAGAATGCGAGGCGTACCGGCTGGCCGGGCTCGATGTCCGGTGCGGGGATGCGCACGTCGAGCGCGCCGTCAGCGCCGAGCGAATCGATGTGGCTGGTGACGAACTGCGGGCCGTTGTATTCGGGATTGGGCTGCCAGCCGTCGTCGCTGTCGCCCACGAGCCAACCGTCCGTGCCGGGAATCGACAGTTCCGAGGCCGAGATGCGCGTCTTGGTGAGCGACCAGTTCACGCCCGCGCCCGCCATCACGCCGCCAAATAGATAGCGCGCCGCGATGTGCACGCCGAGCGTGTCGCCCGGTGCACGCGGTTCACGCGCGGTGGTCACGTCCACAAGAAACGAGGGTGGACGATACTCCGCGATGCGATACGTGACGTCGGCGATGCTCTGCCACTCGGCGCGATGCCGCCACTCCAGCGCCACCCGGTAGCTGCCAATGCCGGCGTCGGCGGCGACGGGCAGCGAGATATCGGCGGTGCCGAACTCGGAGAGCGTGGTGACGAGTGAATCAATGGTGCGATATTCGCGATCGCGACGAATCCATCGCACGGTGTCGCTTGGCCGAGGTGCGTCGAGTGTGCCAAGCAGGCCAGTGCGCACGATCGCCTTGGCGTACACCGTTTCGCCGGGCCGGTACAGGTCCCGCTCGGTGAACACGGTGGCCGCGATGGTGGCGCGCTCGGTGCCATAGGCGCTTGCCAGGCCAAAACGCCACGGCGCGAGTTCCGGATCGGCGTACCGAATGGGCAGTACGGCGCGGTCGTCGCCGAGCGTGACGGTGACATAACCTTCGTCGAGTGGCTCCGGTCGCGTGTCGTCAGTTGGCGTGCGGAGGGAATCCGCGCGTCGCCACGCAAAATCGCGGAGCGCCGCGAGTCCCTCGGCGTTGGTGCTGGCAGTGGCGAGCACGGCGCCCACGTTGTCGTGCAGCACCACGCGGGCGTTGGCGTGCACCCGCCCGTTGCGCGCGTCGGTCACCCACACCATACCGGCATCGTCGCCGATCTTGGCGTGCACGCCCAGATCGGTCACCTGCACGAGCGCAAGGCGGAACCAGTCCTCTTCGTCGTCGTCGCGCTTGCGGCGCGCGTCGGCGGCATCACGCACCCGTACGAGCTGGAGCGCGGCGGCCGGACGAGCGGCGGTGCCAGCCGGCAGCGGTACCGCGACAATGCGAGCGCGGTCCGGTGTGCGCGTGAGCGCCAAGCGGGTGCTGCCCACGCGGCGCTGTTGCGCGAGCCAGAACTCGCGCCAGGTCCACTCGCCGCCGGACAGCAGCCGCGCGACGGCCGTGTCGGGAATCGGCAGCCGTTCCACCAAGAGCGTGTCGATGTTCATCGTGCGCACGGCGAGTGTGCGAAAGCCGGTGCGCTCCACCATGAGACGGCCGTACGGCGCCTGCACGTCGGGCGCGTAGCCGGTGGTGCGCACCCCGATGCTCGGGTTGCCGGTGAGCGACTGCCCAAACACGTCCTGCAGGCCGCGATCCATGATGAGTGCGTACGCCGTGCGTGGCGAGAACTCCCCGGAAAGGCGCCAGGTGTCTGACACATCGGCGGTATCGAGTTCCACGGCCACCTTGGGGGCCACGGCCAGTGCGCGGGCAAGCGCGTTGCCCCGCACCGGAGTGGAGAACCGCAGCACCACCGGGCCGTGCGGGCACCACGTGGCGCCCAGGCAGCGCACGCTGTCCATGCGGAAGAGTGAGTGCGTGCGGAAGGCCCAGCGACGCGGCTGGGGCAGCGTGGGCACCGCGAGCGCAGGATCAGCGCCACCGCTGGCGGTCGGGTCGAGCAAGCTGAGCTCGCGCGGCACCATCAGCGATGCCAAGCAGTTGCGCGGCAACTCGTGCTCGGCGAGCAGCTCGACCGTGTCGCCCACGGCGGCGCGATCGGTCGCTGCGCGGAGCGCTGGAGCGGCAGCCGTGCGTCCCCGCGCGTCACGACAGCTCACGGCGGGCAGCAAGCGCGCGTCCCGCGCCACGTCCGCCGCACGCACCGGCGCGTCGTACACCAGCGTGAACCGCGGCGTGAGCGCCACGTGCCGCCCGGTGTCGCGTCCCGCAAAGGGGTCGCCGCCAATCAGGGTTGGGCCGCGCACGCGGAAGCTGAAGGCATAGGTGCTGGCCAGACTGCTGCCGTCCATCGCGCGCACGGTGTCGGACACCCGCACCGTGTAGCGGGCCCCCCGGGGCAGCGGCGCGGTGGGCACGATGCGCACGGTGACCGGGTCGCGCCATTCGTAGCGGCCGGCGATTTCGGGTGACACCGACACCACGGCTCGCGCCTCGATCGCATCATCGAGCGCGCCCGCCACGGGGCGGTCGAAGCTCACCGTGATCGTGTCGGACGGTGCGGCCACGTCGGATGGCCCCGCACGCATGATCCGCAAAGGGTCAGGCGCCGCCGAGACGGTGAAGGCGAGGGCGACAGCGGCGAGCGGCGCGAGGGGAATTCGCATGGGGGGCGGACGGGGAAAGTCAGTTACCGGGGCCGGCGGGGAAACGCATCGAGCAGGGCAAAGGCGGCCATCACCAAAAACAGCACGACAATCAGGAGCAGCAGGGCCTTGATGCGCAGCGCGCGCGACGGCAGCGCCAACACCGCGATCAGTGACGCGATCGTGGCGCAGAGCAGCCGGAAGACGCGCCGATCGAAGACACTCGGCTGCAGACGCACATGTGCCGGAAGGGAACGAATACGGCGTTCGAGCCGCAGAAACCGCTGAAAGGCGCTGTTTTCAAACAGCATCCAGCGTGCGCCGAGCCGTGCGCGCAGCGTGGCGGTCATGGCGCGATGCGGTCGGCGAGGCCCGGAAGGCCCTCGCGTACGAGCCAGGCATGGGCGCCGGCGAAGTCCAGATGCAGCACGTCGCCGGCCCCGTGGAGGATGCGTACGGACATGGAGTGCGGTGCGGAGGGGTTGTCCGTGTACAGCGTCTCCCCGTCCACCCGATAGCGCAGGTCGATCACCTCATCCCGTCCGCCGACATCAATGTGATACAGCAGCGATCCGTCCGCACGGAACTCCATGCGAACGCCGGGCGCGAAGTCGAGCGAACTGTCGGCGCGCATCAGGCGCCATGTGCCCAGCAGCCAGTCGTGCATCGCGTCGTTCATCGTACAGTGTCTCCCGCTGAATCAGTGGCGCGGCCTCTCCGCGACACGCTCCTGCAAGCTTGGGAGACTGCCAGTCGCTGGCAAGGGGAGCGGTCAGGGATCCGATGCGGGCGGTCCAGACGTATGGCCTATATGCCTTCACTACACCGTATGGCGCGCCATGGCGCCACCGCCCTCGTTCTCGGCCTCGCCAGTGTCGCGGCCCTTCCCGCCCAGACCACCGTGGACCACTCCGCCTTTGACGCGATGCTCAAGGCGCACGTCGTGAACGGCGCGGTGGACTACGACGCCTTCAAGGCCGACGCCCGGTTTCCGCGCTACCTCGCGTCACTCGACGTGGTTGATCCCGCGAAACTGTCGGAACCCGAACGGTTGGCCTTCTGGATCAACGTGTACAACGCGTTCACCATCCAGCTCATCACTGGCAAGGGCGAGCGCGAGTCGATTCGCAACGTGAACAAGACGCTCGGCTTCCTGAAGTTCAAGGGTCCGTGGTCCGACCCCATCGTCCGCGCCGCCGGTCGCACGCTCACGCTGGACAACGTGGAGCACGACATCATCCGCAAGGAGTTTGCGGAGCCGCGCATCCACTTCGCGCTGGTGTGTGCCGCCATCGGTTGTCCGCCGCTGCGGAGTGAGGCGTACACCGGTGCTCGACTGGATGCGCAGCTGCAGGAACAGGGGCGCATCTTCATTCTGGAATCGCCGACCAAGAATCGTGTGGACGTGGACAGTCGCACGGTGTTCGTGAGCCTCGTGTTCACGCTGTACGACGAAGACTTTGGCGGCAACGATCGCGCCCTTGGTCGCTATCTCGCCCGGTGGTATCCGGCCGGGCCCACCCGCACGTTGCTCGAGAGCGGCGATTTTCAGGTGAAGCAGACCGACTACGACTGGTCGCTGAACAGTCAGGCGCACATGCGGCCGCGCACAGGCGGCTCGCGCTGATGCCCGCTGTGCACTCCGACCGCACACGCGAACCGCTCCGTTTCCGCGACTACTGGGATGTCGTGCAGTCGCCGGTGCGCGAGGAATCACGCGCGCTGCTGGCCGAGAATTGGGAACGCCTGCCTGAGGCCCTGCGGACGCCACGACAGATGCTCGGCCGTCAGGGCAATGGTTGCGGTGCCACGATCGGCGCCATGCCGCGTTGCGATTTTGCCTGCCGAGGCTGCTATCTGGGCGACGGCGCCAACGCCGTACCGGCTGCGAGCGTGGAAGAACTGAAGACGCAGATGCGCGCGTTGCGCCCGTCGCTCGGGCCGGCGGGCAACCTGCAGCTCACCGACGGTGAGGTCACGCTGCGCGATCCGGACGAGCTCGTCGAGCTGCTGCAGTACGCGCGCTCCCTGGAACTGGTGCCGATGCTCATGACGCACGGCGATTCGTTTCGCCGGCGTCCCGGTCTGCTCGAGCGGCTCATCCTGGAGGGCGGTCTGCGCGAACTGAGCGTCCACGTGGACACCACGCAGCGCGGGCGCAAGGGGGCGCAGTGGAGCACCTCCGAGACCGAAGCAGCGCTCAATCCGCTGCGTGATGAGTTCGCGGACATGCTGCGCACCGCGATGCAGCGCACCGGCATTCGCGTGCGGAGCGCCACCACCATGACCGTGACGCGCGACAACCTGGACGGCGTGCCGGACGTCATGCGCTGGCTCGTGCGCAACGCCGACGTGTTCCACGTCATCAGCTTTCAACCCATCGCCCAGGTGGGACGCACAGAGGACGGACTCGGCGGCGGTGTCACCGCCGATGCGCTGTGGGGAAAGGTGGCCGAAGGGTTGGCATCGCACGACAACGCAGCGGCACTGCTGGAGCGGGGGCGCAAGTGGCTGGGGCACCCGGACTGCAACCGGTTCGTGCACGGATTCGTGTACGACGCTGCCACCCAGACGCCCACCTTTCACCCTGCTGGGCGTGTTCCTCGCGCAGCCAGGGTTCATTGCGCGCAGCGTGCCGACGTTCGCGTGGCATTGGATGCGGCGGTTCGGAGCGGGACACCCCATCCGGGCCGTCTGTGCGCTGCTCGCGCGCCGTGCCCACGTGCACGGACTCGCGATCGTGAGTCACCACTTCATGAGTGCGCCTGAACTCGACACCCCGCTTGGCCAGGAACGTCTCGCGCAGTGCGTGTTCCACCTGTCCATCAACGGGGAGCGGCGCAGCATGTGCGAGGTGAATGCCCTCGGGCTACGCGAAGTGTACTATGCGCAATTGAGCCGCCGAGGCAGCGGAAAGCCGGACGACGCGCGACTCCAGGCCTCACCGGCCTGACACGACCGCGCCGAGTCGCGTCACCACGTGGCCGCCGCGGCGTCTACTGCGCTGTGCCTCGTTCGCCGTCACCAGAATCTGCGTCGTGATGGAGATCACCGACGTCCGCCAATGCCGCCGGCGGTACCCGCGGCAACCAGTCCTGGAATGCCTCGCCGTAGATGTGCCACACCGTCACAAACAGCGCCGCAATGATCGGACCGATGATGAAGCCGAGAAAGCCGAACAGACTGATGCCGCCCAGTGTGCTGAGAAGAATCATCACGTCCGACATGCGCGCGTCGCGCCCGATGAGGCGCGGTCGAAGAAAGTTGTCCACGCTGCTCACCACCAGCGCGCACCAGGCGAGCAGGCCAACGGCGGCCACGGTCTGGCCCGTGGCGAACAGAAAAATCACGGCCGGAATCCAGATGGCAGCACCGCCAACCGCGGGCACAATGGACATGACCATCGTTGCCGTCCCCCAGGTCGCGGGGCCGGGCACCCCAGACACCCAGAACGCCACGCCGGCCAGTGCGCCCTGAATCACACCGATGAACAGCGAACCCTTGAGCGTCGCGCGCGAGACCGAGACGAACCGGTCCAGCAGCTGGTCCTCCTCCGCCGCACCCAACGGGATGTAGTACAGAATCTTGCGCAACAGCGACTTGCCGTCCACGAGGAAGTAGAACATCGCATACAGCGTGACGAACAGCTGCAGCGTGAAGCTCAGCGTCCCGCGTCCAAGCGCCGCAACCTGTCCGGCCAGCAACGGGCCGGCGCGTCCGGCAAGCTCGCCCAACTGCTTCACGAGCGCCTCGCCCTCCGGAATGAGACGGTCAGCAAACGGCAACCGCTGCGCCCACTCGCGAATGCGATCCAGACGATCAGGGTCGCCCTTCACCCATTCCGATATGGACTCGCTGAGCGACACAGACTCTGCCACCACCAACGTAAGGAACGCGGCGAGCGGAACCACCACTCCCAACAGCACGAGCAGGATGGTGACGAGCGACGCCCAATTCTCACGACCGCCGAATCTGCGCTTGAGTCGAGCGAAGACGGGATTGCACATGCCCGCCAGAATTGCGGCCAGCATCACGGCCAGCAGGAAACCGGCAACCATCTGCAGAAACAGCGCGGAGATACCCGCCACGAGCAGCAACAGTGCCGCGCGCTGGAAACGCAGCGCTGGGTCTGTGGCCGAGTCGGTGATGCGGTGACCGGAAGGCACGTCGCTCATGCGGTGCAAAGGATCGCAGGCGCTCTGAGCGACCCGATCGGCTCCTGCTGCGGCAGGAACTCATGGGCGACGTAGCCATCAAACCCGGTATCCCCGATGACCTGCGCGATCCGGCGGTAGTTCAGTTCCTGCATGTCGTTGATTTCGTGGCGGCCGGGCACGCCGGCGGTGTGATAGCGCGCGATGATGTCCTTGTACTTGCCGATGGTCGCGATTATGTCGCCCTCCATCACCTGCATATGATACACGTCGTACAACAGGCGAAAGCGCGCCGATGCGACGCCCGTCACAACCTCGGCCGCGGCCCGCGCCGCGAGCAGCGCCCTCACCTCCTGGGCGCTGGTGGTGGCCGACGCCGCGCTGGGGCGGGCAGAAGGAGTGCCGTGGAAAAGCCCCGCAGATCGTAACGTGCCGCCAACAGGTGGCACAAGCCAAACGCGCTCCGGCCCGGAGATCGGGTCGGAGCGCGCAGGCCCTGCACAACGCGTGACGGTGTCGCTGACAGGCTACTGCGGATCGGCGCCGAGCATGCGCACCCAGCCAGAGGGTCCAACGTCCTCGACGCGCAGCTTCTGACGCACGACGGTGTCGCCGATCTGCAGGATCACGCCGTAGTCGCCCGTGGTGGCCGAGGCACCGCCGCCACCGAACCCACCGAATCCACCGCGGCCCCCGGCCGGTGCCGCGATACCGATGAGCTCGAAAATCTTCCGCACTTCCGGCTGGCTTGCAGCCTGAAACAGCGCGCGCTGATTGTTGCCGCCACCGCCGGCCGGTGCGCCTGCACGCGGGAGTGGCGCTTCGGCGGGACGCGCGCAGAACGTGTCGAATTGCGTGAGCGGACGCTCGCAGGCGCCGTTTCCGCCGCCAGCGCCACCGCGACCGCCGCCGCCGCCCCCACCACCGCCACCCCCACCCGCCTGGTTGCCGAGCAGCGTCCGCGCAGTGGCGAGGGCCGAACTGTCGTACTTCGCGGCCGTGAGCGAATCGAGCACCTTGGGCGCACGAACCGCGCGCAGAATGCTGTCACGCCGTGCGCTGGGCGAGAGCTCCGCATCGCCAGACGCGCCGCCCGTGATGCCGTAGGTCCAGTTCACCGTGTGCACGCCGGGACGCGTGGGACCCGTCAGCCGCTGCACGGTGTCACCGAGGGCGTCCACGATGAAGATGCGGGCCTGTCCCGTCTTGCCGGCGCCGACCTTGTACGTGATGGACGCGCCATACGACGGATTCGGCGTGGTGAAGAAGCCCTGCGCGTTGCCATTGCCGCTGGCGCCGAGCGTGGGTGATTCACCCCACTGGTAGCCCGTGGAGGGCTCGAAGAGGTGCACGGCCGAGGCCATGACCGAGGACGTCATCTGCTCGAGCGGTGCGATGCTCGCGATCCAGAAGCCGCGACCGTGCGTGGACGCGATGAGATCGTGATCACGCGGGTGGATCTTGAGATCATACACCGGCACGCTCGGCATGCCGGCCATGAAGCGCGACCACGTCTTGCCACGATCGAGCGAGGCGTACACGCCAATGGACGTACCCACGAACAACAGGTCGCGGTTGTGCGGATCTTCGCGCACCACGTGCAGGAAGTCACCAGGCCCGCCCGTGGGCAGGTTGTTCACGATCGAGCGGAACGACGCGCCCCCGTTGTTGGTGACGAACAGGTACGGCTTGAAATCACCCCACCGATGGTTGTCGAACGCCACGTAGAACGTCTCGGCATCGTGCGACGAGGCTTCCACGCGCGACACATACACCTCGCCGCCATTCGGCAACATGGGCGCGATCTTCGCGGACAGATTCTCCCACGTCGTGCCGTCGTTCACGGACTTCCACACATTGCCGTCGTCCGTGCCTGCCAACAACAGACCCGGGTTCACCGGGCTCTCCGCCAGCGCCACGATCGTTCCGTACGTCTCGGCACCCGTCGCGTCGAGCGTGATGCCGCCCGTGAGATTCTCGGACGTGTCGACCTTGGCCGTGAGATTCTTGGACAGATCGCCCGAAATCACGCGCAGATCATCACCTCGCGCCATCGATTTCATGACCTTGTTGCCGGCGAAGTACACCACCGACGGGTTGTGCGGCGAGAGGAAGAACGGCGAGTTCCAGTTGTAGCGCATCTGCATGTCGGCCGAGTCCTTGGCCTGCTGTACGCGCAGTGCGCGAATGCTCGTGGCCACGGCGCGCGAGGGCGCTACCAGCGGATCACCCTGCAGCGTGGCGATGGAGTCTTCCCACTGCTGATAGCGTTCCTGCCAGCCCGGCTTGCGGAAGCTGCTGCGCTCACCGGTGCGCAGGTTCACGCGGGACACGTTGCCCCCCTGCGACTCGCCGTACACGATGCTCGGATCGGTGGGGTCCTGCGCGGCATAGAAGCCGTCACCACCGGCAATCGTAAACCAGTACGACAGCGGCGTGTCACCGCTGCGGCGCCGGCTCGGACCGCACCATGTGCCGTTATCCTGCGCACCGCCGCAGATGTTGTACGGCACCGCCATGTCAAAGCTCACTTCGTAGAACTGCGCGATGGGCAGGTTCTGCGGCTGGGTGAAGTTGCCGCCGCGATCATACGTGATCGCGATGCCGCCGTCGTTGGCCAGGTACCAGCGTTCCGGATCCACCGGGTCGATCCACAGACCGTGATCGTCCACGTGCACCGACTGGGCCGCGTTGCGCGTGGTCTTGCCACCGTCGTCGGACATCTGGAGCTGCGTGGACGAGAAGTACACGCGATCCGGATCCTTGGGGTCCACACGCACCTGCGAGTAGTAGAACGGACGCACGTTCACGTCGTTCATCTTGGTCCACGACGTGCCGCCGTCCGTGGAGCGATACAGGCCGCTGTTGGCCGGGCTGCGGGACGGCGTATAGCTGCCGTCCTTGCTGTCGGCCGCTGCTTCCACGAGCGCGTAGATGTAGTCGGGGTTGCTGTCGGCGATGTCGAGACCGATGCGTCCCTTGGTGCTGGTGGGGAAGCCATTGCCCTTCACTTCCGTCCACGTGGCACCGGCGTCGGTGGACGTCCAGAGGCCGGAGCCCGGCCCGCCGCTCTTGAGCGAGTACGGCGTGCGGTAGCGCTCCCAACTGGACGCGAACAGCACATTCGGATCACGCGGGCTCATGGCCACGTCAATGAAGCCGGCGCGATCGCTCACGAACTTGACCAGTTCCCACGAATCCCCGCCGTTGGTGGTCTTGTACAGACCGCGTTCGGCGTTCGGACGCCACGTGGCGCCCAGGGCCGCCACGTACACGATGTTCGGGTTGGTGGGGTGCACCACGATGCGCCCGATGGCTTCGGTCTTCTCGAGGCCCTTGAGCGTCCAGGTAATGCCGCCGTCGGTGGACTTGTAGATGCCGGCGCCGGGCTCAATGGAGTTGCGCGAGTTGGGCTCGCCCGTGCCGGCCCACACCTGCTGGGTGTCGGACGGCGCGATGGCCAGGTTGCCCATGGAGATCACGCGTTTGTCGTCGAACACGGGGCGCCAAGTGATCCCGTTGTTCATGCTCTTCCAGATGCCGCCGCCGGCGGCCGCCACGAAGATGGTTTTGGAAGGGCTGGGAATGCCGACCACGTCGGCCAGGCGGCCCATGAAGTTGGCAGGTCCCACGTTGCGCCATTCCATGCCGGCAATCGTGGCCGAATCAATGGTTTGGGCAGCGACGCGAGTAGCGCTTGTGCCGAGCAGGCAGAAGCCGGCCGTCAACAGCGCGCCGCGCCTGATGCGGAGGGATGGAAGAGTCGTCATGAATCTGGGGAAGGTGACTGGAAGAACCCAACTGCGCGCTAACGTAGCGCCCGCGCGCTGGGCAGGACAACCATCGGGGAGCCTGACTACCGTAAAACCAAGGGAAGTTTTTTCGCGATGCGACCAGAACGCAGGTCCTGATGTTTATTCCTACGGCGCTCGCGCTGGTCGCGTTGTCGCTCGAAGTCGCCAGCGCCGCGGTCATGTTCCTGATCGCCCGGGCGCCGGGCTGGTCGCGGATCCGGCTCATGGGCTGGATCGCCCTGAGCGCCGGTGCCTACAGCGCGGTGAACCTCGTCGCGACCCTGCTGAGCAACGAGGCGCCCGCCCTCCGGTGGATCTTCGAGATCAACCTCGTCGTCGCCGCCATCCATGGATGCTTCTGGCTGTGGTTCACCTTCGCGGATTCGGACAGCTCGTGGCAATCGCTGCCCCGGTGGGCGCGAAGGCTGGGTCTGGGGGTCCTGGCGAGCACGTCTGTCGTGGCGATTGGCGGATTGGTCACCGATCAGGGGGCGGTGTACGCGGTGCCGCTGGGCGTGCGTGGTGTCCCGACCATTGCCTTCGTGCTGTCGCCGATCGGCAACCTGTTGGCGGCCACCATCCTGGTCATTCTCGTTCTCTGTGGTGCCGAGTACTGGCGGCGGGCCCGACTCGGTCTGCCGGGCGCGCGGGGGATTCTGATCGGCTTTCTCCTGTTCGGTGTCTGCATCGTGGAGGAAGTGCTGGTGGCCGCTGGCATTGTCCCTTTTTACTACCTGTCCGACCTCGGCTACCTCTTTATCGTGGTTCCGCTGGCCAGCCAGCTCCTGGGACGCGTCTCGGACGACGCGCGCCGGCTCGCCCGTCTCAGCGCGGCGCTCGCCAGCGAGGTTGAGGAGCGCACCAGCGAGCGTGACGCCGCCCGCGAGTCGCTGCTCCAGCAGCAGCGGTTGGCGGCGCTTGGCCGGCTCGCTGCCGGGGTTGGTCATGAAATCAACAATCCGTTGCAATACCTGCTCGCCAGCCTGGAGGAGCTTGAGGCGGAGGGCGCCGGTCAGGCGCTACCGGGTGGGAGAGCCGCGCTTGCCAATGCGCTCGAGGGCGCGGCTCGGATTGCGCGCGTGGTCGAGGGGCTGCGACGGTATGGTGCGGCCTCCGAGACCGTGGAGCGTGTGGACCTGCACGAAGTCGTGCGCACGGCCATCCGCATCGCCGAGCCGCAGGTGCGCCGCGTGGCCCTGATCGAGGCGGACCTGGCGGCGGTCCCAGCCGTGCTCGGCGACGAGGGGCAGTTGGTACAGTGCGTGGTGAATCCGTTGGTCAATGCCGCGCAGGCGTTCATGGCCCCCCAATCGGGGCGCGCGGCCCGTATCCGCATCGCCACCAGCACCACGAGTGACGGACGCGCCTGCATCCGCCTCTCCGACAACGGGCCGGGTTTCCCCGAGTCGCTGCTGCCACGACTGGGTGAACCCTACGTCTCCACGCGCGTTGCTGAGGGCGGGTCGGGTCTGGGTCTTTTCGTGACGCACGGGCTCGTGAGCGCGCACGGGGGTTCGCTGATCCTGCGGAATGCTGCTGATGCGGGCGGTGGGGCCGTGGTGGAGATTCTACTGCCGGCGGCGTCGGGCGCGGGAGACGGCGGGCACGTGTCGGCCACGCCCTCAGGGGGCGAACACGCAACCACTGGTCAAGCGATCACCGCACTTCCCGTTGCGGCGGCCACCGGCAAGCCGCGGCGCATCTTGATCGTGGACGACGAACTGGCACTGGTCAGCGTGCTCGCGCGAGGCCTTCGCCGATTCGGGCACGAGGTCACGACAGCCCACGATGGCGATCAGGCGCTGCGCCTGGCGGACGAGGGCAACTTTGACCTTGTATTGTCCGACCTGATGATGCCGAACGTCTCAGGACTCGAACTGGCGGACGCACTCGCGGCCCGACATCCGGTGCTGCGCCGAGCGATGATGATCATGACGGGTGGCGCGGTGAGTGAGGAACACGCCGAGTTTCTGTCGCGTGCCGACGTGACCATCGTGGAAAAGCCGGTGCGGCTCGCTGAGCTGGCCGCCGCCATTGCCCTGATCCCGTGACGGTCAGCCGGCGTGGCGTTCGAGGTCGAGTAGAAGTGTCTTGCGCTCCAGCCCCCCGCCGTAGCCCGTGAGGCTGCCGTTGGCGCCGATCACGCGATGGCATGGCACGATGATGCTGATCGGGTTGCGCCCGTTCGCCAGACCCACCGCGCGCACGGCCTTGGGATTGCCGATGCGCTCCGCGAGGGTGCCGTACGCGATGGTCTCGCCGTACGGAATGTCGCGCAGGGCCTGCCAGACACGCTGCTGGAACACCGTTCCTGTGGCGTGGAGCGGAATGTTGAACTGTTGACGAACGCCAGCGAAATACTCGGACAGCTGGCGGCGCACGGCGGCGAGGATGGGCGAGGCTCCGGTGCTCAAGGCGTCATCGGCCAGCCAGTCGGTTTTGATGTCGTGTGTGCCGTCAGCGCGAGGAAAAAGCAGGCGGGTGAGCGCCGTCTCGGAGGCGGTGAGCAGCAGGTCGCCAACGGGCGTCGCAACTATTGAATAGGAGGTCATCGGCGGCTGGGTGATCGTGCAGAGTGGGTGGACAGGGCGGTTGTGGGGGGACGGGTCTGCGTGCAGCATAGCGGTCTGGCAAACGTGCAAGGCCACCGAAATCGCGCGCGCTATCCCGCGCTAGCCCACGACGCCCAGAGGTGCATCGCCGCGTACGCACGCCACGGTCGCCATCGCTCCGCCCGGGCTCGCAGTGCGCTGGCGGACACTCCACCAGCAGCCTTTCGCAGCACCAAGTCGCCGTCGGGGAACGCGTCCGGGCTGTGCAGCGCGCGCATGGCCACGTAGTGCGCCGTCCACGGCCCGATGCCCGGCAGCGCCGTGAACTCATCCTCGAAGCGGCGCGTGGCCGAATGCGAGCTCACATCGGCGAGGTCGGGATTGGCCAGCACGGCCAGCCCCCCATCGGCCACCGTGCGGGCCATCGTGATCAGGCACTGGGCGCGTGCGCGCGGCAGGCCGATGCCGGTGATCAGGGAGAGCGGGGCATCGGCGAGTCGGTGGGCGGCGATGGGTTCGTGGGTGAGCGATGGCCGATTGAACGCGTCCTCGTTGGGCGCGTGCAAACCAGCTGCGATCTCGCGCAGGGCGGTTGGCAGCGGGGTGGCGACCGCCGCAACCAGGCGACCCGCCAGCGTGGTGGCCCCGCGCACGCTCACCTGCTGGCCCAGCACGGCGCGCACGGCGAGTTCAAAGGCGTCCACGCAGCCGGGCACGCGCCGTCCCGGACTCGTGGCGACGACAGCGGCGAGCATCGGGTCGGCGCCCAAGTGCTCGGCGATCACCGTGGGCGACGCGTCCAGATCGAACAGGTGCCGGAGTCGCGCGAGCAACGGCACCAACACGGGCAGCAGCGACAGGGACACGTGCACGGTGAGGCGCCGGCTGTCGGACGGGGTGGGCGCGCTCACCTGCACCACGCCCACGTGCCCATGCAGGCGAATGATCCGCGTGTAGCAAGCTGACGATCCGGGTGCGCCGTCTACCCGCTCGACGCCGGGAATGGCGCGTCCGGCCAGAAACCCGACCAGACTCGCCCAGTCGAAGGGCGGGCGGAGTCCGAGGAACAGCGGAATGAACTCGGCGTCGCGGACAACGCGTGGGTCGTGACCTCGCTCAGCGCGCGCCCGCGCGTTGGCGCTCGAGTTTGTGATGGTGCGCCGCAACGCGGAAGGCGCGAGCCGGTAGCGACTCTGGAAGAGCGCGTTGAACCGACGCAGGCTCCCAAAGCCGCTCGCGAGCGCGACCTGTGCCATGGGGAGCGTCGTGTCCGAGAGCAGCTGTTTGGCCGTGAGCAGTCGGCGTGTTTGCGCGAGGGCCACGGGTGAGGCGCCAAACTCCTGTTCCACGATGCGGCGCAGGTGGCGGGCGGAGGTGCCGAGTTCGGTGGACAAGTCGTCGAGGGAGCCGGCGTCGAGGGCGCCGCTGGCGATGCGCAGGCCGGCGACCCGAGCGCGGCGTCGCACGATGTCGACGTTTGCGATGTCGGATGGCCCGACTGACGAAAGCCCGGATGAAATTCCGGATGGCGCGTGGGACACGCGCACGGTCTCCGTTCCAGCGCCGTTCGCCTGATGCGGCGCGAGCTCGGGTCGGCAGCGCAGGCACGGTCGAAATCCGCGTCGCTCGGCGGCGGCGGCGCTGGCGAAGAATCGACAGTTTTCGACGCGTGGTGTGCGGGCGGTGCAGACGGGGCGGCAGTAGATGCCCGTGCTCGTCACGCCAACAAAAAAGAGGCCATCGAAGCGTGCGTCCCGGGCGCTGAGCGCCTGGTAGCAGTGGGCGTCGTGCAGGTGGGTCATGCCCAAATGATAGCCCGGCACGATGACGCTGGCTGGCCGTTTTCGGACATCGCGAGGAATGCCGCGGGCGCTGCCTGGCGCCGCAGCCCTCGGTCGCGGCCCTTCGCCGCGTGCCTACGCGTCGCCCGCCGGCTTTGGTCCACCGAGCACCAACCCCACCACCACCACCGTGACTGCGCCGATCACGTTATGCCAGAGAAAGCTCACACTCGGCGCACCAAACGATACGGCCCCCACCACGAGCATGCCCGCGATCAACCCGACGAACGCACCGAGCGCCCGGGCCCGCGGAATCATGGCCAGCAGGAACACCCCCAGAATCGACCCGTAGAAGAACGATCCGAATCGGTTCACCACTTCAATGAGTGAACCCAGCGTTGCCGCATACGTGGCCACTACACACGCAAACGCACCCCAGATCGCAGTGGAGATCTTCGACACCTTCAGATAGTGCGCGTCACTTGCCACCGGCTTGAACCACCGCTGGTAGAAATCAATCACCGTGGCCGTGGACAACGAGTTGAGCTCGGCCGCAATGCTCGACATGGCCGCCGCGAGCACCGCGGCGAGAAAGATGCCCGCGAGCCCGATCGGCAACTGATCGAGAACGAAACGAGGAATGATGTAGTTCACGTCGCGCGACGCTTCGCCGGTCACCCGCTCCGCCGTGCTCAACGCTTCGGTGCGCACGTCATTCACCGCCGCCTCGGCGTCGCGAAATCCCTGCAAGGCAGCGGACGCTCCGGACTGGTCGCCCGCCGCACGCGCCGCGACCACATCGCGCGCACTGGCCTCACGCGCGGTGCCCGCCTCCGCAAATCGCTGCTCGAGCGCCGCGTATTCCACCGCGGCTGCCTCGCGCACCTGTCGCTCGTGCGCTGGATTGAACAGCAGCGGCGGCGCCTGGAACAGATAGAAGAGGTACACACCCACACCCACCAGCAACACCAGCGCCTGAAGCGGAATCTTCCAGTACGCACTCATGAGCAGCGAACTGCGCGCCTCATCCACCGAACGCGCGGTGAGGTAGCGCTGCACCTGGCTCTGGTCGGTGCCGAAGTACGAGAGCATGAGGAACGTGCCGCCAAGCACGCCGCTCCAGAACGTGTACGTCTTGGTGAGGTCGAACGAGAAGTCGAACACCTGCAGCCTTCCCGTGGCACCAGCCACGGTGAGCGCATCGTCGAGCGGAATGGGCATGCGCATGAGCAGCACGACAATGATGGCCGCGAGTGCGGTCACGATCACCACCATCTGTTTCACGTCGGCCCACGTGACGGCCTGCACTCCACCCAGCACGGTGTAGAGCACCGTGGGCGCGCCAATGAGCGCGACTGACCACGTGAGATCCCAGCCGAAGACGGCGGAGAACACCACCGCCGGCGCGGCGATGATGGTGCCCGCCGACATGCCGCGCGAGATAAGAAAGAGAAAGCTCGTGAGCGAGCGCGTCTTGGCGTCAAACCGGCGCTCGAGATACTCGTAGGCGGTGTACACCTTGGCGCCGTGCAGAAACGGCACCAGCGTCACGCCGAGAATGACCATGGCCAGCGGCAGCCCAAAGTAGAACTGCACAAAACGCAGGCCGTCCGTGGCGCCCTGTCCGGTGGTGCCAATGAGCGTCACCGCCGACAGCTGCGTAGCCATCACGCTCAACCCCACCGCCCACCACGGGAGATTCCGGTTGGCGAGGAAGTAGCCTTCCATGTTGGTGGTGCCCTTCGTCCGCCGGAGCCCGTCCCACACCACATAGGTGATGTAGGCAACCAGCACGACCCAGTTGATCCAATGCATCCGGGTCAGCTCGCGTAGCGGGACTGCAGCCACCAGAGCAGTACAAGCGCCACCACTTGCACGCTCATCACCCGGATCAGCGTGGTTCGGAATCTTGAGTGTTCAGGCATTGGGACAACATAAGGCGGGGGCGGTGCGGTGGCC